>CAZOCL010000097.1:0-18681 GCA_964578245.1 uncultured Klebsiella sp. | reverse complement strand
CGGAGATGCGCGCGGCCTGCTGCATGTTGTGCGTGACGATGACGATGGTGAAGTCCTTCTTCAATTCGAGAATCAGCTCCTCGATCTTTGCCGTCGCAATCGGGTCCAACGCGCTGGCCGGCTCATCCATGAGCAGAATCTCCGGCTTGATGGCAATGGCGCGAGCGATGCACAAGCGCTGCTGCTGTCCGCCGGACAAGCCGAGCGCGCTCGTGTGCAGCCGGTCCTTCACCTCGTCCCAGATAGCCGCGCCGCGCAGGCTCTGCTCGACCGTCGCATCCAGATCGGACTTGGCCTTCATGCCGTGCAGCTTGAGCCCGTAAGTGATGTTGTCGTAGATGGACTTGGGAAACGGGTTGGACCGCTGGAAGACCATCCCGATGCGCTTCCGCAGCTCGATCACATCCACATCCTTGCTGTAGATGTCCTGCCCGCCGATCTTGATCGAGCCGGTGATGCGCACCGAGTCAATGAGGTCGTTCATCCGGTTGAAGCAGCGGAGGAAGGTGGACTTGCCGCAGCCCGATGGCCCGATGAAGGCCGTGACGTGCCGTTCACCCAGGGTCACCGAAATGCCCTTGAGCGCGTGCGCTGTGCCGTAATGCAGGTTCACCTGCTCGCTCGTGATGAGCGGCGCGCCCGCGCCTTCCGTGGGCTTGACGGTGTTCAGGGTGACTTGGGAGGGGGAGAAAACAGCCATAGGTCAATGTCCGGCGCGCATCTTCTTGCGCACCCGCGCACGCACGATGACGGCAACCAAGTTCAGGGACAACGTGAGGAGCAGGAGTGCCAGCACCGTGGCGAACAGAATCGGCCGCGTCTTCTCAATATCAGGCGACTGGGTGCTAAGAATGAAGACGTGATAACCCAGGTCCATGAACTGGTCAGTCAGCGAATGCGGCAGGTCCCGCATGTAATACGCCGCGCCGGTGAAGAGGATCGGAGCCACTTCGCCCCCGGCCCGGCCCACCGCCAGGATGCCGCCGGTGAGGATGCCCGGGAGCGCCTCGGGCACCACGATCTTGATGATGGTTTCCAGCTTGGTCGCACCCAGGGCCAGACTCGCCTCGCGCAAACCCGGCGTGATGGCGCGGAGCGATTCCTCCGTGGCCACGATCACCAGCGGTAGCGTCATCACCGCCAGCGTGAGCGAAGCCCACAGAATGGCCGGCTTGCCCCAGTGCGG
This sequence comes from uncultured Klebsiella sp., assembly GCA_964578245.1. Classification (GTDB taxonomy): domain Bacteria; phylum Verrucomicrobiota; class Verrucomicrobiia; order Limisphaerales; family SXTU01; genus SXTU01. Next base: position 17,495 of record CAZOCL010000097.1, on the reverse strand, counting down.
CTCCGTCGAGCCCGCGTCCAGCGCGCCACCCACGAAGCTGATGAAGAAACCCAGGCCGAACAGACCGAAGACAATCGAGGGCACGCCCGCGAGATTGTTCACTGCGCCACGGATAATGCGCGTGGTCATCGCCGTCGAGTTGGCATATTCGGTCAGATAGACCGCCGTGATGACGCCGATGGGCACGACAAAGATCGTCATCACCAGCACGCGCAACGCGGTGCCGATGACCATGGGCAGGACGCCCGCCTTGTTCACGTCGAACATGTCCTGATCCGCGCTGCCGGTGAGAAAGCGCCATGAGAACGTGCTCCAGCCATGCCAGACGACATTCGCGATGATGATGGCGAGGATGCCGAGAATGAAGAGCGTCGCCAGCCCGGTGATGCTGGTGAAGGCAAAGGAGGCGAAATCGAAGCCGCGCGAGCGGAAGTCGAGGCGGGCGGGCTGGGGAGCGGCGGGGGTCATGCGCTGGGCAAAGCTCCAAATTCCAAATTCCAAATTCCAAAGAAGTTCCAAATTCCAAATTCCAGAGGGAAACCGAGCGCCTCCCAGCCCGCGCCTTGGAGCCTGGAGCCTGGAACTGCTTTGGAGTTTGGAGCTTGGCGCCTGGTCATTTGGCCTTCCCCTCCAGCCGGCCCTTGAGCCGGTGCATGATGAGATCGCCCGCGAGATTGGTGAGGAAGGTCACGACGAAGAGCATCGCACCGATGAGAAAGAGGATGCGGTAGTGATGCCCGCCGAAGACCGCCTCGGCCAGTTCCGCCGCGATGGTCGCGGTGATGGAGCGGGTGGAGTCAAACAGGCTCCAAGACATGATGCTCGCGTTGCCGCTGGCCATGAGCACCACCATCGTCTCACCGATGGCACGGCCGAAGCCCAACACCACGGCGGCGAAAACGCCCGGCGCGGCAGCGGGCAGCACGATCTGCCAGGCCGCCTGCCACTTCGAGGCACCCAGCGCCAAAGCTGCCTGAGTATAGGAGCGCGGCACGCTCGTCAGCGCATCCTCCGCGATCGAGAACACCACCGGGATCACCGCCAGCCCCAGGGCAATGCCCGCGACGAACGCGTTCAAACGCGACTGGTAGCCGAATACGCCCTGCATGAAGGTGGCGAGCACCATGAGCCCGAAGAAACCCAGCACCACCGACGGCACGCCGGACAGCAGTTCAATGGCTGGCTTGAGCCATTCTTTCAGTGACGGGGACGAAAGCTGCGAAACATAGATGGCCGCCGCCAAGGCCAGCGGCACGCTGAAAAGCAGCGCCACGATTGTGGTCTTGAGGCTGCCGATGATGAGCGGCCAGAGGTTGTATTTGTGGATGCGGCCAATGGGCTGCCAGACATAACGGTCGTCCGGACCGCTGTCGGACCATTGATGCTCGCGGAAGAGATAGCGCCATTCCGTGGTATTGACCTTGGCGTCCTTGTCCTTGGGCGCTTCCTTGGCCTCCTCTTGGCGGACTTCCAAAAGCGCGAGCTTCGCCTCCTTGTCCAGGCGCTTGAACTCGGCGGGTGTCAGTTCCAGATAGGCCTGCTGCTCCACCGGCTTGAGTTTGTCGAACTCCTCGGTCGAGATCGCCGGTCGCGCCGCCGCGCTGTTCATCTGGCCCAGCACGAGCGGGAGGGCTTCCCGGGCGACGAACACAAAGATCAGAAACACCATCAGGATCGCCGTGAGCGACACCAGGAAGATGAACTTCTCAGCCAGCCACTCCAGGGGCCGGGCCTTGTGCCCGCGGTGGATGCCCATCCAGCCGACGGTGCGCTTGGCGGTGTGCGGGGCGTTCGTCACGGGAGCGAGAGTAGGTGAACCGGGCGCAGAGCGCTAGTTACGAGCCGGAAACAAAGCGTGGGCTTCAAGGGGAAAAGGGCGGGCGAAGGACATGCACTATCTTTCGCCCGCCCCACGATGATCGCAGGAGGAACTAACGATCAAAATCTCAATCTCAGTCCCGCAGGTTCTTGGGCAGCGGGAAGTAGCCCACGTCTTTCACGACCTTCTGGCCTTCGTCACCGCGAATCCACGTGAGGTATTTGGCGATGTCGCCCTTGTCGAGCGCCGGGTTCACATAGACGTAGAGGTAGCGCCAGATGGGGTAGGTGCCCTTGATGACGTTGTCCTCGGTCGGCTCGATGGCGGGAGAGGAGTCGTCCTTCTTGACCGCGAGGTGCTTGGCACCCGCGCCGTAGGCCGCACCACCGTAGCCGATGCCGTTCTTGTCCTTGGCCACGGCCTGCAGGACCGCCGCCGTGCCCGGCATGGTCTGCGCGCTGGAGGCGAAGTCCTTGCCCTGGAGCACGTGCTCCTTGAAGAACTCGTAGGTGCCCGAGCTGTTCTCACGGCTATAGACGGTGATGGGGGCATCGGCGCCGCCCACTTCCTTCCAGTTCTTGGTCTTGCCGTTGAAGATGTCGGCAATCTGCGCGACGGTGAGTTCCTTCACCGGGTTGTCCGCGCTGACATAGACCGAGAGGCCGTCGAGGCACACCTTGTATTCCGTCGGGCGCTTGCCGAAGGCCTTGATGCAGGTGGTTATCTCCGCCGCCTTGATCTTGCGCGAGGCATTGGCGAGGTCGGTGGTCTTGTTCTGGAGCGCGGCAAAGCCGGTGCCCGAGCCGCCGCCGGTGACCTGGATCTTGGTGTCGGCGTTCTTGGCCATGTAGGCCTCGGCCCACTTCTGGGCGAGGACGACGAGGGTGTCGGAGCCTTTGACGGTAATGCTGCCCGCCTGGGCGGAACCGGCGAGCGCGAGGGCCGCCGCGAGGAGTGCGATGGATTTCTGGATTTTCATATCAGGGCTGAGTTCAGGTTTAAGGTTTTGCAGGGCTGGCGGAATGCACGCCGCCAGCCCTGCAGGAGGACAACACGACGGACTAAAACTTCCACATGAAGTCGAGCATGAAGTGCCCGCTCTCATTGATGGATCCAGCGGGCGAGGGGTTGATGAGCGTGTTCAAATAGTAGGTGGCGGACAGGTTGAAGAAGTCCGTGAAGTTATAGGTCACCTTCATCAGGTGGCCCTTGACGTTGGTGCCGCCACGATAGCCAGCGCCGTTGCCCGAGTTGACCGGACCAGCCTGATAATAGGCCCCGTTGTCGTCGTCCAGCAATTCTTCGAACCAGGCATCGGCCTCCATCCGCTGATACCGGTAGGCAACTTCCCACAGCCCCTTGTGGCCAGCCTTGCCGAAGGTGACACCAGCATTCCAGCCGCGATTTGCAGTAGGAGCTGAGGGGTTCTGGAGATACTGCCCCGCCAGCTTCACCGGGAACGGCGCATCGTAATACGGGACCTTGTCGAACTTGTAGGTGATCGAGGCGTCTCCGATGATTGGATTGAACCCGTGCAAGGGAGCACCGGCGATCGTGCGGGTGTTGCCGTCGTTCTGATTCGGCATGCTCGCGTTGAGAAGGTTGTCCTTGTTCGCGATGCTGAAGGCAGAAAGCCCCAGCGCCGTGTCCAACTTGTCGTTCCACTTCGTCTCCAAGGCCAGTTGCACGCCCACCAGGAACGGGTCGCGGCTTGCCGCAGCGCCTTGGTTGTTCTCGTCCAGCACGTAGAAGGCGCTGTTCATCTTCAGCGTGTTCTTCTCATTGACCGTGTATGCCATCTGCAAGGCCGCGCCTTCCGGTTGAATGTCCGGATCGAAGACCATGTTGCCCAGGGTGAACACGTTGTCCATCTTGCCGAACATGCCGCTGACCAGCCAGTCGCCGGTGTGGATCGGCGTCCACTTGGCGTAAGCGGTGTCCACCCAGAGGAACTTGCGCGAGAATCCATCGCCCATCGTGGTGTTGGCCGTGACCGGATTGCCACCAAAGCCAGATCCAAAAGGCGAGGCTGAATCACCCGACGCGAGCCGGAACCCCACTTCAAAGTCTTCAAGCAGCGAGGCCGTGGCCCCGAAGCGCAGGCGATAGCGGAACCGGTTGCGGTCGCTGTGCGCGGGGTTCTCGGAGTTGTGCTTCTCGAAACGGCCGCGGAAGTCGCCGTTGAATTTGAGGCTCGTCACCCAGTCGGGCATGCCGGTCTTGGCGGAATAGGCGCGCGTGAAATCCTTGTCGGACTCTTCACGGAGTGACTGACCTTCTTTGGTGGTCAGGATGCCCTTCTCGACGAGTTTGTCGATGAGGGAGTCGGCGGTCTGGGCGTGAGCGGCCGGCTGGCTGCCGAACGCCGCGAGCACGGCGGCCGTGGCCGCCAGAGCTGTCTTGGTAGTGCGTTTCATCATGTGTGGGTTGAATGCTTGCATTTGCAACGCCACGAAACATGCGGGTGCGCGGTGACAAACAAAGGGCGGGCAAGTTACGATCAGGTGACGAACCGCAGAGGGCTCCCCCTACCGAAGCGGGCTTTCCGGGCCTCCTCAGCACGACTGGCGATCTGCCGCCGGACCACCTCAGTCATCGAGTAGAAACCACTCCTGGGTGCCGCCCTCGCGCTTCAGGAGTTTCAGATACAAAACCGAAACGCCCGCGGCAGGGGCTTTGAGAATGTCACGGCATCCAACCGTAAAGCGCACGGCCACTGGGTGCGTGGAATTATTGCGGAGCACGGCCAGGGTTTCCACCAGCGCGTAGGCGGCAGTTCCCATCGTTTCCGGGGCCTGCACCAGTTTCACCCGGACCACCGCATCGGCCCGTGCGGCCTTTTGTTCATCGATTGATTCGAGACCGCGCACGGGCGCGCGCCAGCCCACCGGCTGGCCATTGGGCAGGCGGATCACGTCGGACTTGCCCCGGCCTTCGAGGTCTGGCTTCCAGCCCGGCCGGAGATGCACCTCGGTCGTTTTCAGGGATTGCACCAGCACCGGCACCGAAACCGGCCCCAACCGTTCAGCGGAGGCTTGGACCACATAGGAACCAGCGGGCAGCAGGACCACGTCCGGCTGGCTGTCGCGCCCGCCCGACTGATTTCGCACGAACTGCACCAGCTGGCCTTCGAGAGTGAGCACTCGATAACTCGAATGCTGCTGGTAGGTCACTTCCCCGCTGGAAGTTTGCTCCTGAGGCGTGAACACAACCAGGCGTCCGGAGCCAGCCTCGGAACGGGCGCTCGGCGCGGCCGGCCCCACTGCCTCCAGCACCTGTCTCGGTGTGGCGCACGCGGTGAGCATCGCGCCAACGAAGATCAACGCAGCCGAACGGAGCGTCTGAAGCCGAAACAAAGCCAGGAGCAACGTTTGCAATACGGTAAGCACGGCAGATTCTTAACCATGTTCGGCACCAGCGTCGAGTTGCGAGATTCCTGGGTTCCTGCGCGGCATTCCCGCAGGCTTGACGCCCACACGCCTTGCCCCACCTTTTACCTCACTCGACCACTATGAACCGTGCCAAATCGTCCGCCGCTCCCGTGCTCAAGCCACGCCTCCGCGTCGTCGTTGGTGGCGATATCGCGCTCGGGCCGGGGAAGGTGGAATTGCTGGGGCTGATTGCCCAGACCGGAAGCATCGCCCAGGCGGCGAAGCAGATGGACATGTCCTACATGCGGGCGTGGACGCTGGTGAAGCAGATGGAGGCCTGCTTCACCGAACCGCTGCTGGACCGCCAGCGCGGCGGAGCGGCGCGTGGCGGAGCGCAGTTGACGCCCTTTGGCGTGCGCGTGCTGGACCTGTATCACCAGATGGAGGCGGATTCCCTTCAGGCGATGGAGCAGAACTGGCGCGAACTGCGGAAGCGGCTGCGGGCTTGAGCCAGCCGATCAGACCGGCCAGCGTGGGGGCGCAAATCAGGTTTTGGGTTCCTCTCATTAGCACCCGGCTTCAGCCGGGTGTTGGAGCAACAGCATGATGGCTAGCCGTTTCAACGGCTTTTGCCAGCCGCCCCGACGCCTGCTGGGGCAAACCGTTGAAACGGTTCTCCCTCGCACCACCCGCTTGCACCCGGCTGAAGCCGGGTGCTAATGAGATTTTGCGGTGTGCTCAAAACCTGGTTTGCGCCCCCCCCAGTGTGGTTTTTGAACCACGATATATTTGACAAAATATAACGCAGGGGGTTTTAATCCCCGTGCCGCCTGCTGGCCACCATGCGAAAACGCGCCGCCTTCACGCTGATCGAACTCCTCGTCGTCATTGGCATCATCGCCATCCTGGCCGGCATGCTCCTGCCCGCGCTGGCCAAGGCGAAGGCCAAGGCGAACCAAACCAAGTGCCTGAACAACCTCAGCCAGATCGGGGTGGGCTACCTCCTCTACTGTGGCGACAACAGTGACCGCTACTGCCCGCAACGCTCCTGCCCGGACACGCCGGCCGACCCCTACGGGCTGTCCGCACCCGTGCCCTCCGGGGCTTCGCCGGGCACGCCTCCGCCCACCGGGCCCAATGAGATTTGGTGGGCACCCTACGACCCGACCCAAATCCCCAACGGTGCCCCCGGTGCCGGTTACAAGTCCGGGCTGCTCTACCCCTACCTCCCGGCGACCAACAGCTTCAAGTGCCCGACCGACACCCAGTGGCAGTGCGGCTACGGCATGAACTACTGCACGGGCGGTCCCGTAGGGCAGCCGGAAGCGTTCATCACCCAGCCCTCCCAGCGCATGGCCGTGTGGGACCACCAGCGCAGCCCGGGCTGTGCGGACTCCACCACCGCCACCCCGCCGCGCACGATGTGGTATCCCTTCAACAACGGCGCCGCCGCCACGCACTACCCGTTGCGCCACAACAATGCATTCCAAGGCCTGTTCGTGGACGGCCATGTGCAGCTCGTGCGGCAGGAGGAATTGACGCCGAAGTATTTCCGGGAACCGGGGATCGGACCGGTCATCGCCGCCTATCCGGGCGAATAGGGCCCATGGTCACGCGCCTCGGCGAAAGTCCGGTGCGAATGCAGAAGTGAATCCCGCCGGGCGCGGCAGGACTGATAATACAACTGCTCCACGGCAGTGGCCATCACCGCGATGCTGTGACGCTCCTCCACCCGTTTGCGACCGCGCAACTGCATCGCCCGCGTGGTCTCCACATTCTGAGAAGCATCCTTGATAGCAGCCGCCAAAGTTCCAGCATCCTCGCTGGGAACAAGCCGACCAGTCAGGCCCGCTTCGATGACGGCCGGAATCCCGCCGACATTGCTCCCCACCACCGGAGTCTGGCAGGCCAGGGCCTGCAAGGCGGTTTGAGGGATGCCCTCGTGCAGCGAGGGGATGGCCAGCACGTCCAGCGCACGGAGGACCGCAGGGATGTCCTCCCGGTGCCCGGTGAACTGCACGGTGTCCTGAAGCTGCAGCTTGGCAATCTCCGCCTCGATTGGCAACTTCGAGGGTCCGTCGCCAACGAAAAGCAACCGCACAGGAAAACCCTGATCCCGCAGCCGACGGGCCGCCCGGACCAGCGTCACATGGCCTTTGGCCTGCCGCAGCACGGCCACCATGCCGACGAGCGGCCAGCCGGACTGTCCCGGCGGAGCAGGAAACTCCGCCCGGGGTCCGGCCGGTGAGAAAATCTGGAGGTCAATGCCCGTGGGGATCGTGGTCACCCGCTCCGCGCGGAAGGCAAACGCGCGTATGAACTGCTCGGTGATGGCGGGGCTGGTGGTGATCAGATGGTCCGCAAGGACCTGATACACGACCCGGCTCAGCCACCGGCTGGCAATCGGCACTTCAAAGTGCCGCGCCCGCACAATGAGCGGCACGCCGGCCACCCGGCCGGCAATGCCCGCCGCCCAGGCATCACGCGAACTATGCGGGCACACCACGTCCACCCGCTGGGTCTGGAACCAATACGCCAGCTTCAGCACCATGGCAGGCAACAGCCACTTGTGCCCGCCAAGCGGCAGCGGATCGAATCCCAGCGACCGGGCACGGACGAACACCTGGCTGCGCGGCGGAGCGGCCAGCAGCAGCCGGTGGCCGCGCCGCCGCAGCGCCTCCATCTCGGTCAGGATGCGGATCTCCTGACCGCCCCACCCCAGCGAGGACTCCGTATGGGCGATGGTCAAGGGCATGGGACGTGAACCGCCGTCAGGGCAGGCCAGCTTGATACTGCAGCACGGCGCGCTGAAGGAGGTAGTCGTATTTGGCCGTGGCCTCGGCGATTTCAGCGGTGGTCAAGTTGAGCTGGGCCTGGCTGAGCTCGGTGATGTTGCTGGCCCCGAGCTTGTAACGGGCCGTGGCCAGATGGTTCGCGGTGCGCGCGAAGGCGAGCAGCTTGGCCGTCAACGCAAGCCGCTCGTTGGCGTGCTGCGTGCGGAGCAAGGCCAGCCGCACGTCGCGAATGACGTTGTTCTCCTCATCGCGCACGGTCTCACCGATGGACTGGGCCTTGAGCTCGGACTCGCGCTGACGGGCAAGGTCGCGACCGCCGGAATACAGCGGCAGGTTCATCACCAGGCCAGCGGCGGCGTAGCTGTGTTCCAGTCGATTGTCCCGGAACGGCAGCAGGCCCACGGAACCCAGCGCACTGACGGTCGGGTAATGCACCGCCCGGTCAGCGCGCGCCTGGCTGCCAGCAGCCGCGGCTTCGGCCCGGAGCCGGACGAGTTCAGGCCGCAGCCGCAGGGCGTCCGCGACCAGCGGAGCGGCCTCGGCTGGCAGCGCGACCGGCAGCGGTTCATCCACCAGTTCGTAATGGCCCGGCTCCCGCTCGCCCAGCAGCGTGCCCAGCACGGTGAAGGCGGATTCCAAATCGTTCTGGGCCCGGGCCAGCAGCAGCCGCGCCTCCTCGGCGTTCACCCGCGCGAAGCTCACGTCGAGTTCCGACTTCAACTGGTTGCTGGCCAGCGCGCTGACCTGCTGGAGCACGACCTCCCGGGTGGTGACCGTCTGGCGCGCCACACCCAGGACGCTTTGGGACTGGAGGGCCAGATAATAGACCGAGCTGACCTGCAGCAGGAGCAGATTGCGCGTGGCCTCAACGCCGGCATCCTCCGCACGGGATTTCGCGCGCGAAGACTCCACCTGGTTCGAAGTGCGGCCGAAATCGGTCAGCATCTGGCTCACGTTCAAACCCAGGCCGGCGCGCTCCTGCACGGTGCTGGTGCTCAACGGCCCGCTGGCGGAAAGGTGCGTGTTCACGGGATCTGCGGCACCCACGGCCACCGCACTGCCAGAAAACGTGGGGAACCAGCCGGCACGCGCCTGGATGACCGCCTGCCTGGCTGCCAGGGCCTTGAATTCGGCCGCCGTGAGGCGGGGATGGACGCGGACTGCAGTGGCCCGTGCGTCCGTCAGGGTGAGGCGTTCGGAGGCTGGAAGCAGCGGGCACCAGATGCTCATCAAGCACCCGAGCGCGAGAATGAAGGGTGATTTGCGCAGTCCCGAAAGAAGGGCTGCTCCACGCCGGAGTGCGCCCAGGAATGGGAAGATAGAATCCAGTTTCATCACGGCAGAGACGAGGCAGTTTCCAGCGGTGGCATGACTTTCGCCTTCCGGCCATGCACCAGCAGGAACGCGGCAGGGACGATGAACACGGTGAGCACGAGGGAAACCGCCAGCCCGCCGATGATCGCCAGCGCCAGCGGCGCATAGGCTTCTGTGCCCGTGCCCAGCTTCAGGGCCATGGGCAGCAGGCCGATCAGCGTGGCCAGCGAGGTCATCAGCACGGGGCGCAGACGGATGCGGCAGGCCAGCGAAACCGCCTCGCGCACGGGCGTCCCGTCCGCGATCAAGCGGTGGGTGAACTCGACGATCAGAATGCTGTTCGAGACCACGATCCCCACCATCATGACGAGGCCCATGAGCGACATGACGTTGAGCGTGGTGCCGGTGAAATAGAAGGTGACGAGCGCCCCGGTCAGGCCGGTCGGCACCGCGAGCAGAATCAGTATGGGATCAACGAACGACCGGAACTGGGCGACCAGAATCAGATATACCAGGGCGACCGACAGCAGCAGGCCATAGCCAAAGCTGTTGAAGGACGCCTCCATGCCCTGCACCACGCCCCGCACGTTCACCCGCACGCCCTCGGGGAGCGGCGTCGTGGCAATGATCTGGCGGACATCTTTCAACGTGCGTCCCAGATCCTCGCCCTCGGGCGCGACGAACACATCCACCACGCGGCGCAGCTGGTAATGATCCACCTCGGTGGGCGAGTGGATGTGCCGCACTTTGCTCACCGCGTCCAGCCGCGTCGGCTTGGCCCGGCCCGCCGCCCGGAGCGGAATTGCGCGCAGGTCTTCCAGCGTCTTTACGTATTCCTCCGGGTATTGCACGGTGAGCAGGTAATCCACGCCTGACTTCGGATCCACCCAGAAGCTCGGGGCAATCATCTGGTCGGAGCTGATGGCGGTGATGACGTTGCCAACGACCTCCTTCTGGCTCAGGCCCAGGTCGCTCGCCCGCATGCGGTCAATGTCCAGCGCCAGCGAGGGGTAGTCCATGTCCTGCGGGATGAGCACGTCGCTCACGCCGCCGAGGGCGCGCACCCGGCGGGAGATCTCCGAAGCAGTCGCGTAGGCGGCCTCGAGCTTCGAACCGCTCACCTGAATGTCGATCGGGGCGGGGAGACCGAGATTCAGCACCGCGTCCACCAGGCCGCCCGACTGGAAGTAGGCGCTGACGTGCGGCAGCTCGCTCCGCAGCCGCTCGCGCACCCGGCGCATGTATTCGTAGCTCCCCACGCGGTGGTGCTCGCTCAGGCTCACCTGCACAAAGGCCGTGTGCTGGCCGGCGTTGGGCGTGTAGAGCGCGGAGAAATCCGTCGTGATCCCGATGTTGGCCACGATGATGCGCAAGTCTTCCGGAGTGACCACTTCCCGGACGATCCGCTCGACTTCTTTGACCACCGTCTCCGTGCTGTCCAGATGGCTGCCGGTCGGGGCCTTGAGGTTGATGACGAATTGACCGGGGTCGGTCCGCGGGAAATACGCCACGCCAAGCTGCGGGAACAACGCGAGACTCAGGATGAACACGCCCAGGATTACGAGCACCGTCACCACCGGCCGCACAAGGGTGAGCCCCAGGACGCGCTCGTAACCATCCAGCATCCCGCTGAAACGGCGGTTGAACCAGGCATTGAAGCCCGGCCGCTCAGTGGTCGCATGGCCTTCCGCTTCGCCGCCGTGCCCTGGGGCGCGTTTGATAAAATGCGCGCAGAACAGGGGCACCACCGTCAACGCCACAAAATAAGAGGCGAAGAGCGACAGCACCACCGCGAGGGCCAGGGCGGAGAACAGGTAGCGGCTCACCCCGTAGAGAAACGTGACCGGGAAGAAAACCACCACGGTCGTCAGCGTCGCGGCCAGCACGGGCAGAGCCACTTCGCGCCCGCCCTTCTCCGCCGCCACTTCGGGTTTCTCGCCGAGTTCAAGGTGGCGAAAGATGTTTTCGAGCACCACGACGGAATTGTCGATGAGCCGGGAGAAGGCCAGGGCCAGGCCACCGAGAATCATCACGTTCACCGTGCTGCCGCCGAGGGCAAGCGCAATGAAGGCAGCGAGCGCCGACAGGGGCACACAGAGGAACACCCCGAGGGTCGCGCGCGGGCTGCCCAGGAAGACCAGGATCATCGCCCCGGTAAGCACCAGGCCGATGGCTCCCTCGTGGAGCAGGTTTTCGATGGCGCTTTTGACGAAGACCGACTGGTCGAACACCACGCGAGTGGCGAGCTGCTGGGGCACGTCGAGCAGGTCCTTGATGACCTCCTTCACTCCGTTGACGAGCGAGATCGTGCTGGAGTCACCACCTTGCTTGAGCACCGGCACATAGACCGACCGCTGCCCGTCCACGCGGACGATGTTGTATTGGATGGCCGAGCCGTCCTTGGCCTCGCCGATGTCACCCACCAGCACGGGCGCGCCAGCGATGGATTTCAACGGGATGCGGTTGATGTCGTCCATGCCGCGGAGCTGGTTGTTCGCGTAGAGATTGTAACTGTAGGGACCGATGCGCACGTCACCCGAGGGCAGGATGAGGTTCGAGTCGTTCACGCCGCGCACGACATCCATCACGCTCATCTGATGCGCCTCCAGCTTCAGCGGGTCCACGTAGACCATGATCTGCCGCACCTTGCCGCCGAAGGGCTGCGGCACAGAAGTGCTCGGCACGCGGGCGATCTGGCTGCGCACACTGTAGTAGGCGATGTCCCGCAACTGCGTCTCGTTCAGCCCCTCACCCTTGAGCGTGACGAGGCAGACCGGGAGGCTGGAGGCATCGAACTTCAGCACCACGGGGGGCAGCGTGCCGGGAGGCATGCGCCGCATGTTCGCCATGGCGAGGTTCGCAATGTTGGCCACCGCCGCGTCGGGATTCACCCCGGGTTGGAAGTAAATTTTGATCAGGCTCACGCTCGGCAGCGAGCGGGACTCGACGTGGTCAATGCCGCTGGCCAGGGTGAAAAACCGCTCGAAGCGCGACGTGATCGACGTCTCGATCTCCTCCGGCGGCATGCCGGAGTAGAACGTGGCGACGACCACGACCGGGATGTTGATCGGCGGGAACAAGTCCACGGGCATCCGCACCAGGCTCGTCACGCCGACCACGCAGGTGATCAGGCAGAGAACGATGATCAAATAGGGAAACCGCAGGGCGAAGCGTGACATGAAGGCGTCAGGAAGGTTCCGCGATGGCGGCCCGCAGTTTCTCCAATGAAAAATCGCTGCTGCGGCACAAGGCGATCAGCTTGCGCTCCCGTTCTAGGATTTGTTCCGCCGCGGCGGGCAGCCGGGCGGCGACTGAAATCGGCACCGACAACACGCCGTGCCGGTCGCCATGCAACAAATCGCCCGGCCGCACGGCCAGCCCGCCCACCTCAACCTCACCGCCCACCTCCACGATGTGAGTGAAGGCGTGCGAGACCGCGAGGCCACTGGCAAAAAGCTGAAACCCGGTCGCTTCAATCGCACCCACATCGCGCACTGTGCCGTTCGTCACCACCCCCACGCAGCCCAGCGCCTGCAGGATGCTCGCATGCACCTCCCCCACAAAGGAGCCGGTGCCGGGCGCGCGATCCGCGTCCTGGATGACCACGACCCGTGGGGCCGGCACCGCCAGGATGTGATCCCACCAGTCGGTGCGGTCGAGATAGCCGTGGGCGGCGGCTGACGGGGAAGAGCAGCGGACCTTGAGCGTCGCCGCGTGGCCGACCAAGGGGGACGATTGCGGGAAGAGGCAGCGGATCGAGCTGTCGGCAAAGCCCTCGTTGCGCAGCCGCACGGCAAAAGTCTCGATGGCGTTCGCGACCGTGCACGTGTCCAGCCGGCGCAAGGCCGCCAGGAGTTCCGACGTCAGCGTGGCTTCCTTCATTTGTCACCTCCTTGATTGACGAGCTTGGTCTGCACCTTCAGGCCGGGCTTTACCTGGCTGCGACCGCCCACCATCACGAATTCACCTTCCTTCACGCCGGTCAGAATCTCCAGCCGGGCCGGCGTCTCGAGCCCGAGCTTCACGATCCGTTCCTCGATTTCGTTCTGCCCGTTCACCACGAACACCGTAGCGGTCTTCTGCCGGGCCACCGCCTCGACGGGCAGAACCAGGGTCTTCGTGCGCCGGTCCAGCCGGAGCAGCGCGGTGGCATACATGCCCGGGGTGAGTTCCAGGGTCTGGTTCGGCACGTTTACCTCCGCCTCCATGGTGCGGGTGGTGGCCAGCACCTCGCGGGTGAAGCGGGAAATCGTTCCGGTAATTGTCTTGTTCAGCGCCTCGACATGCACCTCCACCGGAAAACCGTTCGTGATGCGGTTGACGAACGTGACGGACACCGGCAGCACCAGCCGCAGGCGCTCGTTCTGCGCCAGACGCACCAGCGCCATGGCCGGAGCGCTCGGAGCGGTGCCGCCGCGGATCAGGTCCCCCGTGTCGGCATACCGGCGGGTGACGATGCCAGTGAACGGTGCGGTGATCTTCGCATAGCCCTGTTTGGCCTGCAGCTTGTGCAAGTCCGCCTCGGCCACCTTGACGGCGTCCTGCAACGCCAGAATCCCGGCCTTGGCCGCCGAAACTGAGGCCCGGGCCGACGCCTGCGCGGCGCGCGCCTCATCCACCTGTGCCGCAGCCGTGCGCTCGCGCGCCTGCGCCACGTCCAGTTCCTGCTGTGCCACCAGGCCTGCCTGGGCCTTGTTGACGGCGGCGAGCCGGTCGTAGGTCATCTTGGTTTCGGCATAGGCCGCCTCGGCGCGCTTGATGCCGGCCTCCGCCTTGACCACTTCCAGTTCGGTGCGGCGCGCATCCTCTTCACCCCGATTCACCTCTCCGCTGGCCCGTCGTTGCACCGCCATCGCATGTTCGAGGTCCTCCTTCAATTCAGGAATCTCGAGCGTGGCCAGCAATTGGCCGGCCTTCACCTGATCCCCCGCATCCACGTTGATGCTCTCAACAAATCCGGCGACCTTGGCAAACAGATCGATGTCCTGATACGGCCGGAACTCGGCGTCCATCGTGACATCGTGGGACAAGTCCTCCCGGGTGACTTTCACCACGGCAACGGTGGCGACGCGTTCGGCTCCAGGCCCAACCGCTGCCTTCAGCCCCGGCGGGCGAAACCACCAGGCCGCCAACCCAAGCGCCACCACCAGCAGCGCGCCAACGATCCAAATCTTTCGGCGACGGGGAGGTTCAGCCGTCGGCAGAGGCGTTGGGGAAGCCGGGTTGTCGGTGGTCATGGAGCGTAAGGCGTGGGCCGGGAAAATCTGAGTTAGTGCGCTGACTTCCAGCCGATAATTTGACCGCCCGGGAGCCGGATCAGCCCGGCGGCCGAGTTCGTTGCCTCCTTCGGCATGGACCCGTCCAGCCAGAGGGAAGTGGTCCGCCCCGCTTCGATGACGACACTGGCGGTCACGCGACCATGGCCAATGGCGCGCGCCTTGACCTGATAGGTGCCCGGCGGGAGGCTGACAGCCACGGGGCCTTCATCGAAGGTGCCCACATGGTTTCTCACCTTCTGAACGCGGGCCTCGGGCCATTGCAACACGTAGTCTTCCCGGTAGCGGTTGTCCGACTCCCCGCCTGGATAGATATCCCAAGCCGAGTAAACCACCAGCGTCCCGCGCGGTTCGGAGGCGGTTTCCGTGCGCAGCTCAGAACCGACGCGCTCAGACACGACGTAGGGCGAGGGAGTGGCACAGCCCGCAAGCAGCAAGGCCAGGGCGAAGAGCAGCGTTGAGCCAGCGGCGGAGTAGTTCATGGGTGCGGGCCAATACATTATTGCTAACGCGCGGCCTTCGAGCCCACGACCTGGCCGTTGGGCAGGCGGACCACTGAAGCGTCGGCCACGTCGGTCAAATTGGGATTGGCGCCGTCCAGTCGGACCATCGTGGCCCGATCCGCCTTGATGACGACGGTCAGGACTACCGGACCTTGGCGGGCTGCCCAGGCCTTGACGCAGTAGGTGCCCGGTGGGAGCCGCACGGGAACCGGCCCTTCATCCAGCCATCCGAGATGGTTTCGCACCCGCTCGGTGCGCGTCCCCCCGGGCCAGATCAGCGTGTAGTCCTGTCGGTAGTGACGGTCGGCGTCGCCCGGGGCGAAGAGGTCCCAGTCCGAATAGACCACCAGCGTGCCCCGCCGCTCCCGGTCTGCGGCCGTGCGCGAGGTGGGACCGACCGGCTCCGTCACGGTCAGCGGCGGAGTGGAGGCGCACCCGATCAGCAACAGGCTTGAAACCAAGACTGCCAGCGTCGGCATTAGCCGGAATCGTTTCATGCGTTTGAATCTGGCGGCACGGGCTCACCGGCCGGGCTCACGGGTTGTGAATGCTGGGGCAGTTCGACGTGAAAACAGGTGCCGCGCTGCTCGGCGCTCTCGACGGAGACTTTGCCCCCGTGGGCCGTGGTGATGGATTTCACAATGGAGAGGCCGATCCCCGCCCCGCCCTCCGCCCGTGAACGTGCCTCGTCCACCCGGAAGAACCGTTCGAACACCCGAGGAATTGCCGCAGCGGGAATGCCGACCCCAGTGTCCGCCACATCCAGGCAGGCCCGGTCGCCACGCACCGCCGTGCGGAGCGTGATCCGGCCGCCTGCCGTGGTGTATTTGATGGCGTTGTCGAGGAGATTGACGATGACTTGCTTCAACCGTCCACGGTCACCCTGCACCAGCACTTCCCCGCTGGACTCACATGTGATGGAGATGCCCTTGTCCTCCGCCAGCAGGTTCATCTGTTCGGCCGTTGTCGCAACCAGCCGGGCCAGGTCGAAGGACTGCCATTCCGCCTGAGCTTCGCCGGCATCGAGCCGTGACAACGCAAACAGGCCCTCGACAATTTTCGTCAGCCGTTCCACCTCTTCCAGCACGCTGCCGATCCGGTCCTGCAATTCCGGCTCGCCATCCGCTTGCTGCAGGATCGCCTCCAGCTCCCCGCGCAGCACCGTCAGCGGCGTGCGCAGCTCATGGGAGGCGTCCGCGAGGAAGCGGCGGTTGTGCTGAAACGCCCCGTCCAGCCGGGAGATCATCTGGTTTAGAGCGAGGGAAAGCCGTTCGAGTTCGTCCCCCGTCTGGGGCACGGGCAGCCGTCCGCTGAGGTTGTGCAGGGTGATTTGTTCGGCACTGCGCACGATCTTCTCCACGGGACGCAGGGCGCGGCGCGCCAGGAACAAACCGCCCCCGGCTGACACCAGCAGCATCAGCGGGAAGGCAAACAACAGGGTCACCAGAAAATCCCACAGCAACGCGCGCACCGGAGTCAAGGATGCGCCTACTTCCACCAGCCAGTTGCCGCCGGAAGGCGTCGGCACCGGCACGGTGGCGATCAGCAAGGCCTGACCGTCAGCCAGCGGCTCGACGCGCGCGGTCCGACTCTTGACGGACCGGGTCAGGACCGGCACCAGCGAGGGATCGAAGGACAACTCCACCGGAACCCCCGACACGTAAAGCACCTGGCCATCGGGACGCGTCAGCCGGATGAACCGGCTGTTCAGCTCCGGCGCATAGATGTCGCGGATGCCATGGACCACATCGGCCTCACCCAGTTGGCCGATGCGCGCAACGAGCGTCTCGGCAATCACCGCGGCACGCCGGGCCTGGGTCTCGCGCAGGTTCTTCTCCAGATGGTGCTTCATGCCCAGATACATGAAGCCGCCCAGCAGCACGAAGACGACGGTAATGACCCCGGCATACCAGGCGGTGAGCTGGAAGCTGATGGAACGGGTGTTCACGCGGCCGCCTCCTCGCTGATGCTGTAGCCCACCCCGCGCACCGTGCGGATGAGCCGGGTGGGATAGGCATCGTCCACCTTCGCCCGGAGGTGGCGGACGTATACGTCCACGATATTGGTCAGCCCCTCAAAGCTCTCGTCCCAGACATGTTCGATGATCATCGTGCGGGAGAGCACCCGCCCGGCGTGGGCCATGAGGTATTCGAGCAGGGCGTATTCCTTGCCGGTCAGCTCGATGCGGGTCCCCGCGCGGCGCACCTGCTGCGTGAGCCGGTCCAGTTCCAGGTCCGCCACGCGCAGCACGCTGCTCCGCACCGCCGGCCCGCGTCGGAGCAAGGCCTTGACCCGCACGGCCAGCTCGGCGAAGGCGAATGGCTTGGTCAAATAGTCGTCCGCCCCGGCCTCGAAATTCTCCACCTTGGAGGCGGTGTCGTCCTTGGCCGTCAGGATCAGGACCGGCACCTCGGGCG
>CAZOCL010000096.1:0-18739 GCA_964578245.1 uncultured Klebsiella sp. | reverse complement strand
CGGGCAAGTATGAGCTGGCGTGCCTGCCGCTGAAGATCGTCGGGGCGGATGGGGCTCCGTGCCGGGCGGCGCTGCGACCGTTGTGAAGGGCTGGGCGGCAGGTGGTCTGCTCACCCCATTGCCACGCCTCACTGCGGCAGCCGGAACCCGGGGAAGATGACTTCCGTCAGCGTCACAATCAGGAAGACGCCGCTGATGACGGCGTTGAGGCGGAAGAAGGCGTTGTTGACCCAGTTCATGCTGCGTCGCCGGGCGAGGAAGTGCTCAAGCAGCACGCACATGAGGATCAACACGAGGCCGACGTAGTAAACGAGGCGGAAGCCCGCCAGCATCCCGAACAGGACGAGCACGCCCCACATGAAGGCGTGGGCGAGGAAGGCGGCGGTCAGCGCATTGCTGGTCCCCCAGGCCACCACCACGGAGTGGAGACCATGTGAACGGTCGAACTCGTAGTCTTGGATCGCGTAGATGATGTCGAAGCCGATCAGCCAGAGGGTCACTGCCACCGCGAGGATGATGGGCAGTATTCCGCTCCAGCCCTGCTCGGCTACCAGTTTTCCAAGTGGTCCGATGCCGAACGGGGCCTTCACCGGCTCAAAACCAAACTGGCCTTTGACCGCCAACCAGGCCCCGATCGGTGCCAGTGAGAGCGCGATGCCCAGCCAGACATGGGTATAGTGGGTGAACCGCTTGGTGAACGAATAGAAGCAGACGAAGAAGAGCGCGATGGGGGAGAGGTAGAAGCAGAGCGGGTTGAGCAGCCACGAGGCGACCACGAGTCCCGCAGCCGAAACGCCGCACAAGGTCCACGCGCTGCTGAGAGTGATCTGGCCGGCGGGCAGATGGCGGTTCCAAGTGCGCGGGTTCTCCTCATCGAACCGGCGGTCCACGATGCGATTGAACGCCATGGCACAGGTGCGGGCACAGAACATGGCCACCAAGATCAGCCCGAAGGTGCGCCAGCCCGGCCAGCCACGATGCTCTCGGGCCGCGAGGACCATTGCGGCGAGGGCAAAGGGCAGCGCGAAGACCGTGTGCGAGATCTTCACGAACTCGGCCCACTTGCGGAGCGTTGCGAACATGGAAGGTCAGCTTGCGAAACCGCGCGGGGAGTGTCACGCAGAACCGCGCTCAGGTGGAAGGCGAGGTTGCGGTGAACCGCGGGGCTAGAACGTCCAGGGCGGCCTTCGCAGCCTCGCGGACATGCTCGCGCATCGCCTCGGCGGCCGCGCCAGATTGTTTGGCTGCCAGGGCGCGGAGAATCTTCACATGCGCGCGGATGGCGTCCTCCTGTGCGTGGCTGCGATTGCCAACCACTTCCCGGATGACCTGGGTGAAGCGACCGTAACGGGCGATCTCTTCCGCCAGCCGACGATTGCCGCAGCTCGCGGCGAGGAGTTCGTGCATCGCGCGGTCCACCCCCCAGGCCCGCCGGGACCAGTCATCGTCGCGTTTCCGTTCGGCCAGCAGTTCCTCGAAAGTGCCGAGGAGATGCTTTACCTCGCGGGCATCCAAACGCTCGCAAGCCAGGCGCGTGGCCTCGCCTTCCAGAAGGCCGCGCACTTCGTAGATGTCTTCGATCTGCCGTGGCCCGAACGGCCGCATGATGGCGCCGCAGTTAGGCCGGACCTCGACCAGACCGACCGCAGCCAGCTCGGAAATGGCCTCGCGGACGGGGGTGCGACTGACCCCGAAGCGTTCGGCGAGTTCGGTCTCGACGAGGCGGTCGCCACCCGCCCAGCGGGCCTCGAACATCTCCCGCAGCAGCCGCCGGACGAGGTCGAAACGGAACACTGGTTCCGCTTCTGTTCGAGTGGCGTGCTTCTTCATGAAAAACAAGTTGTATACAAACCGTTCGGATTGTATACAAAATGTATTCACGCTAGCCAGCACGAATGAGCCGAATCAGTTCGTCAGTCCAGAATGCACCCACGCGGTGCACCTTGAGCGCCGCCAGTCCCCGTGGCAGGATGGCCCGCATGTCTGGGTTCACCATCTCGCTACGCCGGTTCAGCGATAGGCTCGCTGGGTTGCTGAGCGGAGTGCTTCTGGGCACCGCAGCACTGCCCGCTGCCGAGGTGGACAAAGCGAAGCTGCCGCCGCCCGCGACGCGAACGGTGGTGTTTGCCACGGACATCCAGCCGATCTTTGAGGCGAGGTGCTATTCCTGTCATGGCCCGCAGAAGCAGAAAAGCGAACTGCGCCTCGACCGCAAAGCAGATGCACTCAAGGGGGGCGACTCACATGCGCCGGACATTCTGCCGGGCAAGAGCGCGGACAGTCCGTTGATTCACTTCGTGGCGGGCCTGGTGCCGGACACGCAGATGCCGCCCAAGGGGGAGCGTTTAACCCGAGATCAGGTCAGCCTGCTTCGGGCGTGGATTGATCAAGGTGCGCAGTGGCCGGATGACGGTTCCGGCGTTAGTGCCAAGCATTGGGCGTGGCAGCCGGTGAAACGACCGGCGGTGCCGGGGGCTCAAGTGTTCAGTGTTCAGTCCGCCAAGGCTGCGGGCTCGGCAACGAAAACTGAAAGCCGGCCGCTGAACGCTAATCCGATAGACCGATTTCTCGCCGTCAAGCTCGCCGAGAAGGGGCTTTCGTTCGCCCCGCCTGCCGATTCGCGCACGCTCATCCGGCGGCTCTACTTCACCACCATCGGTCTGCCACCCACGCCCGAGGAAGTTGCGGCGTTCGAACGCGAGTTCATCCAGCATCGGACCTCCAGCAGCCAGCAACTCGTTGACCGGCTGCTCGCGTCTCCGCATTTCGGTGAGCGCTGGGCGCGCCATTGGCTGGATGTGGTGCGCTTCGCCGAGAGCAACGGGTTCGAGACCAACGGCACCCGCAAGAACGCCTGGCCTTACCGGGACTGGGTCATCCGCGCGTTCAACACCGACATGCCCTATGATCGCTTCATCGCCGAGCAACTAGCAGGCGATGCCTTCGGCGTGGACGAGGCCACCGGGTTCATTGTCGGCGGTGCCACCGACGTCGTGAAATCACCGGACCCGGTGCTCACGGCCAACCAGCGGGCGGAGGAGTTGAATGACTTTGCCGCGACGACGGCGAGCGCCTTTCTCGGCCTGACGCTTCACTGTGCCCGCTGCCACAATCACAAGTTCGATCCGATCACCGCCACGGATTACTACTCGGTGGTCGCGTGTTTCGCGGGGGTGCAGCACGGCGAGCGAGCGGTGAAACCGGCGAACTTCGCCGAGTTGCAGGCCAAGGCCGATGCCTTGCGCCGTGAGTTGGTGCCCATCGAGCGCAAGCTGGCGCTGTTCGATCCACCGGCGTATCCCTTGCGCACGCTCGTCATTCACAACGACGATCCCAAGCACACCCAGCAACTCCTGCCCTCGAAGGGGGCGGCGGCGAAGTATCCTGATGGCTTCGAGCGCGGTCAGGCGGGCGACACTGGCAGCGCCGCGCGGCTGCCCAACTTGGGCAAGGGGTATCTCTATTGGAACCAGGCGGGAGGAAAGGACGTGTTTGCTTGGGCTCCGCAAGTTGAGGGCCGGTTCCGCATCTGGCTCTCTTGGGGCGGCGGCTATGCGACGCATTCACCCGATGCCCGCTACCTCTTGGACCGCGATGGCGACGCCACCACGGTGGATGATCGGGTGGAGATTGCGCGGGTGAGCCACCAGAAGTTCGCGGACGGCACCGGCAGCGTCCCGGGCCAGCGGCAGTGGAGCGGCTTCTTCGATGCAGGCGTCCACGAATTGAAAGCCACGAGCAAACTCTTCCTCCGGGGCACGGCGAATGATCAATACGTGAGCGCCGACGTGGTGGTGTTTCAGGAAGAGAGCGGTGGGGCTGCGGCAGGACCGCCGAAGCAACCCAGCCTGCGACTGCCGGTCACGCGGGGCAGGAACGTTGAGCGATTCGCGCCCATAGAGGCCAAGTTCGTCCGCTTCACCATTCTGGAGACGACTCAGCTTGAGCCGTGCATCGACGAATTGGAGGTGTTCACCTCGGAGGCTGCGCCACGCAACGTTGCGCTGGCGAGTGCTGGTGCGAAGGCCACGTCCTCGGGCAACTTTCCGAACAATCCGCTCCACAAGCTCGAACACATCAATGACGGACTCTATGGGAACGAGCGCAGTTGGATTTCGAATGAACGGGGCAAAGGCTTGGTGCAGCTAGAACTGGCGAAGGCCGAGCTGATTGACCAGGTCGCGTGGAGTCGCGACCGAGACAATGTGCCGCGTTACAATGACCGGCTCGCCACCCGCTATCGCATCGAGGTGTCGCGCGATGGCACGTCGTGGCAGCCGGTGGCGTTGGCAGGCGACCGGCTTGGCTTTGGCACGAAGGTGCCCGGCGGGGTGATCTACGCTACGGGAGGCATGACTTCCTCCGCAGCTGGGGAACTGGCTGCCCTGCTTGCGGCCAGAAAGAAACTGGAGGCGGAGATCACGGCGGGAACAACGTTTCCGATGGTGTATGCGGGACGTTTTGTTCGTCCTAGTGATACATTCCGCATGCACCGGGGCGACCCGATGCAGCCGCGCGAGAAGGTCACCCCGGGTGCGTTGGAAGCCTTTGGTGCGAAGCTCTCCCTCCCAGCGGACGCGACGGATCAGGAGCGTCGCCTTGCGCTTGCGAAGTGGTTGGGTGCCTCCGAGAACCCGCTGACCGCGCGTGTCATCGTGAACCGGTTGTGGCATTATCATTTTGGCACCGGCCTTGTGGACACGCCGAGCGACTTTGGCCTGAACGGCGGGCGGCCAACTCATCCCGAATTGATCGACTGGCTGGCGAGTGAACTGATCGCAAGTGGCTGGAAGTTGAAGCACATTCACCGGCTGATCCTGACCAGTGAGGCGTATCAGCAGGGGAGTCAGTATTCAGTTGCCAGTAATCAGTCTTCGGAGAATCCCGCAACCGCAGATTACGTGAAGCGAGCCAGCGCAGTGGATTCTGGCAACCGTCTGCTCTGGCATTTCCCCGCCCGTCGGCTGGAGGCGGAACCGCTGCGGGACGCGATGCTCTTCGTGAGTGGCAAGCTGGATCGCACTATGGGCGGGCCAGGCTTCGATCTTTTCGACCCCAACAGCAACTACGTGAAGGTTTACAACTCTCGCACTGAGTTCGGCCCGGCGGAGTTTCGGCGGATGATTTATCAAGCCAAGCCACGCACGGAACTGGACACTACGTTTGGCGCGTTCGACTGCCCGGATGCCGGCCAAGTTTCGCCCAAGCGGACCAGCAGCACGACGCCATTGCAGGCGCTGAATCTGCTGAACAGTCCCTTTGCCGTTCAGCAAGCGCAGTTCTTCGCCGATCGTGTGGCAGGCGAGGTGGGGCAGGGCGTCGAGGCCCAGGTGAAGCGGGCGTTTCAGCTCAGCTTCACTCGTGAACCGATGGCGAGTGAACTTTCAGCGGGGTTGGCATTGGTGCGAACGCATGGATTGCCGGCGTTGTGCCGGGCGCTCTTCAACGCGAACGAATTCCTGTCCATCTTCTAAGCCACCTGATGAACCGTTGCTCAATCCGGGAATTGGTCCAGCACATGCAGGCCGGGGATGGCCTGGAAGTGTTTGTCCTTCGTGAGCACGGCCCCGCCGGCCTTCATCGCGCTTACAGCGATGACCGCATCGGTCAACGGAATCTGGAAGCCTTTGCGGTCGGTTTCCCAGAGGAGCTTCTCGGCCGCCTCCCAGACGGTGTTGTGCGTCGGGATATAGAGCAGGCAGTCAAAGTAAGCCGCCAATGCCGCCCGGGCCTTCTGGGTGCGCATCCCTCGCAACACTTCACACCGAATCACGCCGCAGGTGGCCAGGTCATGAGTCTGTGCGTATGGCGCGAACACCTGCGCCGGGTCGCGGCCCGCGCGCAGGTGTTCGATAAAAATGCAGGAATCAATGAAGATCACGGGCGGTCATTTTTTCCTGCGCTTCAATTTCGCGTAGTTCACAGGGCCACCCGGGGCCACCGCCGGAGGTGCCGCGTCTGGCGATTCCGCGAGGCGCAGCGCCATGAGGTCGTAGCTGGGGTCCACGGCTTCGAGGATCTCGGCCCTGCTCAAGCCGAGGCCGTTCTTGCCGAACTCGGCGAGCCTGGCCTTCCTGTCCATCTCCTTGAGCGCGAGATCCACCGCCTCGGTTTTGCTGGCGGCCCCGCTCCATTTCATCACTCTCTCGAGGATGCCTTCATCAATGTGCATGGTCATCTTCATGGACAGAGTATGGCATTGATGCCATACTCATTGCAAGTCTTATTTGCAGGGTTTTTATTGCTTTCAACTGATTACAGCCTGGCATGAATGCGCACGCTTCAATTGGCACCGGGATTACCAGCCGGCGCAGTTTTCTGCGGTGGGGTGGCATGGGTCTCGGCGGCGTCGCGCTCGCCGCTTTGCTCGCGGAGCAACGCTCGCTGGCGGGGGACCGTTCGCCGATCCGCCCACTCGTTGATCCGTCGCGGCCCTATGCACCGCGAGCGCCGCATTTCACGCCCAAGGCCCGGCGGGTGCTCATGGTCTTTTGCACCGGGGCGCTGAGCCATGTTGATTCGTTTGACTATAAACCCGAGTTGTTGAAACGCCATGACACTCCCATGCCTGGCCAGGACAAACTGGTCACGTTTCAGGGCGAGAACGGCAACCTGATCAAGCCGCTGTGGGAATTCCGTGCGCGCGGCCAGTCTGGCAAGATGACCAGCGACCTGTTGCCCAATCTAGGCGCCTTGTCGGACGACTTGTGCTTCATCCACTCGATGACCGGCAAGTCGAACACCCACGGCCCGGCCGAGAGCCAGATGAGCACGGGCTTCATTCTCGATGGCTTTCCCAGCATCGGCGCCTGGGTGAGCTACGCGCTGGGCAGCGAGAGCCAGAACCTCCCGGCTTACGTCGCCATTCCGGATCCGCGTGGGGTTCCTCAGATCAGCACACGGCAATGGGCATCGGCGTTTCTTCCCGCTGCGTATCAAGGCACCCCGTTCAATGCGGACAAGCCCATTGCGAACCTCCAGCGACCGGCCACTATTGGCGAGCCCACCGATGTGGCCACGCGCGATTTCGTGAAGTTCCTGAATGACCAGCATCTGGCCGCGCATCCCGGTGACAGTGACTTGTCCGCCCGCATCGCCAGTTACGAATTGGCGGCGCGCATGCAGCTTGCCGCAGCAGAAGTCGGGGACACCCGGGGCGAAAGCCCAGCGACGCTGGCGCTCTATGGCGTCAACGACACGAACAAGACCAAGGCAGGCTTTGCGAAGAACTGCCTCCTCGCGCGACGGTTGCTGGAGCGGGGCGTGCGCTTCGTGCAGTTGTTTAACGGTGCCTATGCAATGGGTGAGGGCGTCGGCAACTGGGATGGTCATAAGACCATCGCCAACCAATATCCGGGTCACGCCAACATATTGGACCAGCCTTGCGCCGCGCTGCTCCGGGACTTGAAGTCACGCGGACTGCTCACGGACACGCTCGTTGCCTTTGTGACGGAGTTTGGCCGCATGCCGACCTTCCAGAAGGGCGCGAGCGGACGCGACCACAACCCCAGCGGCTTCACCATCTGGCTGGCTGGGGCAGGGGTGAAGCATGGCTTCAGCTACGGAGCGACCGATGAGTTTGGCTACCGCGCCGTCCAGGATGTCACCACGATTTACGACCTGCACGCCACCATGCTCCACCTGCTGGGGCTGGATCATGAGCGGCTGAGCTTTTACCACAATGGCATTGAGCGCCGGCTCACCGACGTTCACGGGCATGTGATTGAATCTGTCCTGACCTGATGGGGCGTCAGGCTCCTGCTCGGTTGGCCGTGGTTACTGCTTGAGCAGTTTCCGCGCCGGGCTTACCCTCACGCCAATCAATGGCACAAGGCCTGTATTTATCGCAGAAGATGTCGCAGTCGATGGTGCTGGCTCCCCAGCTCCAGCAATCGCTCGCGCTTTTGCAGGCCCCCATCCTGGAGCTGCGGGCGCAGGTGGAGACGGAATTAGAGCAGAACTGCGTGCTGGAGGAATCGGTCAACGGAGAGATGGAGCTGGAGGAGAAGGTCGGCAAGGAAAAGGACGAGGTCGCCGAGCAGATTGATCCCGCCGAGCCGCCTTCGGACCTGACCTCCGATTCGATCCCCGAGAAGGACGGTCCTGACACAGCGGATGATTTTCAGGCCGAGTTCGACAAACTCGCCCAACTGGACCAGGAATGGCGTGACCATTACGCCCAGAGCAATACCCCAGGCCGCACCAGCGAGGAGGACGAGGAGCGCCGGCAGTTCATGTTTGATTCGCTCGTCGCCGGGCAATCATTGCAGGAGATGCTCCTTGAGCAGGTCCGTGATTCTGAACTGACGCCCGAGCAACTCCCGCTCGCGGAAATGATCGTGGGCAACATTGACGAACGCGGCTGGCTGGCTGCGAGTCTTGAGGAACTCGCCGGGTCCACCGGCGTGGCCGTTGAGAAATTTGCGGCTGCACTCAAGGTCGTCCAAAGTTTTCAGCCCCCGGGTGTCGGTGCCCGTGGCCTGGGTGAGTGCCTCCAGCTTCAATTGGAGCGCGCCGGGAGGCAGGACACCCTCGAATACAAGATTGTGGCGGGCCATATGGAGGCCTTGGGCCGACGGCGGTTCCCCGAGATTGCCCGTGCGTTGAACCAAGATGTCGTGGACATCCAGGAAGCCGCTGACCGCATTGGCCACCTGGAGCCGCACCCGGGCCGCGCCTTTCTGCCGGACAACGAGCAATACATCATTCCGGAAGTATTCGTGCAAAAGCTGGGGGACGACTGGGTCGTCACCCTCAACAATGAACAGGTTCCGCACCTGCGTATCAGCAACCACTACAAGGACTTGATGGCGCGGCAGGAGACCGATCCGGCCACCCGCGAATACATCCGCGACAAGATTCGTGCCGGGAAATTCCTCATCAAGAGCCTGCATCAGCGGCAGCAGACCATCCACAACATCGCCACCGAGATTGTGAAACGGCAGCGTGAGTTCATGGAGCAAGGCCGTGCTTTCCTCAAGCCCCTCACGATGAATCAGGTGGCCGAAGTCGTTGGCGTCCACGAGACCACGGTGAGCCGTGCCGTCTCGGGCAAATACATGGAGACGCCGCACGGCATCTTCGAGATGAAGCACTTCTTCACCTCCGGCTTCACCGCGGCGGATGGCCAGGCCGTGGCCAACACCAGCATCAAGGACATGGTGGCCGAGATCATCAAGGGCGAGGACCAGTTCAACCCGCTCTCCGACGATGCCATCGTGAAGCTGCTGGTGGCCAAGGGCATCACCATCGCCCGCCGCACCGTCGCCAAGTATCGCGGCGAGCTGAACATCCTGCCTTCGAACCTGCGCCGGGTTTATTGAGCGCGAGAAAGGTGTTGAACACCAGTGGTGGACGCGCTCCTATTCTGGTCGTTCGCCAGAAATCGCAATGCAGCCTGCGCGGCCTGCCCGCGTCCAAACCAATAGCTTATGAAAACTCCCTCCCTCATCGCTGCCTCGCTGGGCTTAGCCTTGCTCGCCAGCGCCGCCTCCGCCGCCAACTGGACCTCCGGCATGGCCGAAGGCAAAGTCGCCCTCAAGTCCGCTGGGCCGATTGCCTTTGGCCCAGAAGGCATCTTGTTCATCGCCGACACGAAGGCCGCCGCCATCGTGGCCATCGCCACAGGTGACGCCAAAGCCGGCGGCTCGCATACCGTCAAGATTGATGGCATCAACAACAAGGTAGCCGCCTTGCTCGGCACCGCTGCGGACCAGATCCTCATTGATGATCTGGCGGTCAACCCCGTCTCCCACACCGCCTACCTGGCTGTCACCCGTGGTCGTGGAGCCGGTGCGACCCCGGTGCTGCTGCGCGTGAAGGCGGACGGCAACCTCGAAGTCGTCTCGCTCGACAAGGTGAAGCACACTCGGGCCGAACTGCCTGACGCGCCGGTCGAAGGCGTGCAGGGCGAAGGCAAGAAGCAGAGCAACCCGCGTCAGGAGTCCATCACGGATATTGGCTTCCTCGAAGACCGGTTGCTCGTCGCCGGCCTCTCGAACGAAGAGTTTTCCTCGACCTTGCGCGCCATCCCGTTCCCGTTCCAGAAGGTCGCCAACGGCACCAGCGTGGAGATTTACCACGGTGCGCACGGCAAGTTTGAGACACGTTCGCCGATCCGCACGTTTGTCGCCTTCAAGGTGGGCAACGAGGCCCAGCTCCTCGCCGCCTACACCTGCACGCCGCTGGTGCAGTTCCCCATCAGCGACCTCAAGCCCGGGGCGAAACTCAAGGGCAAGACCATCGCCGAACTGGGCAACCGCAACCGCCCGCTCGACATGATCGTGTATCAAAAGGGCGGCAAAGACTGGCTCCTGCTCGCCAACAACAGCCGTGGGGTGATGAAGATCACGACCGACAACATCGCCGGTGCCGACTCGATCACCGCGCCGGTGGGCGGTGGCGGCACGCAGGGCATGAAGTATGAGACGATTGATTCCTGGAAGGGCGTGGAGCAGCTCGACAAGCTGGACGCGGACAACGCACTGGTGCTGCGGCGGGCCGAGGGCGGTGCGCTGAATCTCGAATCGCTCCCGCTTCCGTGAGCGGAAGCCGCGGACAATCCTTGATCGCGACGTGGAGGCCGGCACTTGCCGGCCTCCTCTTTGTCTTGCTGATCGCTTCGGGACTCCGGCCGGTCCGGGTTTCCGCAGCGGACACGCCCAACGCCTCGGCGGGGTTCAAGCCGATCTTTCTCCGCTGGAGTTCCGTGCCCAAGGAAACCAACCGGATCGTGCTCGAGGTTTCGGGCATCGCAAAGGACACGCTGGTGGCGTTGCAGTCCACCAACTGGCCCGCGACCAACTGGCCGCGCCTCCTTTCCATCTTTGTGGAGCAGCCGGGCACCGAGCCGTTGCCGATGCTGGGAGAGCATCAAGTTCACACGGGGTTGCTCCGGTTTGTGCCCGCCTTCCCTTTGGAGCCGGGGTTGCGTTACCGCGCCATCTTCGACGCTGGCCAGCTTCCAGGCACGGATTCCGCAGCGGCCGGGAAGGTGACCTCGGTCCTGCAGATGCCGGTGCAGCGGGAACAGGCCACGGCGGTCGTCACGCAGATTTATCCGAGCGCCGATGTGCTGCCGGAGAACCTGCTCAAGTTCTACATCCACTTCTCCACCCCCATGAGCCGGGGGAACATCTACGAGCACATCCGTCTGCTCAATGAGGGAAACCAGCCGGTGGAACTGCCGTTTCTCGAACTCGCCGAGGAACTGTGGAGCACCGACATGATGCGGCTGACTCTGTTCATTGATCCGGGCCGCATCAAGCGCGAGGTGAAGCCCTTGGAAGACATCGGTCCCGCTTTGGTGGCGGGCCGCAGCTTCATGCTGATCATCAACGGCGGGTGGCGGGACGCCGGCGGCAATAGGATGAAGCGAGCGTTCGTCAAACGGTTCACAGTCGGCCCGCCGGATCGCGACCCGCCCGACCCGCGTCGCTGGGGTTATCAAGCCCCGCCGATCCGCACCCGGGAGCCGCTCGCCATTGATCTGGGCGAGTCCATGGATTCCGCACTCGCTCTGCGGATGATCCATGTTGTGGATGAATCGGGCCATCCCATTCCCGGCCAGCCTTTCCTCACCGAGCGCGAACGCATCTGGCGGTTCCTGCCGCAGCACTCGTGGAAGGCCGGCAAATACGCGCTCGTCGTCGAGACGACCATCGAAGACCTCGCCGGCAACAACATCGGCAAGGCCTTCGAAGTGGACGTATTCGACGGGGTGGCGAAGCGGCTGGAGCAGAAAACGGTGCGGCTGCCCTTCGAGTTGAGGTAAGCCATTGTTCCGCAACCAGTATTCAGCGGCCCGGGGTGTGGGCCGCTGCTGAACACTGGACACTGAATACTTGTCACTTCCCCTGGCTCACCAGCAGCGCTTGCAGCGCCCATCCCGTAGTGGACATGTGTTGCGCGTAGCTCTCGCCTCCGGACGGGCGCGTGGTTGCGGCCCAGCTTCCATTGGGTCGTTGTTGCGCGAGGAGGAAGGCCCGGCCGCGCTGGATCAGCCTGGCGGTCTCGGCTGTGGACGGAAGTTCTGCCATGGCGAGCAAGGCAAGTGCGGTGTCGAAGACTTCTGCGGGAGCGTCAGGGTAGGGGCCCCAGCCGCCGTCGCTCGTCTGCGCTCGACGGAGGAAGGCGAGCGCGGAGTTCTGACGTGAGGCAGCCGAGGGCGAAGCGTCCTGTAAAGCGAAGCGGAGCAACGCCGCTGCAGCCGGGACATTTTTCATCGGTGCCTGGCGCAGCCAGCGGGCGGCCTTCTTGGTTGCTGCCCGTGCACTTGCAGAATCCGATTTCCTGAGCACCTGCCACGCGCTGAAGGTCGCCAAGGTCGTGCCGTAAGTTGCCGGGGAGCCAAGCGTGTCTTGAGACTCGATACGCCAGGTGTCATCGGGGCCCTGGTCGGACGCAACTTTGTCGGCGGCGGCCTGCACCGCCGCGTGGTCGTCGCTGACACCTGTTGCCACCGCTGCCATCAGCGATGCCGCGAACTGAAGATTTGCCAGCCGTTGGTCGCTGAAGCCCGGGTCGCCCTGGTTGTGCTCCCAGCGCACCGGTTGCTGCACCCACGCGGTCGTGTCGGCGAGGGCGAGGGCCGGGACGGGAAAGCCTGCCCGTTTTGCCGCATAAAGGCCCCGGGCCGCATCGCCGTTGTTGTGGCAGGAGAAGCAGCCATTCTCGCGCGACCACGCCGGCACCTCGCGCGAGAGATAGACAATGGCGCGTTGTTCCGCCGAGGCCGGTGAGGAGTGTGGGCGGCCTGGCTGCGTGCAGCCGCAGAACATCAGCACAAGCCCGAGCCAGTGGATTTGGGGCGACAGCATGATTCGCAGAACGATGAGTAGATACCCTTGGCGGGAAGAAATCGCACGCATCTACTTGCCGCAGATTGGCAGTGGTCGCATTTGCGCACCGCACCGGTCTCGACCCGCCGGGCAAGCGGGGACGCTTGCGGCACGGCTGGCCGGAGGCTGGCGCTACATGAGGCCCGCGTCCTCGCCGTCTCGGCTTCGGGGTAGTGTCAACATCCGCCCAGAAGGGGGTTGTGGACAAAGGTCATAGCGATTTTGCGGATGGCCGTTTCCTTTGCTTCATCTGTTCCGTCTGCTGCGATACCATGCCCATCATGAAACGCCTGTTCGTCCTGACCGCGCTCGGACTTTTGGCCGCCTGGTTTCCGTCCACCACCGTGGTTCGAGCCGCCGACCGTCCCAATATCCTTTGGATTTCCAGTGAAGACCATGGTCCGCAGATGGGTTGCTACGGGGACAAATACGCCACCACGCCCAACGTGGATGCGCTCGCGGCGCGCGGGATGATCTTTCGTCACGCCTGGTCCTGCGCACCGGTGTGCGCCCCCGCGCGCACCACGCTCATCAGCGGCCTCTACCCGCCCAGCACCGGGGGCGAGCACATGCGCTCGATGGTGCGGCTGCCGGCGGACTTCAAGATGTATCCCCAGTTCCTCCGCGAGGCGGGCTACTACTGCTCGAACAATGCCAAGGAAGACTACAACCTCGCCAAGCCCGGGAAGGTCTGGGACGACTCCTCCGGCAAGGCACATTGGAAGAATCGTGCTTCGGGCCAGCCGTTCTTCGCCATCTTCAACGCGCTGCAGAGCCATGAGAGCCAGATCCGCACGCGTCCGCACAAGCCGCTGCACGACCCGGCCGGTGTGCGCGTGCCTGCCTACCATCCCGACACGCCCGAGGTGCGGCAGGACTGGGCGCAATACTACGACAAGGTGACCGAGGTGGACGCCATCGCCGGAGCGCATCTCAAGGACCTAACGGACGCCGGGCTGGCGGAGGACACCATCGTCTTCTACTGGGCGGACCACGGTTCGGGCATGCCTCGCAGCAAGCGCTGGCCTTGCAATTCCGGCCTGCAGGTCCCGGTCGTCGCCTACTTCCCCGAGAAGTGGAAGCATCTCGCCCCGCCGGAATACAAGACGGGCGGGGCCAGTGACCGGCTCATCAGCTTCGTGGATTTCGCGCCCACGGTGCTGAGCCTAGCGGGCGTGCAGCCTCCGGCGTGGATGCAGGGGCACGCGTTCGCCGGCAAGTTCATCACCCAGCCGCAGCCGTTCATCTATGGCTTCCGTGGCCGGATGGATGAGCGCATTGATTGTGTGCGCAGCGTTACGGACGGCCGCTATGTTTACCTGCGTAACTTCATGCCCCAGCTCTCGCAGGGGCAGCATGTGGACTATCAGTTTCAGACTCCGACCACGCGCGTGTGGTTCGACCTCTACAAGTCCGGCAAGGCCACCGAGGCGCAATCCATTTTCTGGCGTCCGAAGGCACCCGAGGAACTCTACGACCTGACCACCGATCCCGATGAAGTGAAGAACCTCGCGGCCTCACCGCAGCACCAGGAGGTGCTGGCCAAGTTCCGCACGGCCCAGCGGGAACTGGCCGCGAACATCCGTGATGTCGGCCTGCTGCCGGAAGGGGAGATCCACTCGCGCTCCGCCGGCAGTGCGCCTTACACCATTGGCCATGAGGATGCTAAGTATCCCTTCGCCCGCGTCTTTGCGACCGCCGACCTCGCGTCCTCGCTCAAAGCGGATGCCTTGCCCGAATTGCGCCAGCGCCTCGGTGACAG
Source organism: uncultured Klebsiella sp. (assembly GCA_964578245.1). Classification (GTDB taxonomy): domain Bacteria; phylum Verrucomicrobiota; class Verrucomicrobiia; order Limisphaerales; family SXTU01; genus SXTU01. Next base: position 4,138 of record CAZOCL010000096.1, on the reverse strand, counting down.
CGACAGCGCCGTGCGCTACTGGGCTGCGCTCGGCGTGCTGATGCGGGGAAAAGACGCGACCGCTTCTGCGCATGCAGACTTGGTGAAAGCGCTCACGGATGCTTCGCCGTTTGTGCGCATTCCCGCCGCTCAGGCGCTCGGGTTGCATGGGGACAAGGCGGACTTGGATCGGGCCCTGCCGGTGCTGCTGGAGCAGGCGGACTGGGGCAAGAGCGGCGTCTTCGCCTCCATCGCGGCGCTCAACGCGCTTGGGGCGCTAGGACCTAAAGCCACTGCCGTTGCAGCCGCCATCCAGGCATTGCCGGAACAAGGCCCGGCACCCGACGCCCGATACGATTCCTACGTGCCCCGGCTGCTGGCGGATCTGACTTCCGAGCTGGGCGGTCCTCCCAAGCCCGCGAAGGGAAACGCCCCGGCGAAGAAAGGGAAGAAGAAGGTGGAGTAGCACGATGACATCTTCTCCCTCTCCCCCAATGGCGGAGAGGGCCGGGGTGAGGGGGTGGCCACGCAGGCTGTAGCCCATGAAAGTCCGTAGCTTTTCCCACATTGACGAAAGCCGCCGCCTCGTTATCGCACCGCGCCCCCTCACCCTAACCCTCTCCCCCGATGGGGGAGAGGGGACAAAACGAGCCTCACACAGTCAGTTGTCGCTCGCGCGCCGTCACCTTCCAGCGTTCGCCGGCCTGACCATCGCGCACGGTGGTGACGAAGGAATGCAGCGCCACCGTCGGGCAGATGTGGCGGGGCACGCCATAGAGCACGTCGCCCACGGTGAACTCGCTCGCGCGCACCGTCTCCACCACGAGATGCTCCTCGCTCTGCATGACCGCTTCCGCACCGATCAGGTTCAGGAACTTCACGCGCGGGTGCGGGTTCTCCGCTGCGACCGCTTTGTGGCCAAGATCAAGGCACAGGCGATTCTCACCCGGCTTGCTGATGACGCGGGTGAGCAGGATGGCAGCCGGCAGGAAGTCCATGTCCGGCAGCATCGTGCCGTAGCCGAAGTCCCACAGCACGCAGGTGCCAGGGCTGCATTCAACGTCCGGCCGTCTGGCATGGATCGGAAAGGTCGGCGTGCCGCCCGCGACGATGTTTGGCACCGCAAGTCCCACCGCCTTCAAATCCGCGCGGAGCGACTCCACCGCCGTCCACTCGCGTTCGCACTGCTCCGTGCGTTTCGCGAGATCGGTGACGTGGTTGTGTCCATCGTAACAGTGCAAGCCCGCCGCCTTCAGTCCCGGAGTGGTGCTGATCAGCCGGTAAAGCTCCACCGCCTTGGGGCCGGGCACGACGCCGGTGCGGTGCATGCCCATGTCCACATCAAGGTAAAGGTCCAGCGTCCGGCCCGCGCCGACGAAGGCCGCACCGAGGGCGCGGATCGCGTCTGCGTCATCCGCGACGGCGGAGAACTTGGTGGACGGGAACTTCTGCGCCAGTGCGAGGAGCCGGCCTACATTCGGCCCGACCGGCTGATACGCCAGCAGCGCATCCGGCGCACCGCAGCCCGCGACCATCTCCGTCTCGGCAATGGTGGCGCACTTGAACTTCGTGATGCCCAGGCCGAGCTGCAGCCGGATGAGGTCGGGCATCTTGTGCGTCTTCATGTGCGGCCGCAGCCGGGCGGCTCCACCGGCGACGGTGATCATCCGCTTCACGTTCTCCGCCACGCGGTCGGGATAGACGAGCAGGGAAGGGGAGGGCACTTCGGCAACATTGGCGACACGATACCAGTCAGGATTCATGGGGAGAGATTTAGGGAAAGCGCGCGCACACGGAAGCGAATTTCTCTGACCGAGGACCCAGCGGCGAACAGGCGCGCGATTCTTCCCTAGGCTAATCGGTGGTATTCCGCCGGACGTCACCTATCACCCCCTCCATTCGCCACGCTGCGGAGGGCGGGCCAACCCTCACCCCTCCTCCGAGGAAGGGTGAGGGAGCCAAACCTTCCTCTCGATCCTCATCAGTCCATCCACCGATCATCGTTGGGAAGCCGTATCAGTCGCTGAAGACAAAGGTCCAGTTTGCGCCGTGCTGAAAGTCAGGGGCGTTATGGGTGGCTTCCAGATACTCCACATGCGAATCCACGAACGTGACGTTCCCGAAGCCCAGCCGCGTGGGGTCGTGCCAGTAGGCGAATTGAAAGGCGGCGCTGTTCAGCGCATGCGCGTTGAAGGAGTAGTCGTTGACTACGATGACCCGGACGGGATTGTTCACCTGGGCCGCCCGTTTCTGGAAGAGCCCCTTGGTCCCGTCATTGTTGTTGGCTGCGCTGTTGTAAAAGTGGCTGCTGCCGAAGGTGTCGAAGATCGTGGGCTTGCGGTTCATCGCCCAGGTGCCGGCGAGCGCGCCGCGATCGCTGGGGCAGCGGAAGGCCAGCGCCGCCCCTTCGGTGGTGGTCGTTACCGGTCCGCTGAGGCTGACGTAGGCATTGAGCAGGCGGGTGGCGACGACGTATTCGGTGCCGTTCTTGCCGCCATAGGAGTAGTAGGTGTAGATGGGGTCAGGTGCCCCGGTCGCGGGATTGGTCCCGGTGGGAAAGCGGTCATCGTGGTCGCCTTGATAGAGGACATGGGCTACGGCCTGCTGCTTCAGGTTTGAGACGCACTGGACTTTCTTGGCCTTCTCCTTTGCCTTACCCAACGCCGGGAGCAGCAGGCTGGCCAGAATGGCGATGATGGCAATGACCACCAGCAGTTCAATCAGGGTAAAGCCCGAGGGAGAGCGGCTGAGACCTGCCGTGAAGGCCGACCCTGCATGCGGACGCGCGAACGAAGGGGAGGGGTTCATTGCGGTAAAGATTCTTCGTGGAAGAAGCACTACACCGGACCGCCGCGTTGAAGGTCCGGGTAGCAGGACTGCCGGTCAAGGCCAATTTCCAGACCCTTCCAGTCCCAGCCCCTGAACCCCGGTGACCTCCTCAGGGCACGATCTCAAACACCGCCTCGATCTCCACGGCCACGTTGCTGGGCAGGGAGGCGACGCCCACGGCACTGCGGGCACCGAGGCCGCGCTCCCGGCCGAACAGGTCGAGCATGAGCTCGCTGAAACCGTTGACCACCTGCGGCTGGTCCTTGAAGCCGGGTGGGCAGTTCACCATGCCCAGCACTTTCACCACACGGCGCACCCGGTCGAGACTGCCGAGTTCCTGGCGCAGCGAGGCGAGGATGGCGAGGCCGCATTGACGTGCGGCGTCCTTGCCTTGGGCGACGGTGAGTTCTTCGCCCACGCGGCCGCCGATGAGCTGGCCGTCTGCAGCGCGGGAGATGTGGCCGGAGACGAAGGCCAGGTTCCCCGTGATGACGACGGGGGTGAGGGTGGCGGAGGGCTTGTTGGCGGGCGGGAGAGTGAGCTTCAGTTCGGCGACGCGACGCTCGATGGCGTTCGGTGGCGGCGTGGCGGTGGTTGTAGCCTGCGACTGTGCTCGCGGCGTGGATTGGCAGCCACTCAGCAAGAGCAACGAGGCAAAAAGTGCGATGCGGCAGGGCATGGTTACTTTGGTTTTAGCGGGTCGCGCACGACAATGATCAGCGTGGCGATGGGGCCGAGCAGCATGGAAAGCAACCACCAGTTCAGGCCGCTGCGGCCTTTGCCCTGCGCCAGGCCGGCATTGATGAGGGCGAGCGTGCCCCAGCCGATGGCGTATTCTTTCATGAGGGTCTGGGAGGATTAGGATTACGAGTAAGAGCAGGCTTAGGAGGCGCGGGGAAGGGGGATGGTCGGCTCTTAATCATAATCCTAATCCTGCTCTTACTCCCGCTCGCTCATCTCAGTTCAAAGATGCACTCCACCTCCACCGCGATGTTCCCGGGCAGCGGGCCCATGCCCACGGCGCTGCGGGCTCCGACCCCATGGTCGGCACCGAAGACGTCGGCCATGAGCTGGCTGAAGCCGTTGATCACGGCGGGCTGCTGGTAGAAGTCCGGCGCGCTGTTGACCATGCCGAGGGTTTTTACGAGGCGCTTCACGCGGTCGAGGCTGCCGAGTTCGTTGCGCACGGTGGCGAGGATGGCCAGGCCGCATTGGCGCGCGGCGAACTGGCCTTGCTCCAGGTTCATGTCCTTGCCCACCAGGCCGGTGATCATGGTCTTGTCGGTCTTGAGCGGTCCGTGGCCGGACACGTAGCACATGTTCCCGACGA
>CAZOCL010000095.1:0-18771 GCA_964578245.1 uncultured Klebsiella sp. | reverse complement strand
GGATCATCCGGCTGGCCAGCACATCCGCGTGCGAGTTGTGGATGTATTCGGTCACCACCGCCGCCACGCGCTTCAGCGGGGCCTCGGCGGCCGGAAGCAGTTGCGCCCCTGCCGCCAGCGCCAGGCTGCCGGCAAAGTCACGACGAGAAAGGCCAGCGGGAACCACGGCGGTGCCCCGCCCGAAGTCGGAGCTTTCCGGCGACAAATGGAATTGCACGAGTGGCAGACGCGCGGAGCCCGCCACTTGTTGAAAGAAAGTGCCGCACGGCGGCGCGCGGCATTCATGCCGCTTCAACGTGCGAAGCGGCTTGGCAGCACATACCGGATACCCATGGCTCGGATACTTGGGTGGAATCCCTGTTGACCAGCAGCCGCGCTCTTACGAGCTGAAGCTGGTCAGAAAAATAGGGAGGGACTGAGCCCGAATTCCCAAGGGAGAACCGCGGATAGCGCGGATGACGCGGATAAAGCACCCGTTGCGCAAGCTCGCCACCGGTTGGATGGGTTTCCCAACGCAGCGCTGGAAAGGCCTTCCTATCCGCGTCATCCGCGTTATCCGCAGTTTCATTTTCGGAGTTCGGGCTGAGTGGAATTTTTTCTGACCCCATTTTTCTGACTTCAGTTCTTGTTTTGGATTTGTTGGATGATGCGGCAACGAGCCGCTCGGGCACACCGCGTGCCCCGCGTAGGGAGTCCCGCCTTTAGGCGGCGGGGCGTCCGACCGTCCATGACTGTTCTGCGCAGCGTCTGGATCGTCGCTGCGTTCCACCGGCCGAAGCCGGGACTCCGTGCGCGGTTCAGGGGGAGGGAGAGCGGCCACGAAGTTCTGCACGTTGCGCTGGCCGGACTATTTCAGCGGTGCAGGAGTGCGTTCGCACGTTGAAGCGGCATAAATGCCGCGCGCCACCAGTCCCTCCCAAACGAAACCGGGGCAAACCCTCATCGGATTTGCCCCGGTGTTCAACGCCTGCTTCGGCGTTCGAGCTGGCTGCTACTTCATCTGCGAGAGCAGTTCCTCGTTCGTCTTGAACTTCTTCAAGGCGTTCAAGAGCGTCTCCATGGCCTCGACCGGGTTCAAGTCCACCATCATGCGGCGGAGTTTGCGGATGGCATCCAGATGCTTCACCGGGAAGAGCTTCTCCTCTTTGCGCGTGCCGGACTTCGGGATGTCGATGGCCGGGTAGAGACGGCGGTCGGAGAGTTTGCGATCCAGGACCAGCTCCATGTTGCCGGTGCCCTTGAACTCCTGGAAGATGAGTTCATCCATGCGGCTGCCGGTGTCCACCAGCGCGGTGGCGATGATGGTGAGCGAGCCGCCGCCTTCGATCTTGCGGGCGGAGGCAAACATCTTGCGGGGAATTTCCAAAGCGCGGGCATCCACACCGCCGGTCATCGTGCGGCCGGAACCACCATGCACGGAGTTGTAGGCGCGGGCCACGCGGGTGAGGGAGTCGAGCAGGACGACGACGTCCTTGCCGCCCTCGACCATGCGACGGCAGCGCTCGATCATGAAGCGGCTGAGGCGCACGTGGGTTTCCAAGTCCATGTCGTTCGAGCTCGCCACCACCTCGGCGGTGACGCTCCGCTGGAAGTCGGTGACTTCCTCGGGGCGCTCGTCAATGAGCAGCACCATCACGAAGACCTCGGGGTGATTGGTGGTGATGGCGTTGGCCATCTGCTTCATCACCGTGGTTTTGCCGGTGCGGGGCGGAGCGACGATGATGCCGCGGGTGCCGCGTCCGATGGGCGTGACCAGGTCAATGACCCGGGTTTCCAACACATCTGAAGTGGTCTCGAGGCGGAACTTGTCGATGGGATCAATCGACGTGAGGTTCTCGAAGCGGGACTGCCGGGTATAATCGTTGAAGGGCAGGCCGTTGACGTTGATGACCTCACGGAGCTGCGGGCTGCTGCCCCGGTGGGGCGGCTGGAGCCGGCCTTCCACGAGGACACCCTCCCGAAGAAAGTTCTTCTTGATGCAGTCCGGCGTGACAAAGACGTCGGTGGGCTTGGGCTGGAACTTGTTCTCGATGGAGCGGAGGAAACCGAAGCCCTTTTCGGCGATTTCGAGGAAGCCGGAACCGATTTCCGGGGTCTTCTGGTGCTGCTGCGGCTGGTGTTGTTGATGCGGCTGGTGCTGCTGGTCTGGTCGGCTCATATAAGATGTTGTGGCAATCCAATCCTTGAAACCGGACAACTACAGGTGTGCCTAAGCCTAGGCTCTGGTGAACCGGAAGACTTATCAAGTCAGCTCTCAGGAAAACCGCGCCCGGCGTGAATGCCGAAGTTTGGCGCTGGTTGGTTGCGACGCAGGCAGTAGATACCGCTTCGCCCGCCAGAAGCAACTTTTATTTTGCCATTATAGCCAGCCCGCGCGCGTTTGCGCCCTGCCCCGGAGCGCGGCGACGTTCTCACCGCCGCCCGTCATACCAGATCGGACACCCGTCGCGCTTGCCCAGCGAGCGGCCCAGGCTGAAAGCGGTCTTCACCATGAAGCTCAGATGCTCCCACGGAGTATAGAGATGCGCCTTGCGCCCGGAGGTCAGCAATGGGTGACGGGTCAGAATCACCAGCGGTCGAAGTCCGCGCTGCTTGGCCAGCCGGTTGAGTCGCTGGCTGAGATCCAGTTCCTCCGACGCATACAGCGCCTGGTTAAAACCTCCGATGGTCTGGAACGCCTCCGCGCTCACAAAGATGAAGGAGCCGGCGGCCCAGTGTTTGAGGCGGCTTGCCAGCGTCCACGCATGCACAAAGAACATGGTCCACCACGGTCCGTGATCCAGACGCACCGTGCTGCCACCGGCAAGGTGGCGGCCTGCCCGGATGGCCGCCGCCGCATCCGCCAGCAATTCGCGGCTCGGATGCGAATCCGCATCCACGAAGACCAGCCAGTCGCCCGTCGCTCCCGCCGCCCCCGTGTTCCGGGCGCGGGCGATCTGGTTCACCGGCTCAAAGACCACCTTAGCCCCCGCTGCGCGCGCCAGCTCTCCCGTGCGGTCGGAGGAGTTGTTGTCGCAGACGACGACTTCGCTCTCCCAGCCCAATGAGGTGAACGCCTCCCGCGCCACATGAACCGCCTGCAAGGTCGCCCCGATGAGCTTCTCCTCGTTGTAAGCCGGCAGGACGATGGAGATGCGCATGGGGGGAGTATGAGGGAATTTGCCATGAAGGGAAGTCGTGGGAAAAGAAGCTCCAAGTTCCAAATCCCAAGCTCCAAAAAAGCTCAAAACTCCAAAGGGATCACGACTCTATCGCTGAACATAGTTCCAAGGCGAATTGGAATCTGAAACTTGGAGCTTCTTTGGATTTTGGAGCTTGGTATTTGGAACTTCTCTCCACAGCCCTCCCTCGGCTACGCCGAGGCTAACTATTTTCCGCCAAACAACGCCTCGGCAAACTGCTTCGCATCGAACGGCTGGAGATCATCCGGCTGCTCGCCCACGCCGATGAACTTGATCGGCAGCCCCAGTTCCTTCTGGATGGCCACGACCATTCCACCCTTGCTGGTGCCGTCGAGCTTGGTGATGACCAGGCCCGTGAGCGTGACCGCCTTGTGAAACTCCCGCGCCTGCTGCAGCGCGTTCATGCCCGTGGTCGCATCCAGCACCAGGAGGACTTCATGAGGCGCGCCGGGGAGCTGCTTGCCCATCACGCGATGCACCTTCTGCAATTCCTTCATCAGGTTGTTCTTCGTGTGCAGTCGGCCGGCGGTGTCCACGAGCAGGTAACTCGCGCCACGCGACTTCGCCGCCGTGATGGCATCGTGGGCCACGGCCGCCGGGTCCGCGTTGTAGGCCCCGGCGATGACCTCCACCTTGAGACGCGTGCCCCAGAGCTTGAGCTGCTCGATGGCGGCGGCACGAAAAGTGTCACAGGCCGCGAGCACGACCGGCTTCCCCTGCCCTTGCAGCAAGTGCGCGAGCTTGGCGGAAGTGGTGGTCTTCCCCGTGCCGTTCACCCCGACGACCGACACCACCGTCAGCCCCTCGGGCTGGCGCAACAGCGTGGCGTTCGTCGAAGACAGGCTGCGCTCCACCTCCTGCGTGGCGATGGCGAAGACGTCCAGCCCCGCACTGCCCTGCGACTCATACGCCTTCTTCACGGCGGACAGGATCTGCTGCGTCATCGCCATGCCCAGGTCGGCCCCGAGCAACGCATGCTCCAGTTCCTCCAGCGTCTTGCCGGTCAGCTTGGGCGAGCCGGTGACGATGCGCTTGAGTTCGTGGCCCAGCTTGGCGGCGGTCTTCTGCAGACCTTCTTTGATTTTGGAAAACAATCCCATGGGAACGTGGTGCGTGAAACGTGGTGCGTGAAGAATCGCCGACTTGGCTCGGCGGGTGCCGGATCAATTCACGCTGCGGCCAGGGTTTTCTCCCGGACGGCGCGGGCGCGGGCTTCGAGCTGACGGACGTAGATCATGGGCAGCTTGATGCCGCCCATCAGCGGGCGGCCCTTGTTCATGCCGTGACAGTCGGAGCCGCCGGTGATGGCCAGGCCGTAGTGCTCCGCCATCAGGATGTAATGCTGGCTGGCCGCCGTGGAGTGGCGCGTGTGGAAGCATTCGATGCCATCCACCCCGGCCTCGACGAGCATCGGGATGATTTCGTCGCTCTTGTTCAGCGCGGGATGCGCGATCACCGCGACGCCACCCGCATGGTGGATCAACCCGATGGCCTCGTGGGCGGAAATCTTGAACTTCGGCACCCACGCGGGACGATGCTTCTTCAGGAAGCGGTCAAACGCCTCATCCATCGAGCTGCACAGGCCCGCCTGCACCAGCGCCCGCGCCACGTGTGGCCGGCCGGGGGACTCGCACTTGGCGATGGCGAAGACGGCCTCGGCCTTGAGCGGAATCCCCTGCGCCTGCAACCGCGCCGCCATCTCATGAATCCGCTGCTGCCGGGCATGCTGGAACTTCACCAGATTCGCGAGGAAATGCGCGTCATTCGGGTCCAGGAAGTAGCCGAGGATGTGCACTTCCACATCGTCAATCTCTCCGGTCAGTTCCGTGGCCTGGATGAACTCGATCCCCAGCCGCTCACACTCCGCCCCCATGCGCGCGCAGCCAGCGACGGTATCGTGGTCGGTCAAGGCCACGCAGGAGAGCTGGTGCCGATGCGCCGCCTGCGCCATCTCTTCCGGGGAAAAAGTCCCGTCCGAGAAGGTCGTGTGCATGTGGAGGTCGGCGAACATGGCGTGAGTTCAGGCAGACTTGCCCACCGGACCACGGGCGGGGCGCATCACTTCGCCGCGCACCTTGTCCAGGATGCCGTTGACGAATTTGCCGCTGTCATCGGTGGAGAATTTCTTCGCGATGTCCACGGCCTCGTTGATGCTCACCACCGGCGGGATGTCATCGCGGTGGAGCATCTCGAAAATCGCGAGCCGGAGGATGTTTCGATCCACGGCGGCCATGCGGGTGATGTCCCAGTTCTTGGCATGCCGCTGGATCACCACGTCCACTTCGGCGCGGTGCTGGAGCGTGCCCTTGATGAGCGGATCGGCAAACAGCCGCAGCGAGGCATCCGCCGTGGTCGGTGGCGGCAGCTCGATCTGCTCGCCCCACGTGGACTTGCCATCGGACGCCTGGGCGAGCGCCGCCCGGCGTTGTGAATCCCAAAATTGGTCGAGCGCCTCGTCCACTTTGTCCGGGGCGTTCAAATCGCATTGAAAGAGGAACTGAACCGCGCGTTCCCGCGCCTCACGTCGCATTCCCATGCGGTGAGCATAGTCTGGGAACCGCCGGGCGGAAGCCTTTTTTCCAGCCAACGAGCGCGGCTGGGTCGTGGAGACCAGCGGAGCGCCGAGCATTGCTCGGCTTGGACGGAACATATCTCCCTCGTGCCAAGCAATGCTCGGTGCTCGGTCACTCGCTTGCGTGCGTCTTACTAACCAGCCGACGCAGTCCTTTGCCCGCCCCGCTTCGCCGACCAATCCAGCGGCGCCACCGGCCCCAGGAGAAACGCATACGCCGCCGCCCCGCCCAGCACCACCGCCGAACACACGGCGAACGCCCAAAAGAACTGGCCGGTCCGCTCCACCACAAATCCGGTGATGGCGGGTGCCACCACACCGGCCACGTTGGCGAGGCAGTTTTGCAACCCGGTCCATTTGCCCGCCGCCACCGGCCCGGCAATGGTCTGCGGGATCGCCCAGTGGCTGGAGGCAAACACCCCGTAGGCCACGCACGCGAACATCAGGCAGCCCATCGCCGCCATGACTCCGTCCACCATCGTCACCGACACCATGCTGGTCGCGAGGCCCAGCCCCGCGATCACGCACGTCTTGCGCACCTTGGTCGGCGTTGCGCCCCGCTTGATCGCCCAGTCCGCCACCGCTCCCGTGATAATCGTAGCCGTCCCAGTCACACAAAACGCCAGCGCGCCGACATAAGCCATCTCGGACATGGAGAATCCCCGCCCCTTGACCAGATAGGTGGGCAGCCACGTGATCAGAAAATACCAGAGGTAGTTCCCGCTGAAATGACCGATGAACGTGGCCCACGCCTGCCGGTGCGAGCAGATCTCCAGATACCCCGGCCCGCCGCTTTCCGTCGCCTGGGTCGCAGCGTGCCCCGCCGGCATCCACTTGAACCAGGCCGGCAGCCAAAGCAGCCCGCCCAGACCCAGCACCAGAAAGACCGGCCGCCAGCCATATTTCTCCATGAGTATCCCGCCCGCCAGCATGCCCAGCGCGGGACCGAACTTGGTCCCGGCATCAATCAGCGAGTTCGCCAGCCCCCGCTGATGCTCCGCGAAATTGCCCGCAATGATCTTCGAGTAGCAGGGATACGCGACCGACTCCCCCGCCCCCAGCAGCAGCCGCAGGCAGAGGAACGCGCCAAAGCTCTGCACCAGTCCTGTCGCCGCCGTGGCCAGGGACCAGATCAAGAACCCGATTGCCATCACCCACCGCACTCCGTAGCGATCCACCAACCAGCCCGACACAAGCTGCACCCAGGAATACGTCCAGAAAAACGAGGACAGCAGCAGCCCCAGCTTAGCGGGCGAAAGCCCCAGCTCAGGATCGCTGGTCAGCAACGGGCCCGCCGTGGAAAGGCAGGTGCGGTCGATGTAGTTGATGCCCACCGACGACACCATCAGGAGTAGAATGGCCCACAACCCGCGTGAAATCTGCGGATGGACTGTCTTGGGCTCGGTGGCAGCACTCATGGCATAGCGACGGAGAGCATGGCTATGCCACGGGTGGGCACTTGGCACCGGGTGTTCATCCGCCCATTGAGGCACTTCGCCGTGGTGGTTGTCCAACTTTCCGCACCATTTCGATACTAAATCTGACCTCCCTTCAGGTGGCGGAGCCAACGATGCGAGCGAGACGGAACTCGTTTTGATGCAGACAGAGTGCGGCGTTAAGCGATTGTGGGCACGACCGCTTCTTTGATCGGGTTGAGGCAGCCTTTCTGTGCGTCCACCCGCAAAAGCGGTGGAGGGCCACCGCACTCCAGGACGCTGGCGCGTGGCCGATGCCTCCCGTGGTCGCGAAGCGTCTTGGAGTGCGCCAGCCCTCTGGCGCTTTTTGCGACGAGCAAGGCTCCGATACGATGAATCTGGCTGGGAAGGGGCCGTGTCCAGCGTTTCTCAGCGCCCTCCAGTGCCGGGCAACGGATATCCTACGTCCTTCCCTGCTTCCAGCCGCGCTCCACGGTTCCGCCCTGATTGACTGATTTTATCGTCCTCCCTTAGTGTCCGCGAGCCCTGCGACCCGCGTCGCCATTACGTCCCTGACTTGTCCCCCATGAAACTCGTCGCGTCCATTCTCGCCGCCACACTCCTCGGCCTGCTTCCGTCCCCGGCCAGCGCAGCAGATGCCTCCCCGGCGGAAGACAGTTACCTGACCCCGTTTGGCATCGGCAGTTGCCACGCGAATAATTACTCGGCGCAGGCAAACGCGCGGTGGATTCCGCAGATGGTCGCCATCGGCCTCACCACCCATCGCTGCTGCCACACCGGCTGGTCCGCGGTCGAGCCCGAGGAGGGGAAATGGACGTGGGACGCGCTGGACAAACAGATGAGCTATCTCGAAAGCCAGCGCATCACCTTCGGCGGCATCTTCAACGGCACTCCGAAATGGAACACCAAGGACCAGAAGAACACGCTGCCGGTCAACAACCTGCCCGGCTGGTCCCGCTATGTCTCCGAGGTGGTGAAACATGCCAAAGGCCGGATCAAGTATTGGGAAGTGTGGAACGAGCCGCCCAACGGCACCGGTCGTAACCAGACACCGGCGGATTATGCGAAGATCGTCATCGCCGCCTACGACGCCGCGAAGGCGGCCAACCCGGACTGTCTCATCGGCATCGCGGCGAAGTCCGTTCACGTGAACTACCTCGAACAGGCGATCAAGGCTGGAGCGAAAGATCATTTCGACTACATCACCCTGCACCCTTACGAGGTGCTCAACGGCATCGCCGACAACGCCGGGACCGAGGCGGTTTACTTGCGCATCGTCCCCACCGTGCGCAAGATGCTGGCGGCACAAAATTCAGCCAAGGTGAACGTGCCGATCATCTTCACCGAGCTGGGTTCCGACGCCAAGAAGGGCGTGGACACGCAGGCTCACGCCCTGGTGAAGGCCTACACCATGGGCATCGCGCAAGGCGTCGCCAGCATCCAGTGGTTCGAGGGCATGGATGGCGACAGCGGCCCGATGGGGCTGCTCGATGGCAAAGCCAAACCCCGCCCCTCCTACACCGCAATGGGCCAGATGATCCAGCACCTCGGCCAGCGCCCTGCTTATCTGGGCTGGGTGATGTTGAATGACCGGAGCTACGGCTTCGCCTTCCAGGGAGCCAAAGCTCCCGTGCTGGTCGCCTGGGCTAAGCGCGGCGCAGCAGAGCCTCTGGACTTCGGTCAAGCAGTGCAACTCGTGGACCCGTTGACCGGCAATGCCACGAACACGGCCTCCTATGCACTGACCACCGCCCCGGTCCTCGCGGTGGGAATCCCCACGGCTCTCGTGGCCAAAGCCCAGAGCAACAAGTCCAAGCCCCTCCCGTGGGGCGGCGATTATGCAAACGCGAAATCCGTCTCCGTGACCATGGGCGAGCGGAACGTGGAGCAAGGGCTGCACACCCTCTCCGGCGATGCCGTGGCGCAGGCGGTCGTCGCCTACGGCGGCTCGGCCCGGGCGGGCAACGTGCCCGGCGGCAACCTGTTCATCGTGGACCCTGATTTTCTGTCCTACGCTGCAACGCCGATCGAAATCACCGCCGTCGTCCGCCGCAACGAGGCCAATGACAACGCGGGCTTCAAACTCGTCTATGAATCCACCAGCGGCTTCAAGACCGCCGGCACCTGGTTCACCGTGCCTGACAACAAGGGCTGGCACACGGCGCGCTGGAAAATCAACGACCCGCAGTTCGTCAACTACTGGGGCTTTAACTTCTCGCTCGAGTCCGACGGCAACAAGTTCAACAAGTATTACATCCAGAGTGTGACGGTAACGAAGCTCGCGAAGTAGCCGGTGGGAATCGCACGCCTTGTCACGGACGCGCCCAAAGGTTGACAACTTGTCCAGCCCCCACGAGCTTCGCCGAAGCGCCCCGATCCCATGCGGCCTTTCATCGTGCACTTCAACCCGCGTGATCACGCCATGACTGCTGGCGGGAAGTCCCGCTTGGCCGCACTGGTGATGGCGTTCTGGCTGTTGGTGAGTTGTTCGGCTGCCGAACCTCCCCTGCCCTCGCCGGAGCAAGTCCGCCAGGCCGTGCGCATAAGTCTGCCGTTCTTGGAGGCGGGCGCGGACAAATGGAAGGCCAAGACCTTTGGCGCGGCGAAGAACCAGTGCGTCTCGTGCCATCATCTGCCCTTCGCCATCTGGACGCATCGCGAGGCGAAGGCGCACGGCCTCCCAGTCAATGACGCGAAGGTGACCGACTGGGCCGACTGGTCGCTCACCTTCAGCGCCCAGCGGAAATACAAGGACGAGATGGTGGACGGGTTTCTCGACACGATGGTGCTCTGCCGACAATCCCTCCCCGCCGACGAACCAGCGTTGAAAGCCTTCCAACTGTTCACCGAACTCCTCGCCCACCAGCAGCTCCCCGACGGTTCATGGATGGTTCAGGACCGCATCAGCACCAACGAGCCGGGCTTTCAGATCGTGGCGAAATCGCGCCCGCCCGCCGCCACCCCAGCCCCCAGCGTCCCTGGCGTGGACCAGTCGAAGCCCGAGGCGCAACGCGAGGCGACCCAGGTGGACACCCTCTGGACCTTGCTGGGCGTGGCCGCGCTCGAGCGCCTGGGTGACCGGCTCCCGGCGGAGACGCGGCAGACCTTGCTCCACAGCCGGCAACGCGCGCTGAGCTTTCTCAAGGACGCCCCGGCCGGCCGGCGCAGCGACTGGCTGGCCTGGCAGATGTTGATCACGCGCGAATACGGCGAGGCCCGCCGCGTGCCCGAGTGGCGGGAGGCACTGCTCCACCAGCAAAATGCCGATGGCGGCTGGGGTCTGGCAAAGGGGGACGCCAGCCACGCGCTCGTCACCGGACAGTGTCTCTATGCCCTCAGTCTGGCAGGCATCAACGGCGATCAACCGGCCGCGCAACGCGCCTGGAAATACCTGCTCGGCACCCAGCGCGACGATGGCTCCTGGAAAGCGCCCAGCCGGCTGGAATCGGAAAAGTTCAACTACGTCACCATCTACTGGGGAACCGCCTGGGCCACGGTGGGAATGCTGGCGAGCCTGCCAGCCACCCCAGCGGCAAGCGTGGCCAGCCCGGGCCCGGCACGGGAATAGCCAAGTCACACACCTGCACAAGTTCCTTTAACCTGAACCATGCATTTGAAGTAGGGACGCACCACTTCAACGCAGAGACGCAGAGGACGCAAAGTGGCGCGGAGATCAGGCCCTGCGAAGGCCACCAAAAGGTGAACGCAAACGACTTGGTCCCGCTCTGCGTTTCTCCGCGTGCTCTGCGTCTCCGCGTTAAGAGGGATCGCCACTTTCAACTGCATCGTCCCGTAGCCGGGGTGAAGCAGTTGGTCGCGAACCAATGGCCACAGTTGTTTTCCCATCTGTGGCCGTCCTGAATCTGCGGGAACCTTCTGAATTCTCTTGTTCCTGTCCTCTCTGTGTTCATCGCGTCTCTGTGGTCAACTTAGGCTGCGTCTCAGCGTTAAATCGAAGCGTGCTCCTGCATCATCCCGTATGTTTCGTGCCGTTCCCGCCGAATGAATCCGACGCCCCGGAGTCCAATGGCCTTTTGATGAGACTCGCTGCCCTTGCCAGCATCGCGCTGATGCTCCTCCCGGCAGGCCTCGGTGCGGCCGAACTGCCCAAGCCCACCCGCGCCTTCCTCGAGGCGCATTGCCACGCCTGCCACGATGCCGACACGGCGCGCGCGGGCTTTCGCACCGATCTGCTCACCGCTGATTTCACGGCCGGCAACACGGCGGGCCAGTGGAAAGAGGTGATGGACAAAATCAACTCAGGTGAGATGCCGCCGAAGAAAAAACCCCGGCCGGATGCCAAGGAGGCGTTTGCCGTGGCCTCGTGGGTGGCGCAGCGGCTGGACGAAACCACCAAGGCCGCGCAGGGCGAGGGCGGTCGCGTGCCGATGCGGCGGATGAACCGCGTGGAGTATGCGAACACCGTGCGTGATCTCTTTTCGCTGGATGAAAACTTCTCCCGGCGCGTCGAGCAGGAGCTGCCGGCGGATGGCAAGGTCGGCGGGTTCGATCGCGGGGCGACCGGCCTCTTCATGGATGAAGGCCAGTTGGAGCGTTACATGCTCGTGGCGGACTTGCTGCTGGGTGAAGCCGTGCTGAATGAGCGGCCGGAGGTCCAGAAGTTCACGCACGACGCGATCAAGGCGAAGCATATCCACGGCATCGGCGCGGCTTACCGGGACGAGTCCGGCAAGGTGATGGATGACAATCCCACGCCGGGATTCGTGGCGGGACTCAAGGAGCCGCTGAGCAAGATCCCCATTGATAACCTCGACCAGTGGGATGCGAAGGAGAAGCGTTACGTGCCGCACGGGCCGTTCTACTGGACGGTGAAGAACGACGGCATCGAATACCTCTCCGGCGGCAACAACTACCGCAATCCCGGCAATCTACGCAGTCCGTTTTATGCAGAAGATTGGGCCAAAAAAGGCGTGAAACGCGACGGCTGGTATCGCTTCCGCATCCAGGCGGGGGCCTTCACGGGCGAAGGCAAGGAAGCGCAGAAAGAAGTGCGGCTGGTGATGGAGTATGCCCAGGGCACTCCCGTAGAAGTGGTGAAGAGCATGGTGATTGATGCGCCGCTCGACGCACCGAAGGAGTATGAATTCCTGCTGTATTTGCAAACCGGTCCGCCGGGCATGAACCGTAGCTGGCGCATCGGCTGGGACAATGGCAACAAGGACGTGGTCATTCGCAATCCCCTGTTTCAAGAAGTGCAATGGAAGCCGGTCACCCTGGCCGGACAGATCGAGCGGGCCATCCGGGAGAAGAAGCCAGCCGAGGAGATCGCCGCGCTGAAGAAGCAGTCGGCCGAAGCGCTGGCGCTGGCGCTGGAGAATCGCAAGACGTTCACGAATGAGTTCAACGTGTTTGATCCGAAGCTCGACATCGCCAAACGACCGCGCCTCTGGGTCGGCAAGATGGAATGGGAAGGGCCGCTCGTGGAGTGGCCGTCCAAGGGCCGCAAGGCCCTGCTCTTTGCGGGTGAGGAGCGCGAAGACGATGCGTATCTGCGCGAGATTTTCACGCGGTTCCTGCCGCTGGCCTACCGCCGCCAGGTCACGTCGGAGGAACTGGATCGCGTCGTGAATTGGACCCTCAAGACCAAAGCAGACCGCAGCCTTTCCTTCACCAAGGCCGTGAGCGAAGGCGTGAAGAACGTGCTGTGCTCGCCCAAGTTCCTGTATGTGGGCAGCGAGGCGATGCCGGTGCAGGCTGCCACCAAAGCTTCACCGGGAGCGCAGCCGGTGGATGGCTGGCAGCTCGCCAGCCGGCTGTCGTATCTGTTGTGGAGCAGCGCGCCGGACGAGGAGCTGTATCGTCTCGCCGCGCAAAACAAGCTGCGTGACCCCGTTGCGCTGCGGGCCCAGGTGAAGCGGATGATCGCCGATCCAAAGGCATGGGAGTTTGTCCGCAACTTCGCCGGCCAATGGCTCAGCGTGCGCAACTTCGACAACGGCAACCCGCCGAACCGCGACTTCTACAAGCACTACGACGACGCGTTGCGCGACAGCTCAAAGCGCGAACCATTGGAGTTCTGCAACGAGGTGCTGAAGCGCGATCTGCCAATCACCGATTTCCTCGACAGCACTTTCGTGGTCGTCAACGAACGCCTGGCGAAGCACTACGGCATCGAAGGCGTGACGGGCGATGAATTCCGGCGTGTGCCCGCCCCCGCCGATGACCGGCGCGGCGGGGTGCTGGGCATGGCGGGCATCCTCACATATCTGGCCGACGGCACGCGCACGCTGCCCGTGCGCCGCGCGACGTGGGTGCTCGACACCTTGTGGAATCAGCCCGTGCCCCCGCCGCCCCCGAATGCGGGCGACCTGCCGGCCATCAAGGACCGGAAGCAGCGCAGCGTCCGCGAACGCCTCGACGAGCACCGGCTCTCGGAGAACTGCGCGAGCTGCCATGCGCGGGTGGACCCCTTCGGCATGGCCTTGGAAAACTATGACGCCACCGGCCTGTGGAGGGACCGCCAGAACGGCGAAGGCATGCGCGGCGACAAGGGTTCGCCCGCACTGGATGTGAGCGGCAGGCTGCCCGGCGGACGGGAATTCGCGACGGTGAAGGAGTTCAAGGCCGCGTTGCTCGCCGAAAAGCAGACGTTCGTGAAAGGCTTCACAGAGAAGCTGCTCTGCTACGCGCTTGGCCGGCCCATTGGCTACAGCGATCATCTCACCGTCGAGCAGATCACCGCCCACGCGGCGAAACACGAATATCGCCTGCAAGAAATCATCCAGGCCACCGTGGCCAGCAGCTTTTTCCAGACGCAGTAACGGACGCACCCATCATGAACATCCAAACCAACCACTGGCGCATGGCCCGCCGCACCTTCCTCAAGGGAATCGGCGCTACCGTCGCCCTGCCCTGGCTCGAAGTCATGAGCCAGAACGCCAAATCCATCACCAGCGCCGGCTCGATGGCGGCCAGTGAAATCCCCCGCCGCGCCATGTTCACCTACTGGGGGCTGGGCGTGGAAATCACCGGCTTCACACCCTCGGACACCGGGAAGAACTACACGCTGACGCCCTCGCTCGCGCCGCTCGCGCCGTTCAAGGATGACTGCACGTTGATGACCGGCCTCACTTCCTTCACCGGCGGCCACGGCTCCTGTTGCTGCCTGCTCACCGGCGTCAACACAGTGCGCAATGCCAAGACCCTCATGTCGGTGGACCAGCAACTGGCCGTGCACCACGGCAGCGCGACGCGCTTTCCCTCGCTCGTCCTTGGCACGGTGCGCGAGACCGGATTTGGCGGGCCATTCCCGATGACGCTTTCCTGGAGCAAAAACCACACGCCGATCACGCCCGAGAACCGTCCCGAAGTGCTGTTTGAAAAACTGTTCGGCAGCGAAGACCACAAGACCCTGGCGGCCGCCCGGCAGGCCATGGCGCAACGGGCCAGCCTGCTCGACTCCATCAAGGAGCAGGCCGCGGCGCTGCAACGTCAGGTGGGAACGGCGGACCGCGCGCGGCTGGATCAATACTTCACGTCCATCCGCGATCTCGAGGAACGCATCAAGGTCGAGGGCGAATGGATTGACCGCCCCAAGCCTAAGATGGCGCGCCCCGACTTCGGCCAGGGCTCGCTGCGCGACCGCATCGCCCGCGACGGACGCGGCTACTCGGAATACACACGGATGATGTTCGACATGGTCGCGCTCGCCTTCGAGACCGACAGCACGCGCGCGGTGAGCCACATCCCCCGCACCGAGGGCGACGAGGCGAAGTGCTACGGCTACCAGACCGGCAGCAAATGGGACCTGCACACGATCACGCACAATGCGCAGGAGGACGACAAGATCGCGCAATGGCGGCAGCTCGACGCCCTCTACCTCGCCGAATGGGCGCACTTCCTCGGCAAGCTCAAGGGCGTGAAGGAAGGCAACGGCACGCTGCTCGACAACACCATGGCCGCCTGGGCCACCACCAACGGCGGTCCCAACGCGCACGATTCAAAATACCTCCCGCTCATCCTCTGCGGCGGCTCCGCGCTCGGCCTCAAGCATCAGGGCCATCTCGTGCAGAAGGACATGCCGGTGGCGAACGTCTGGAAAACCGTCGTGGACCGCGTCGGCATGAAAATCCCGGCGGACTTCCAAGGGGGACTGTCAAACGGCGTCGTCAAGGAGCTGGTGTGAAGTCTCCGCTCACCCGCTCCATCATTCCCGCCGCCGCTGCGATCCTGGCGACCTTCCTCGCTGGTGTTTGCCTCGCCGCGAATCCGCCCGGTGTGGATTCCCTGATCGCAAAAGGCGTGCGCCTCAAGATCGAGAAGGACGGCGCGCCCTCCGAGCTGTCCGCCGGCTCCAAGGCGGACCTCACCGCCGGAGATTATCAGCTCATCGGCGCGCTCCACACCTTGAAGCGGGCGGACATCAGCCCCGAGAAGGCCCCGCTGAGCGATGAAACCGCTCCGGCGCTCGCTCACCTCGACCAGCTCGAAAAGTTCTTTGCCAACGGAGCCGAGCTGACCGATGACGGCTTCAAAGCCTTTGCGGGGTGGAAGAGCCTCAAGTCATTCGGCCTCGACCATTGGGGCTGGTATGGCCCGGGCCACACGCCGCAAAAAGGCACGCTCGGTCCGGGGCTGGCGCATCTGGCTAGCTGCTCGAAGCTCGAACATGTGCGCCTCGGTGGCTGCCGCGTGGACAATCGCGTGACCGCCGCGCTGGCGCAGATCCCGTCCCTCCAAAGCATCGATCTCCAGCACACGATGGCCGTAACCGACGAAGGCATCGCGGCACTGAAGGCGCTGCCGAAGCTCCGGATCGTGAAGCTCAGCCCGCAATTCAGCCCGCGCATCACGGACGCATCGCTCGTCTTTCTCGGCGGCATCAAGACGCTCGAAGAAATCGAAATCAACGAGACCTGGCTGACCTACGACAAGGGTTTCTCGCACCTGAAAGGGCTGGTGTCGTTGAAAAAGCTGGTGCTGACCAAGGTCGTCGCCAGCGAAGCGGACATCGCCCGGCTCAAGACCGATCACCCAACGGCCCTGGTTCAGTGGACCCAGCCGGACGAAGCGACGGCTACCAAGACGAAAGAGCAGTTCCAGCGTTTTTGGGATCGGCAGTCCAAGGCCAAGCCCTGATGGGAAGTGGACGGGCCCAAATCAGATTTTTGAGCAACGCCAGCCGGCGTCTTGTGTCCAGATAGGCGTAGGTGACTTCGTGCCGTGGCCTTCGTCGGACGCGTCGCTCGCGGTTCAAAACGTGGTTTGTGCCCATCGGTTCCCTTCCCCTACAACCTTGTTGCTTTGCATGGCAAACTCCCCTTCGATTGCGCCATGAAATCACCCCGGTTGTTCCGCATGCTCAAATTGCCACTGCTGCTCGCGGCGTTCGTTGCTTCGACCGCCATGGCTCAGGAAAAGGCCAAGGGACCGCCGTTGCGCGAGGAGCTGGAGAAACGGTTTGGAGAAAAGGTGGAGATCAGGCTCGACCAGCCATATGCGGGCACGACCAACACGTTTCAGATGCTTGATCTGTATCTGCCGAAGCAGCGTGCCGACAGCAAACCGTTGCCAGTGGTCGTTTACATCCACGGCGGCGGCTGGGTCGGCGGGAGCCGCACCGGTTATGCAAACCAGGCGGCCGCGC
This sequence comes from uncultured Klebsiella sp., assembly GCA_964578245.1. GTDB lineage: Bacteria > Verrucomicrobiota > Verrucomicrobiia > Limisphaerales > SXTU01 > SXTU01. The sequence continues at coordinate 1,974 of CAZOCL010000095.1, read as the reverse complement.
TGGCGGCCACGGGCAATTACGCCGCCGTCTCGGTCGGTTACCGGCTGTCCAAGGAGGCCAAGTGGCCCGCGCAGATCCACGACTGCAAGGCGGCCGTCCGCTGGGTTCGCGGGCATGCCAAGGAACTCAACTTGGACCCGGACCGGATTGGTGCCACGGGTGCTTCCGCCGGCGGGCACCTCGTCGCGTTGCTCGGGCTGACCGGCGGCGTGAAGGAATTGGAGGGCAGCCTCGGCGAGTTCACCACGCTCAGCAGCCGTGTCACCTGCGTCGTCAACGTGTGCGGCCCCACGGACATGGCCACCGTGCTGATCCCCGGTGCCACCACGGACGACCCTGCGGTGAGCGGCCTGCTCGGCGGCCCGGTCAAGGACCACCTCGACCTGGCGAAAGCCGCCTCTCCCCTGACATATGTCACGGCCAGCGCGGTGCCCATCATGACCATCCACGGCACGAAGGACATGCGGGTGAACTTCACCAATGCCGAGAAGCTGGACGCCGCATTGAAGCGAGCAGGCACAACGTCGTTGCTGATTCCGGTGACAGACGCCGGGCACGGCGTGCCATTTGGACCGGAACTGAACGGCCGGGTGCAGCAGTTCTGGGCCATGTATTTGCGCGGCATGAAGTCAGACATCGCCACCACGCCCATTCAAGCCCCAGCGGCTCAGGTGAACAAGTAACCGGCTGCCAGCGGTGCAGGTGCGGGCAAAAAACCATCTATGAAGCTACCCTTGTCCGACCTCGGCCCCCATTCGACGCGGCGCACATTCTTGCAGGGTGTCACCACCGTTGCCCTCGGCGGCCTCTGCGCACAAGGACCTTTGAAGGCCGCAGCTGCCGACAACGCCCCGGCCACGAAGCCGCCTGCGCTCATGCAGATCGGCATCCTGCTTTCCACCTTTGTCCGTCCGCCACTGGAAGCCCGGCTGGACGCGGCGAAGGCCGCCGGCCTGTTGGACATCCAACTGGCTTTGGACTGCGCCGGCCTGCCCGCGATGCCGGACAAGCTTCCGCCCGACCTCGCCGCTCGTCTCCGCCGTGAAGTCGCGGCCCGAGGGATCACCATCGCCTCCCTCCAAGGCACCTTCAACATGTGCCACCCCGACGCGGAACACCGCGCCTCGGGATTGCGGCGGCTCGGCGTGCTGGCCGCGCTGGCCCAGGAATTGGCCGTCCCGAGGATTCACCTGTGCAGCGGCACACGCGACCCGGGGAGCATGTGGCGTCGTCACCCGGACAACGACACACCCGCGGCCTGGAAGGACATGGTCGCGTCCATGCGCACAGCGGTGGACATCGCGCGGCAGGCGGGCGTCGTCGTGGCTTTTGAGCCGGAGGTGAACAACGTGGTGGACTCGGCCCTCAAGGCGCGTCGCCTGCTGGACGAGATCGGCTCCCCGCATCTGAAGGTCACGATGGACGCGGCCAATTTGTTTCACGCGGGCGAGCTGGCCCGCATGAGCGAGATCCTGGACCAGGCCTTTGCCTTGGTGGGCAAGGACGTCGTCATGGCGCACGCCAAGGATCTCGACCGCGATGGCGACGCAGGCCACAAGGCCGCTGGCGAAGGCAAGCTCGACTACAGCCGGTATCTGGCCCTGCTGCATGACCACGGGTTTCGGGGGCCAATTTTTCTCCACGGTCTCAGCGAGGCACAGGTGCCCAAGTGCGCGATGTTTCTGCGGGATAAACTGGCGCAAGTGGTCGCGAATCGTCCGCTCAAACAGTGAACGGCTGCAGCCAGACAGCAAAACCGCCACGCTGAACCACGCCAGCCACTTGTGCCCGCGCTGGCCAGCAACTCGCAGTAATACGAGCTGCACCGATTGGCACCAGGTCAGATTTCGATCAGCATCCGCGCCGGGCTTTCGATGACCTCCTTGAGCCGGTGCAGGAACAGCACGGCTTCGCGCCCGTCCACGATGCGATGGTCGTAGCTCAGCGCCACATACATCATCGGGCGGATGACGA
>CAZOCL010000094.1:0-18931 GCA_964578245.1 uncultured Klebsiella sp. | reverse complement strand
ACATGCTCTACGCCGTGGACCCGAAAGGCGAGAGCTGGAAGGTTTTCGAAACCAAGACCATGCCGAGCAACTTCCTCATCGCAAAGGGCGGGCAGATTGTGAAGATCTCCGCCGGTTGCGACACGAGCGGCATGATCGCGGAGCGCCTCAGCGAAGCCACCGCGAAGCTCACTGGCACTGACAAGGTGGAAGTGAAGTCCAAGGTGGATGCGCAGAAGCCGGTCGCCGCCAGGACGGTGGCGAAGTAGGGCAGGGTGGCCAGGCTTTGGCTCGGCATGTTCCCGGAAACTGGAATTTGGGAATCGCGCCTCCTAAACTTGGAATACTTGGAATACTCACCTTCCCTGAATCTGGTTTTGGAACCGCGCAGTTCCAGTGACTTTGCCATGGTCCCTGGATCGGAGACGGGTTAGCCAGGGCTCATCAGGGCAGTTTTACATCAGATCCAGGACGATTTTGCGTGCGAGGTTCTTTTGGCTTCAATTCCATGCTCAAGGCTGCTATGCATCTCCCATAGCTTTGCTGGATGCCACCCGGCTGGATAATAACACTACTATGAAACTCGCTCGCACCTTGTCTGTCCTGTTGTTCACGGTGCTCCTCTTGTGGGGGGCGGCTAACGCCTCCGCCGTTCCGGGACAGGCTGAAGTGAAGAAGATCGTCGGTTCAGCTTCCGTCATCAAGGGCGGCAGCGGCTCGGTGGCATTGAAGGAAGGGGATATTCTCAAGTCGGGTGACACGGTCACGACCGGTCGTGCTTCCACGGTGGATCTCTGGCTCGGCGTCAACGGTGACGCGCTGCGCATTGAACCGGATAGCACACTCCGTCTGGACACGCTCGACATCGTTGATGCCGGCAAACGGGACGTCACCACTGCCATGAGCCTCGGTAAGGGGCAGGTCACGGGGAACGTGATCAAGAAGTTGTCCGACAAGTCCAAATACGAGATCAAGACGGCTACGGGGGTCGCAGGCATTCGCGGGACCATCTATTCCGTGCGGTCGGACGGCACCTTGGTGGTTACCAAGGGCGTTGTGGAGTTCCGTTTCGTGATCAATGGCGTGTCCCAGACCGTGCGGGTGGAGGCGGGCAAGCAATTCAAGCCAGGTGATGCGGCCCCCTCAGTTGCCCCCGCCGCAGTCGTAGCCGCCATTGAGCAGCAGGCGGCGGAAATCATTTCCAACACGGGCACAGGCACTACGACTTCCCCTGAAGGCAATGTCACGGTGACGCAGAACCCGCTGGACGTGACGACGTCGAATTGAGCGTCGGTTGAATTCAGCCCCGCCCCGCCCCGCCCGGCGGGGCTTTGCTTTTTCAGGGGCAGGGTCGTGGGAAAGACGATTGCACTGCCGCTCTGCGGGCTGACACTCTTCGCCGCATGTCCGAATCGGCAACGATCCTGGTCGTCAGTGACATTCACCACGCCGGTGCGGCGGAGCGTGAACGACAAGGCTACGAGATCGCCTGCGCGCCTAACTGGCCGGCGCGGCAGATGATCCGAGCGTATCGTGGCTTGGTCTGGCTCCGTGACCCGCTCGGCAACGGCCGGTTTCTTGAGGCCTTTCTGCAACGGTGCGGAGGGTTCCCGCATCTGGTGGTGGCCAACGGTGATTACAACGCGGATTCACGCTTCGTGGGGGTGAGTGACCCGGCGGCTTTTGCCAGTGCACAGGAATGCCTGGCCAGGCTCCGTGCCAGTTTCGGCGACCGGCTCCACGCCACCATCGGTGATCACGAACTGGGCAAGGTGAGCATGGTAGGTGGCCACGGCGGGCTGTGTTTTGCGAGCTGGGCGGCCACCACGACCGGGCTGGGCCTGCGGCCCTTCTGGCAGGTGCCGTGGGCTGACTACGTTCTCATGGGGGTCACCTCCACGCTGCTGGCCTTGCCCGTGTATGACCTGGAAATGGCACCTGGAGAGCGGGCGGCGTGGGAGGCCGTGCGCGCGGCGCACCTTGAGGAAGTCCGCGAAGCTTTTGATCGTCTCCGGCCGCAGCAACGGGTGCTGCTCTTCTGCCACGACCCCACCGCACTGCCGTTTCTGGCGCAATTGCCGGAGGTCCGGGCGCATCTGTCCCAAGTGGAAGCCACGGTCATTGGCCACCTGCATTCGCAGCTCATTCTGCGCACTGGCCGCCTGCTGTCAGGTCTGCCGGTGGTGAACTGCCTGGGAACGACCAGCCGCCGGATCAGCAAAGCACTCAATGAAGCCAGGCACTGGCAGCCATTCAAGGTCCACCTCTGTCCCTCGCTCACCGGGATTCAACTGCTTAAGGACGGCGGGTGGCTTACGGTGGAGTTGGATGCCGAACATCGGACCCCGGCTCGAGTCCGGTTTCACCCGCTCCCCTGGTCATCCGTTCTACGAAACCAGACGCTCAGCACCCCGGGTGCCGATTAAGGATGCGCCGGCCAGATGGTCGACGGAATGCGAATGCAGCAGGGCGTCGGAGACGTTGGAACGGCATCGCACAATTGCCGAGGCCTTCACCAGCCACCTTGAATTGGGCGACAACGGACCGGTGCTCGACCCGGAGCACATCCTGCGGGTTCTGGATGCAGCGCCATGCCATGCGGAATGCCAGCGACGTCAATCCGGAGCGGAAGATACAGGGACAGAATAATACAAATCTGAGGCGCTGACGGGTGAGGTAAGTTACAGTAAGGGCAATGTGAAAACGATGGCACAATTCCCCGAGGAGGCATCCGATGCCGGCGAATTTAAACGTCAAGAGGACGTGTTTCGCGAGTGCGTGTCGAATAATGGATCCACGCCGTATCCGGCGGTTGCGGGACGCTATCATCTATACGTTTCACTGGCGTGTCCGTGGGCGAGTCGCACGGTCATCGTGCGGAGGTTGAAGCGGCTGGAAGCCGCCATTGGCATGACGGTGGTGGATCCGATTCGCGACGGACGCGGCTGGGCCTTCCGCGATGGACCGGGTTGCAGCACTGATCCTCTCAACGGGTTTGCGTTCCTCGCCGAGGCGTATGCGGCGACCGACCCGAAGTTTGGCGGGCGGGTCACCGTGCCCGTTCTTTGGGACAGGGAAACGCATCGGATCATCAACAACTCCGAGGACGACATCTGCCGGATGTTCAACGACGGCTTTGGGAGACTGGGTGCCGCTGAAGTGGACCTCTTCCCATCGGAGATTGCCAACGAGCACGCGAAGCTGTCGCAATTCCTTTACGAGAACGTGAACAACGGGGTTTACCAGGCGGGTTTCGCCACCAAACAGGAATCCTATGCCAAAGCCTGCCGCACGGTTTTTTCCGCGCTCGATGAACTGGAGGCTCGGCTAGCGAAGAGTCGCTACTTGTTCGGCCGGCGCATCGTCGAGGCGGACTGGCGGCTGTTCTGCACTCTCATCCGATTCGACGCCGTCTATCACGGCCATTTCAAATGCAACCTGCGACGGATCGTGGACTATCCGAATCTGAAGGGATACCTGCTGGACCTTTACCAAAGGCCGGGTATCGCGGAGACCGTGGACATGGATCACATCAAACGGCATTACTACGTCACCCACCATGCGATCAATCCAACTCGGATTGTGCCGGTTGGACCGGCGCTTGACCTGGCTGAACCGCATGGCCGGGACAGTTTATGAGGCAATGGGTTCTTGGGATGCCGCATTTCCTCGCGTGAGTCGTGCGGCATCTCGCCCTCATCGCCGCCCTTGTGAGCGGCCTGCCGCCGGTCCCCGTGCTGGCACTGCACGGCTGGCCGCTAGGGTTCGACAGGCTGCTCATGTCGCCCAGCCGCCGAGTGAAGGTGCACGCCTCAGGCCGCGCCCGTGCTGGCGCTGGGCGTCGTCAGCCAGCGGTTTGCCAGGAACGGCCAGGAAAACCGGGCTGCCGTGCATGATCTGGGACTGGCCGCCGGGAATCTGGTGACGGAGGCCACGGCCCGGGGGCTCGTGGTTCATCAGATGATCGGGATACTGCCCGACAAGGCGCGCGAAGTTTACCAGATTCCGGAGCATTTCGAGGCGTGGACGGCCATGGCGATTGGCTATAAGGCCGAACCGGACCAGCTTCCGGACGCGCTAAAGGAACGTGACCTGTCGCCGCGGGCACGAAAGCCCCTGGACCAGTTTGTGTTCGCGGGCAAATGGGGGAAATCCGCCCCGTTGGTGATGGGGCAGAATGGCTGAGGACGGTGCGAAGCGGTGGGGCTTCCGGTAGTTCCAGAGACAAAGGGGCTTCGAAGAACGATCTCACGCATAAGGGCGTCATTGGCCATCAACATGCTCCCTTCGAGCCGCCCGAATACCGCGACTTTCCAGCAGCACAGCATGAAAATGAAGGTCCGGGAACCACTTTGAACTCTAGTGCGCGGAGGAGGGCGGAAACCGGCATTCCGCATACGTTCTGCATACGTTTGGACGCGTTTTAATGTGGAATGAATGCGCGGAAGCCCCTGGTTCAATTCTGGAAAAGTGGGAGTGGCGGAGAGAGGGGGATTAGAACCCCCGATACGCTCCAGCACACACAATCTGCTTATTTCCTAGAGAATTCACTATGTTGAACTGTCTTGAGCGATATTGATTGCACACAGATTGAGCACAGTCAACTATTTCCCCATGGCGTGGCTCTACAAACGAAGCGGCACAGAACTTTGGTGGCTGGGCTGGCGCGTTGGCCAAAAGTTGTTCCGTCGCAGCACGGGCACGGCTGACAAGGCAGAGGCGCAGCGGCAACTGGCCCAGGTGCATGTGATGTTTGAAGCACACCGGGCCGGCTCGTTGACGCAGGAGGTTTTTGAAAGCCTGACGGGGCGGACCATCCCGAAGAAGTCGCTCGTCGCGGAACTCGACGACTGGATTGCCGAGTGCGGGCAGACCACTTCGCACGAGACGGTCGAGCGGTATCGGACGATTGCGGAGGCATTCAAGGGTTTCTGCGGCGCTACCGAGCGCGGGCCGTTGCTGGCGGAAATCACGAGCGACCATGTGCGCACCTTCCTGTCGCAGCGGCGGGAGAAGCGCGGCGCAAGCACGGTGAACCTTGAGCGCAAGATTCTCACGGTGTTTTTCCGGCGCGCGGTTGAAGGCAGCCACCTAAAGGCGAGCCCGCTTCTGGGCGTGAAGGCGATGAAGGTGTCGCAGCGCGAGAAGCGGCAGCGCCGGGCCTTCACCGTGGCCGAACTGCGTGACATCTACGCCAAGGCCGATGCGCTCGGGGATTTCTGGCGCTACCTCGTGCTGGCCGGCACCTACACTGGGCAGCGCATGGGCGACCTCGTGTGTCTGACGTGGAGAGCGCTGGACTTCCAAGCGAACACGCTGACGCTCTACCAGCGCAAGACTGACCGGCGCGTTGTCGTGCCACTGCATCCGGCGTTGCGTGCGGTGCTATGGCAGTTGCGGGAGCGTGTGGGGAAGGGCGGGGCACGGGATCACGACCCGGTGTGGCCAGAGGAAGCCGCCGCCTACATCGAGCGCGGCGCGGGCCAGTTCAGCAACACGTTTTACGAATCCATTCTTGTGCCGTGCGGCATCATGCCGGCCCGGACTCATAAGGGAACCAAGGCCGGCCGGGACACCAAGCGCGACGCCTCGCCGGTGAGCTTTCACAGCCTGCGGCACTCGTTCGTCTCGATGCTCAAGATTGCCGGCAGCGCGCAGGCCACGGTGAAGGAACTGGCCGGCCATGCGGGCGACTCAATTTCCGACCACTACACGCACCTGCCCGTCGAGGTGCTCGCCGACGCCATCACGAAACTACCGGAGGTGACTCTATGAAAGAGAAGAAGCTGTCTGTGAAAGAGCTCGTGCAGTTGACTCCACAAGAGCGGTTGTTTGCAGCAACCTTTGGGACGGATTTTGATGAACAGGCTTGCAGGTTTGCGTGGCTATGGGGGGGCGAAATCGAATCCAGATCTAAGGCGGGCATCGCCGAGGCGCTGAAGCCTGAGGGCAGGGAACTCAGAGATTTATTCATTTCGAAATTGGAACCAAAAGTCACCGAAGCGATCATCAAAGGGGATGGAACCTGGCTCAGGAAACTAGCCGATGCCGTCGAAAGGCAAAAGAATCCCCTGGACCGAGTAAGACACTATATTGCCCTTGAAGTAGTGTTGCTCGAAGGCCAAGAAAAGTTCATGCCCATTGACAACCTTCTTCACACTGCAAGCTGGTGGTGCGAACAGATAGGCGAGGCACTTGGAAAGAAAGTTGACCCGATCCTTTTTCGCCGCTGGGCGAAGGAATTGGGACTGCGATTGAAACCAGACAAGGTAGGTCCGAAGCACAAGAATTAATTGAAACTCAAAAACGCAAACTGAGTTTCAGTTATCGAGTCTTAGATTAAGCCGCGCCTAAAGCGCACAGTGCTCAATAGATGAGCACTGCACTTAAATCACAGATAGTCTTCGACCTCGTGCGCGTTTCCAAAGCGAAGCGCGAGGTTGACTTGGCACCCAACACCATCCGCGCCTACGGCGAGCTTGGCCTTCGCCTGCATCGGGTAGGCAAGGCCGTCTTCTTCTCGCGGACGGAGCTCGCGAACCTCATTACCAGCGGCGTTCTCGCCACGGCGATGCGCAACGCGGGAAGGGGTTCCAAGTGAACGCCACCCTCCCGCCCGTCCCCGCCGAATCGCCCTCGCCGCTCCTGCGTGAGTTGCTGGCAGCCGAGCCCGAGTTGGCCCGGTTCATCGCCGCGAAGGACATCGAGGCCAGCGTGCGCCAGTTGCTCCGCAACCTTCGCGTGTCTGCGGAACTTGATCGGAGGGCCGACGCGTGAAATCACCCATCCGATGGGCCCGATGCTCTGGCAGCACCCGCAGGCTCGTGGAACGCATCTTGGCCCGAGGCTGGCACCCCGGCGCGCGAATCAGTGACTACCTTCCCCAACGCCGCCGCAAGGTGGCAGGGAGGGCGTCTTGATTGTTCAACCAACCTTCCCTGAGCACTGGAAAACCCTGGCCCTAGTCGAGCTGACGAAGGACGAGTCGTCACCGATGGCTGTATTGCGGTTGTGGGGGCATTGCCAGAATTCTCGCCGCTGGGAGTTTCCGACGATGACAGCCGGACAGCTCGCTTCTGTCTGCCGTTGGGGAGCGCGGAAACCAGCCTGCCACGTCGCGCTCGTCAAGGCAGGGTTCCTCGACAAACTCGCCGGCGGAGGCTTTGCGGTTCACCAATGGGGCGAGCACAACGCCTCACTCGTTCAAAGGTGGCGCGCCGGAGCGAAGGGGGGCAGGCCGGCGGGTTCAGAGCAAGCCAATGAATCCGGGCCTGTTGGTGAAACCGGCGGAAACCGACCGGTTCCAGCCGAGTGCACTGATAAGAGAGGATTAGACGAGACAGGATTGGATGGGATTGGATTTGAAAAGAGGGGAGAGGATTTGAAGCGATTAAACGATGCCAGCGGGCCGCAGGCTGCCCCGGCCACAATCCCGACTCAGGCTCAGGCTAATCGTTCATCGTCTCCCCGCCCTCAGGAAGAGTCATTGATGGCCTACCTTCGGGAAATGCTGGGTGACGATGAGATGAAGGCTTCAGGCGGGCACTGGCGGCAAAATCACGTCCGCAAGCATCCCAGCTTGGTGTTCCGCGTCTTGGCTGAACTGGAGCGGGCCTTGAAGGATGGCGAGATCATCGGCAACCGCGCGGCCTACTGTGAAGACCTCTTGAAGCGCTGGAAGGAATGAAGCCGCCCGAACTCTTTCCGCAGCCCGTCGCGACACGCCCGCCAGCCGAGCCTGATGTTGTGCTTGTCCTCCGTCCTCTGCGTCGTGAGCAGGCGGCCAGCTATCGCCTGCTCGGCGCGTTGAAGGTCTTGCTCCGAAGGTATGGCTTCCGCTGTGTCAAGATCGGGGGGCACCCGGCATGAAGCAATCTTTTGACCCATCGCGTCCGTCACGAGGTTGACCCTCCGACGGGACTTTATGGGAAACTGAATTTTCGGGCTACGACTACGAAATCTTGAAACTGAAACGCGAATTTCCAACCTCCCATGAAAAGCCTGCGCAGTTGAACGCTCTCAACGAGGGCGACACCGGGAAAGATTCCTTTGCACCCGCCCCGAAACGAATTTTCGGAAACCGATTTGACAAGCAGTCAAACTTATCGTAGAAAACAGCATGGCTAATCTACAAACCCCAGTGAGAGTGCTCCTGACACGGAACGAAGTGTCACGGATGACGGGGCAGCCCGCCTCCCGAATCTATGCCGCCTTCGCCGACGGTGAGCTTCACCCCGACGCCGTGACATCCACCGCCGCGCCGCTCTTCGCGTTGGAAAATCTATCCGCCATCAAAGCCGCTCTTGAGCGCCAAAACTCCACCGTAATTCTCTAGATGAACGACACTCTTCAATTCCTTCTCGCCCGCGCCGACCTCTGGCTGGCTGACCCCGCCGCGCTTGTGGCATGGGCAACGCGGCACTCCCTGACACCGACCGGCGCAATCCAGCCGGGCAAGACACTGGCAGGCGAAGACCTACCCAAGCCCGCCCTGGTCAACGGCGTTTGCGTGGTGCCCATCGTCGGGCCGCTCGTGAAGTCCGCCAGCAAGCTAGAGATCGCCTGCGGTTTCACCAGTTACGGCGGCCTGTGCGACACGCTCGCCGCCGCGCTGGCGACGCCGAATCTTTCAGGCATTTTGCTCCACTGCGATTTCCCTGGCGGCAGCTACTCCGGACTACCGGAGGCCGTGGACGCCGTTGCCACCGCCGCGAAGCAGACGCGGGTTGAAGTGCTCGTGGACGGCATGGCCGCGAGCGCCTGCTTCTGGCTTGCCGCTCCCGCCGCGCGCATCACGGCGGCGAAGTCCGCCCAAGTCGGCAGCATCGGCGCGGTGCTGACCCACTTGTCGGTCGCCCGCGCCCTGTCGGAAAGGGGCGTTGACGCCACGGTGTTCAGCTCACCCGATGGCAAGGCCGCTGGCCATCCCTTCAAGCAGCTCGACGCCGCCGCCGCCGCTGCGTTGCAAGCCCAGGTGGACGAAGCCGCCGCCGAATTCCGCGACTCTGTCACGACGATGCGCCCAGGCATCGGCAAGGGTGCGCTGAATGGCCACGTCTTCACCGCCGGCCGCGCGCACGCCCTCGGGCTCGTGGACTCCGTCGGCGAATCCCTCGGGGCCGTCCTCTCGCGCATGACCTCCGGCACCGGGTTGCAACTCGCCGCCCCGTCCGCTGCGCAGTTCATCGAAAAGGCCCGGCAGTTCGCCGCCGCCGGCAAGACGCGCGGCGAGGCAATCACTGCCGCCGTGGCAGAATGCCCGGCAGCCTACGAGCAATGGCTTGCGGGGCGCATGAGCGGTGAGCGACTGCAAATCTTTCCAGACTGAAACATGAACACCATCATTGCCCGACTCTTCGCCGCCCTCTCACCAGACCCGCTTGCGCCGTTGCGCGCCGTGGAAGCCGAAAACGCCAAGGAGATTGCATGGTTGGAAAGTCTAACCGATCAGCAGCACGAAGCCCGCCGCGCAGAGCATGAGGCGCGCAACGAGGCCCAGAACAATCCGTGTGACGCCACGTTCAAGCGCAGTGTCGAGTTGACCGCCACGTTGCCAATGCGCCTTGGTGCCATCGCCTCGAATAGCGCGCGTGCCGCCACAACCATCCGCAACCGCATCGTCGCTCGCTCCCTGGAGCCGCTGACGGCTTCCCTGCCGGTCGTGAAGCAGCGCCTTGAAGCCGAGCTCACAGAAATCCTCGAGATCGAGGCGGGGGTAGCGGAGCGCGTCGGCAGCGAACGGCGCGACTCGCCCGCAGTCGTCCGCCTGCGTGAAGAGATTGCCCGCGTTGGCACCTATGCACAGACGCTCGCTGAAATCCGGGATGGCACCGACTTCGACCGCATGATGAAGGTGATGAAATTCGCTCTTGGCAAATGAACCCCTTGCCCGCCACGGCCTTCAACGCGGATGCGGCTCACCGGCCAAGCACCGCGGTCAATCGTGGCGGGCCCTCACCCCGCGTGCCGGCTGCGTCCCATAAGAGCGCGGCAACACGCATTGCGCGCCGCGCGCCCACACGCGCGGCGCGCTCCCTTTTCCAATGAGCCAACAGGACGAAACCATTTTCAAGCTAGGACTCGACGCCACCTCTTTGCAGCGCGGGCTAACGTCTGTCGGCTCACAGATCAAGACCTTCACCACCGAGGCCGTCGCCGACTTCACGAAGGCGTTTGCCGTGGCTGGGCTCGTGGCGAAAATCACCGGTCTGGCCAGGGACATGGTTCAGCTTCGTCGCAACGCGGAAGAGCAGGGAGTTGGCACGTCCTTTCTTCAAAGCCTTGGCAAGCTCACCGAGAAATTCGGCGGCAGCGTTGAGGACGCGGACATGGCGCTGACGAAGCTCAACATCAAGCTTGGCGAAGCGGCAGACCCGGCGAGCGCGGCGGCGAAGGCGTTTCAAAAATACGGAATTGCCCTCGTGGATTCCAGCGGCATGGTCAGAACCGCAGAAGACGTGATGCGTTCGCTGATGGACCATTATCATAACCTGCCCGACGCGGCGAGCCGTGCAACGCTCGCAAACGACTTCTTCGCCAAGAGCGGTTCGCACCTCGCCCAGGTGCTTGCGCTGGGCAGCGACGAATTCGACCGGTTCACAAAAAGGCTAGAGGACACCGGCAAGATCCTCAAGCCCGAGGAGGTGAAGACCTACGCCGACGCCTGGCTGGCGGTCAAATCGGCAATGTCCACCATCGGAGAACCCATCGCCACGCTCACCGAGAAGGTCCTGCGCGGGTGGACTTTGATTTCCCGCACACTCGACAACGTGCGCGGACTCGACGGCAAGCCCAGCATGGGGCTTGGCAAGGCACTCGACGCCGCCGTTGCGTCAACGCAACCCGCCGCCACCGTGCGCGTGATGGCCGACACGCGCGAAGCCGAGACGGCGCTTGAGCGGCTGGCCGATGACATGGCGGAGGCGTTCGCCAAGGTGCAAGCGTCCATCGCCACGGCCATGCGCTCCTACCGTGACGCGGTGAACGCTTCGACAATCGCCGGTATGACGGTGGCGGAAGCGCAGCAACGCCAGCGGGTCAACACCACGCCAGAGGGCAGCCGGCAGCGTATCCAAGAACAGGCGCGACTAGACGCGATGATCAACGCACGGGAGGAAAGGGAACTGTCCTTTCTCGACAAGTCCAAGGCCGCTGCGACTGCAGAGATGGAAGCACTCGGCCGCAAGTTCCACCTGGCCATCGAGGGTGAAGAGCGCGAGAGGGTCAAGCTGGAGATGGCCCAGAAGGGAATTGAGATCGCCAAGATTGGTGAGGAAATCCAGCGGCGCACTGCGCAGCACATTGACGCGCAGGGCAACCGGGCAAAGGCGATCAATGACGAAGTCGAGCGTCGCAACGCCATGCTTGCCGACGCGAAGGACAAGGCGGCGACGGCAGGGATGGACCTGGCCGAGGCTAGGGCGGAGCGCACGAAATACACACTCCAGGAACTTGCGACCGGCAACCCGAATGGGGTTCGAGATTCGGACCTTCGCCAGCAGATGCTCAAGGCCCAGGAGATCGTGAGGATGGAGCGCGCTGCCCGCTCTGGCCGTTTTAGCGAAGACGAATCACAGGGCATTCTAGACCGGGCCCTAGAGATGCGCCGTTCACTCACGAGGTTGAGCGCGACCGACCGCGCTCCGTTGAAACCGTTGGAAGAAAAGGCGGACCTGTCCAACCGGCACTTGAAGGTCATTGCCGACGGCATCGAGAAGGTCAACAAACTCAAGTGATGCAAGCCTTCGCCCTGTTTCTTTGTCACGTCGCCATGATGCTGGCCGACGTCGTGCGCGGGCTCGTGTTCGTGCTGATCATCTACCCGCTCAAAGGCGTCGCCCGAGCGCTCTGGCTGGCCGCGTTCGCGCCTTGGACTGAGTTGCGCGTCTTTTGGTGGCACGTCGTCAACGGCCAGTCTGAGAGCCTCCTAGAGCGATACCGTGCGCTTCTGGCCAGTGACGTGGACTCGTGGCGCACCAACCCGCCGGAAGACCCTGCCGAGACGGAGCGCCGGAGCCGGCTGCTACACCCTGAGCTTTGGCTGGGCCGGGATTGAGACGTTGCCAATTGGCAACACGGACCAATTGGTCCCAAAGCAAAAGCCCCGCCGTTGCCAGCGGGGCTCTCGTTGTAGGTGGTGAGGTTCAGCGACTCTCCGCCTTCTCGACTTCCTCCGGTGTGAGTTGCCAGAACCTTTCCGCCTCTGGTTTCGTCACCACGGCCCGGTAGTGGTTGAACAGCACGGACTCCGAATGCCCCGCCCACGCCGCCGTGGTAGAAGCCCCGTGCATCGGCATGGCGTAGGAGACGAACGAATGACGGAGCGCGTTTTTGGGCAGGGTGACGCCGGACTTGATCCGCACCTTGTCGAGCCGCTTCCGCCAGCTTTTGGCAGGTAGATCGCCACCGAGGGCCAACCATGCCCGGAGCGTGTCGCCGATGGGCACGAGCCGCCGCTTGCGCGTCTTGCACTTCGCGGCGGTGACTTCAACGTGTCCGCCGGCGGCTTCCGACCAAACCAGCGTGCAAGCCTCCGACACGCGCAACCCGGCGAACAGTTGAGCCGCGATGAACGGCAACAGCGCGGCATCGTGCTTCCGGCAGGCCGCCAGGAACTTGGCGCAATCGTCAACGGACAGAATCCCAGGCGGCTTGTTCTCTGACATGGGCGCATCAACTCGCATTGCCGGGTTGCCCGCTGTCCACTCACGCTTCACGGCGAAGCTGAACAGCGTCCGCAGGCATTGCAGGTAGCCCCGGCGCGTCTCGTTTGACCAGCGCTCGTTACTCATCCACTTCTCGACTTCCTCCGCCGTGATCGTGTGCAACTCCCGCTCCCCGAACGTCTCCCCGAAGATGCGCAACGCCGACGCGAGTTTCAGGATGTAGCGGTGACGACACCCGCGCTCCCGCTTCGATTGCAGGGCCGCCTGCGTCGCCGCTGCTACGGTGTGCGGTTTGAAGGGCAGAACCACCGGGGGCGGGGATGCAGGGGCTACAGCGGGCACCGGGAGCGCGCACGGCGCACCGCCGCCGGACACGAGGAACACGGTTAATCCGCGCGCGGCCAGTTGCGCGATGATGTCCACCGCCTGCCCGGTGGGCACGGCAAGGATTTGTGTGGTGTCCATGGCTAGTTCCTTTGGATGCGCTCCCGCTCGTGGTAGAACACCGCCGCCACGAGCACGCACTGGCCTGCCGCGTCGCGCGGAAGCCCATACTCGCGCTGGAATCGCCGCGTTTCAGATTCCAAGTATGCGCCCTCAGACCGGGGAAGCTGGGCAAGGGTTGCTTCCGCAAGGACGGCGCACGTCTCCGGCTCTTGCGCCAGCGCAGCAATGGCGTCGGCTTCCGCAGCTTTCCTAATGTGGAAGTTTGACTTCACGATGCCACCGCCTTTCCGCTCTCCGCCATGTCCGCGAGGCCGGCGCAGAACTCCGGGAAGAGCATCCAGAACAATTCCACGTCTCGTGGGGTGACTAGGTTGTGATAGTGCTTCAGTAGGATTCCCGGCGAGTTGCCGAGCTGCATGGCCACCTTGCCAGCGTCCTGAACCTTGGCCAGCATGTAACTCGCCGCCGTGTGGCGAAGCACGTCTTGAGGCCATGGCGGCAGCGTGGCCGCGTCAAGGGTGGGCGTGCTCATTGTTGGAGGAAGTTGAAGCCGTGCTCCATGGCGCGTTGCACGAATACCTCCGGGCGGCATTCGAGATATTCGCAGAGCGCGCGCAGCGCCTCCGCGCCTTCGTCAGGGAACCATATCCGCCCTTCGTAGTAGCGGGCAACGAGCCGGTGCTCATCGCACAGGTGTTTGAGGTGTAGAACGAGCCTTTGGCCTTCGTCGGGGAGCGTTGTCATGATGCAGGAATCCCCGGACAGCGGGCCGACGTCTTGCACGGGCCGCACAAGGCCCACGCCAGCGCCGCCGCCGGGGAAGGTGGTTTCCTGAGTTGGTGCTTTCGAGGCCGGTGCAAGACGGCTTCACCGCAGCACACGCGCGGGAATTGGAGGGCAGAGAGTCAGCTTGAACCGTAGTGAACAGATGGGCGGAAATCCGGCCATTTGAGCACAGTGGGAGCACAGTTTCGGGGTGAAACGGAAGCCCGAAAAGCGAGGAAACCCTTGATTCTATTGATCGAAACGGGGGATGGCGGAGAGAGGGGGATTCGAACCCCCGATACGGCTTTTGACCGTATACCGGTTTAGCAAACCAGCGCCTTCAGCCACTCGGCCATCTCTCCAGCGGCACGGCCAATGAACCGCAATACCGAGCTACGCGGCAAGCAAATTTTCCCCACTCGCGGCTTGCCGGGCCAAAATCATTTCGCTATCCGAATGGCGTGACCTCCAAGGAAGCGTTCATCGCCCTCAACCTGGTCGAGCATGTCGGCCCGGTTCGCGTCCGCCAGTTGCTCGAATTCTTTGGTGACGCGCCCACCA
Organism: uncultured Klebsiella sp.; assembly: GCA_964578245.1. Taxonomy (GTDB): domain Bacteria; phylum Verrucomicrobiota; class Verrucomicrobiia; order Limisphaerales; family SXTU01; genus SXTU01. Next base: position 4,514 of record CAZOCL010000094.1, on the reverse strand, counting down.
TCCTGCGGGCGAACAAGCAGCAGCTTCTCCAAGTGCGCGGCATCGGCGAGGACACGGCGGATGCGATCTGCGGCTGGGAGAGCAGTGTGGATTTGGGCGGCGAGCTGAAGCGCATCACCGACTACGGCTGCCATGTGCTCACGCAGGAGGATGCCGAGTATCCTGAACTGCTCCGGCAAATCTACGATCCGCCTGTGGCACTCTACGTGAAGGGCACGCTCACGGCGCAGGACAAGAACTCCGTGGCCCTGGTCGGCTCGCGGCAGACCACAAGCTACGGCGTGGAGACGGCGCGCAAGCTCGGGTATCAGCTTGCGTATGTCGGCGTCACGGTCGTCAGCGGCGGGGCGCGGGGGATCGACACAGCGGCGCATCAGGGCGCGCTGGCGGCGAAGGGCCGCACGGTGGCAGTGCTCGGCACGGGCATCAATCTGGTTTTTCCGCCAGAGAACGCGGAGCTGTTCGAGCGCATCACCGCGAGCGGGGCCGTGATCACGCAGTTCCCCTTCAACCGGCCAGCGGACAAGCAGACCTTTCCCATCCGCAACCGCATCGTCGCCGGCATGACGCTGGGCACCGTCGTGGTGGAGGCGAACCTCAGCAGCGGCGCGCTCATCACGGCGAACTTCGCGACGGATTACGGACGACAGGTCTTCGCGGTGCCGGGCCGCATTGACTCGCCACGCAGCAAGGGCTGCCACGACCTCATCAAGAAAGGCGCGAAGCTGTGCGAGGGCGCGGACGATATCCTCAGCGAGTTCGAATATCTGTTCCCCGCGTCGAACAAGCCCGCCTCACCGGCGGAGACGGGCGTGCTGCCGGGCCTCTCCCTGTCGGAGAACGAAACCAAGATCCTCGGCATCGTGACAAACGAGGAGACGCACATTGATGAAGTCATCCGGGCGAGTGGCCTGCCCGCCTCCGCCGTCTCGGTGGGTCTGTTGAGCCTGGAGATGAAGCGGATGGTCCGGCAGTTGCCGGGCAAGCTCTTCGTCCGCGTGCGCTGAGGAGATGGCATGTGAGCGGGACACTCCTGTCCCGCATGCCTTGGCAGCCCGGCCCCATCACATATCCGGCTTCCCGCACGCCGCAACTCCGCGTTAAGTTCCTCCCATGCTTTCAACGAATCTGCGCTGGCTCGCCCTGCTGCTCGCGCTGGCATGGACACTTCCTGCGAATACCCAGGCAGCGACGGTGGAGCTCGCGAAGGGCGGGCAGTCGCTCGTGCCCATCGTGGTTTCTACCCAAGCCTCACCCCGCGTGCAGCAGGCGGCGAAGACCCTGGCCACCCAACTAAACGCCATCACGGGGGGAACATTCCAAGTCCAGCCCGGCGACGGCCAGACCGGGTTGGCCGTGGGTCTCCCGACGGAATTCCCTGCGCTTGCCCTGGCCGGTCGCTTCGACACGAGCGATCCCACCAAGCGCGAGGATTACCTCCTGCGCACGCACGCACGCGGTGCCTGGCTCGTGGGCGCGACGGACCTCGCCGTGGAGCACGCGGTCTGGGATTTCCTTCACACTCTGGGCTACCGGCAGTTCTTCCCGGGCAAGCATTGGGAGGTCGTGCCGTCGCGCCGTGACCTGAGCGCGTCGGTAGATCGCTTCGAGCACCCGAGCTACTACTCGCGGCGCATCTGGTATGGATTTGGGCCGTGGGATTACGCAGAACAGCCGTATCGCGACTGGTGTGCGAAGAACCGCGCGGTGGCGGGCATCGAACTGCACACTGGCCACGCCTACGACGGCATCATCAAGCGGAACAAGACGGCCTTCGATGCGCACCCGGAGTATTACGGCCTCTTCAATGGCCAGCGCCGCTCCACGAAGATCTGCATTGGCAATCCCGCCGTGCGGAAACTTGTGGTGGCGGACGCCATCGCACAGTTCGAGAAGAACCCGGAACTGCACTCCGTCAGCGTGGACCCGAGCGATGGTGGTGGCTGGTGCGAGTGCGAGGACTGCAAGAAGCTTGGTTCCATCTCCGACCGCGCGCTGACGCTGGCCAACGAAGTCGCCGCGGGGCTCACCGGCAAGAACGCGGACAAGCTCGTGGGCATGTATGCCTACAGCCAGCACTCGCCGCCACCCAGCATCAAGGCCCATCCGCGCGTGGTGGTCAGCACGGCCACGGCCTTCATTACCGGCGGGTTCAGCATGGATCAATTGCTTGCCGGATGGGGGAGGCAGACCTCCATGCTCGGCATCCGCGAGTATTACAGCGTGAACACCTGGGACCGTGATTTGCCCGGGGCCGCACGAGGTGGGCGCATTGATTACCTCAAGCGGACGATCCCGCACTTCCACGAGCAGGGCGCGCGCTTCCTGTCCGCCGAGTCCAGCGACAACTGGGGCCCGAACGGCCTCGGCTACTATGTGGCTTCGCGCATTCTCTGGGATGTGCGCGAGGCAGCCCGGAGCGACGCGCTGGTCGCCGACTTTCTGGAGAAGAGCTTCGGTCCGGCCCGCGCTCCGATGACCAAGTTCTACGACCTGCTCTCCGCTGAGAAACGCCCGCCGCTGTGCGATGATCTGCTGGGCCGGATGTTCCTCCTGTTGAGCGAGGCCCGGAAGCTCACGCCCGACCCGGCCATCCACGTGCGCCTCGACGATCTCACGCTCTACACGCGCTACGTGGAGCTGTGGCTCGACTACTCCACTGCCAATGGCACCGCCCGACAGGCGGCTTTCGAGCAATTGATCCGCCACACTTACCGGATGCGCGGCACGATGATGGTCCATGCCAAGGCCCTCTATCGCGACCTCGACAACCGGGACAAGTCCGTGAACATCCCGAGCGAGGCAAAATGGAGCGTGCCGGAGGCGAAGAACCCGTGGAAGAAGAGTGACCCTTTTCCACGCGAGGAACTTGAGGACCTCACGCGCCGGGGGATCGCGAACCACAAGCTGCTGGAGTTCGCCCCGGTGGGTTTCAGCACGACACTCGCCCCGGCTGCGTCGCTTCAGCTTGCCGCCCCGAAGCCCGGGACCTTCGGCGGCATGAGCCGGGGCACGCGGGTTTACCTGACCTGGGTGGAGAAAGCGCCGGCCACACTCAAGCTCACGGCCTCGGCAGGCTTGATCTACAACTCGCGCGGCGCGGCCAAGCTCGACCTGTTCCCGGAAGCCGAACCGGAGGGCAAGGCGGTGGCGCACGCGGAGGTCGCGCCAGACAAGGCAGAGCACGCCATCGAACTGCGCACGACCTTCACCGGTCTGCACCGCGTGGTGGTGAATGACAGCGCGGCGGGGACGGCGGTGAACTGGCCGGAGGGCGTCCCGGTGGTGGTGCAGTCGAGCTTCGATGAGCCGGCGGCGTTCCAGGGGCGCTGGACGCTGGCCTTCTATGTGCCACGCGGGACCAAGATCGTCGGTGGCTTCGCGTCCGGGCCGGGGTTGCTCGTGGATGCCAGCGGGAAGAAGGCACACGAGTTCGATGGCAAGCCGGGTTATTTCAGCGTCCCGGTGGAGGCCGGTCAGGACGGGAAGCTGTGGCAGTTTCAGAACACGGCGGGCGCGCGGATGCTGATGACGGTGCCGCCCTACCTTGGCCGCGCCGGGAACGAGATGCTGCTGCCGGTGGACGTGATGAAGGCGGATGGCAAGTAGCCGTTCGAATTGACGCAGAGACGCTAAGTTTTGAGGCGGGAGCATGCTGTTCATCAGCGCGATTCGTCCGAGCCGGCGCGGACGCCGGCGATACGGCCCGCGGGACGCGGGCGCTACGTAGCGCCGGCCTCCGGCCGGCCGTGCCGCAAGCGTCTTCGCTTGCCCGGTCGGCCGTCGGGCGGAGGCGTTGCAGGGAGCGCGATCTGCAAATCACAATCCGAGCGTTGCTCCGCGCGAGGCACCTTGGCAGACTCGCGCCCATGTTTTCTCTGAAGGACAAGATTACGCTCGTTACGGGCGCGGGTTCGGGCATCGGTGCAGCCATTGCGGAGACGTTCGCGCAGGCCGGTGGTTTCGTGTTCGTCACGGACCGCGATGAGAAGGCGGGGCAGGGGACCGTCACCCGCATTCGCGCGGCCGGCGGGCAGGCCGAGTGCCTCGCGCTGGACGTGAGCAGCGAGGCCGATTGCGAACGCGTGGGCAACGCCGTGAAGTCCTGCTTCGGCAAGCTCGATGTGCTCGTGAACAACGCGGGCATCGGCCATGTGGGCACCATGCTCACCACCACCGGCGCGGACCTCGACCGCCTCTGGTCGGTCAACGTGCGCGGCGTCTTCAACGTCACGAAGGTCTTCCTGCCAGGGATGGTCGAGCGCAAGACCGGCTCTATCGTGAACATCGCGAGCATCGGCGCGGTGGTGGGCGTGAAGGACCGGCTGGCCTACGTCACTACGAAGTTCGCCATCGCGGGCATGACCAAGGCCCTGGCCCTCGACCACGCCCTCGACGGCGTGCGCGCCAATGCCATCTGCCCCGGCCGCGTGGAGACCCCGTTCGTCACCGGCTGGCTCAAGAAATATCCCGACCCCGAGAAAGCCTACCGCGACGCCTGCGCCACGCAGGCC
>CAZOCL010000093.1:0-18968 GCA_964578245.1 uncultured Klebsiella sp. | reverse complement strand
CCGTTGTCGTTGAGGAAATAGACCAGGCCGTTCGCGGACACGAGCGAGGCGTGGCTGCGGCCGATCTTTTCCTGCCAGAGGGGCTCGCCGGTCTTCGCCACGAGGCAGTTCGCCATGCCGGTGTCGGAGACGATCAGGAAGTAGTCCCCGGCGCTGATGGGCGACGGCACGTAGGAAACCATGCTGGCCTTGGTGTGGTGCCACGCGACCTGCGGATGCGTCACCTCGGCCTTGTGGTAGATGTCGCCGAGATCGCCGACGCCGTTGTGGCGCAGGCCATACAGGTGATGCTCGGGAAAGCCCGCCGTGAGGAAGAGCAGGTCCGCACCTTCGTTATACACGAGCGAGGCGACGTATTGCTCGGTGGGGCCTTTGAAATACCAGTGGACCTTGCCGGTATCGGGATCGTAGCTGGCGGTGGATTTGTCCCCCGCGAGAATCATCTGCATGCGGCCGGAGAGCTGGCGGATCAGCGGCGCGCAGTAGCTGCGTGTGTGGTTCGCGCGGGGCACCTTCCAGATGGTCTTGCCAGTCGCCTTGTCCAGCGCGGCGAGGTAGCTCTCACCGTCGTGGTCGCCGTTCACGATGACCTTGTCATTGTGCAGCACGGGCGAGGTGCAGAAGCCGTGGACGCTCTTGAAGACGCCGGGCCGCACGAGCCATTGCTGCTTGCCGCTGAAGTCATACGCCGCCACCACCATGTCCTGCACGTCGAGGAACGCGACATAGACGAGCTTGCCATCCGTGGCGGGGGTGCTGGAGGCATGGCTGTTTTCGCGGTGCTTCTTCTCCATCGGAGACTTCACGACCACCTGCTCCCAGAGAATCTTGCCGGTGTTCTTGTCCAGACAGATCAGGTTGCGGCCCTCGGTTTCCGCGACCGCGCCGACGGTGAAGAGGCGGTCGCCCCAGGTGATGGGCGAGGCATGGCCGCCGGCGAGCGGCGTCTTCCACAGCACGTTCTCGGTGTCGCTCCACTTCACCGGGACGTTCTTCTCCAGGCTCGTGCCATCACCGCGCGGACCGCGCCAGCCGGGCCAGTTCTCGGCGACGGCAGGCAGGACACAGGCGACGAGGAGCAGGGCGGATAAAGCTTTCATGTGCGCAGCAATGGACGGCGGGGCGCGCGGGGGATTCAGCGGGGATAAAATCCAAAACCCAAGCTCCAAAGAAACTTCAAACTCCAAATCTCAAGTGAGCGCTCACCGTCGTCATGGACGCGCTAGCATCAGCAGCACGCCACAAAAGCGTTGGCCGATTGGAATTTGAAACTTGGAGCTTCTTTGGAGCTTGGACTTTTGGATTTGGATTTTGTGATCACGCCTCTCCCTCCGCCTCGGCCCCCAGGCCCGCTTCGTTGAGCCGGGCCAGCCGCTTGAGCGCCTTGCCGCCGGCCTGAGTTTCCGGGTGTTCGGCGGCGATGCGCCGAATGAGGGCCAGCGCGGCCTGCGGCTGGTTGAGCTTGCCCGAGTAGATGTTCGAGAGCCGGATGGCCAGCCAACCCCATTGCTCGGCCGGCAGCTCCAGCTTGAGCACGCGCTCGTAGTGCAGCGCGGCGTTCGGGAAGTCCTGCAGCTCCTTGTCGTAAACCTCGGCGATGCGCAGGTTCATATGGACGTTGTCCGGCTGTTTCGCCACCAGCCCTTGGAGCAGCCGGACGGCCTCGCGGTGATCGCCCTTGAGGATGAGGTATTCCGCGCGTTCGTATTGGCCTTTCCGTTCGGACTTGGCGCTGACGTAGGAAACCTCCTTGCCCATGCGGAAGCGCAGCAGGTAGCCGAAGTCCTGCGCGGCCACGAAGCCCAGCACCGTGAAGGCCGCCGCGAAACCCACTGTGTAACCCAGCAGCCGCAGGTAGTTCCGCCCCACGCGGCGGTTGGTGGTGACGGCCGGACTTTCATTGGCCTCCTCGACCGTGTCCGGCGTGGGCACTGCCGCAACGGGCGCGCTGACGGCCTTGGGCTCGGGCTTGGGGGTGGCGACCTTGGTTTCAGCGGATGCTGGCGGCGCGTTGGTGGCCTTGACGGACTTGGACCGCCGCCCGCGGGACAGCTCGCTGCCTCCGTCGTCCATCATCAGCAAGGTGTAGTCGCGATAGGCGCTGAAGCCGCACCAGTAGCAGGCGGCGAGGAGGGCCGCGTAAAACAACGCCTTCAGGGCTGAACGCATGGCGGACGGTCGGACCGCAGCCCAGCCGGACTGGCCGGAAGGAATCTCCCGGCGGCTGAAACAAGCGGCGTCGGGAGATAAGTAGCAAAGCCGTGCCCGGGTGGAAAGCGGCGAATTGACGGAGGGAGCAGACGGGGCGCCCTTGGCCCCGGCCCCGGAGCGCGGCCCGCCGGGCCGCTTTGCGGGTGCGTGCGCAAGGGAGGGTTCGCCTCGTTTTGGCAGTCGTATGCGCAAAGCGGGCGAGGACGCCCGCGCTCCCGGGCCGCGCAGGCGGCTCTTGCCTGCCCTGCGCACGCTCGCGATAGTCACCGGCTCCAAGCTGAACGAAGAATTATGAAAAGGCCTTTCGGGCGGGTGCGGTCGTGGGCGGCGGTCTGGTTGACGCTGGTTTCCGCGGCGTCGCTGTGGGCGGCGGATGCGCCCCGGCTCGCGCCCGGCTCAGGCGAATTTGACCTGCCCAACTGCGCCGCCTACGAGTCCGGTCGCCGCCTCCCCGAGCGTCCTTCCGCCCTCACCCTCGAGTCGCTGCTGGGCCTCAAGCCCGGCCTGTTCACCAACGCCTGGACCACGCCGCCGCTCGCCGGTGAGGTCCGGCGCTTCGTCGTGGCATTTCGCCAGCCGGTGGCGGCGGGCACGCTGTGCACGGAGTTTGAAGAGGCCGGTGCCGTGGCCGTGCTCAAGCCCGCCGCGCCATATCCCGGCGACGTGAGTGACGAGACGCACTGGCTCGCGCTGCCCTTCGGCTCGGTAAAGCTGCTGCCCGCGAACACGCCCGTCCGCGCGCTGCGCTTCACCCAGCGCGTGCATAACCTCCCGTGGGAGGAAGGCCGGCACGCCTCGACCCTCCGCTGCGCGCTGCTGCTCGAAGGCCGTTACTGGAACCCCGCGCAGCTTGGCGGCATCGAGTGGCGGCGCGATGCGAAGGCCAACGAGCAATGGCTTGGCTACTGGCCTGTGCCGCTGCCCATCGCCGGGCTCGCGCTCGCGGCCCAGCCCGGCCGCCTCGCGGTCCTTGCCGCCGCCCCGGCGAACAGTGACCTGCACCCCGCCGCGCTCGATGCCTCCGCGTGGAACACCAACCTCGCGATGCGCTTCGCCCCCGGCGGCCCGAGCGTGCTCGCGTCACCGGCGGACGCACCGGCCACGCGCGGCCTGCGCCTCACCATCACCAACTGGCAGCGCACCGCACAGACCACGCTGCCGGTGATGCCGCTCGTCGCCCTCAAGGCGGGCGAGGCCGCGCCGCAGGGTTTCCTGCCGCCGTCGCCGTTCAGCCTGAACTACGAGATGCCCTTCGCCGGCTTTCCTGCGATCCGCATCGCGGCAGCGGACGGCACCGACGTGCGGCGTCTGGTCGCGGAAGTGCCGCGTGAAGCCGGCGCAGTGCGCGAGGGCTGGGATTTGCGCGATGACAACGGGAACTACGTGAAGCCCGGCAAGTATGTCTGGCGCGGCATCGCCCGCCCGCCGTTGAAGCTCACCTACGAGAACACCGTTTACACCGCCGGCCTGCCGCCATGGCGCGCGCCCGTGACCGGCGGCGGGTGGTGGATGGCCGATCACGCGCCGCCCTGCGCCGTCACCACGGTGAAGGACGTCGTCTTCCTCGGCGCGATGGGTGCGGAGTTCGGCATCCCGCTCGTCGCCACCGATCTCGAAGGCCGCAAGCTCTGGCACGCCGACCATGGCGCGACGCGGCTCACGAGCGACGGACGCTTCGCCTACATCGTCAACAATGACCAGTTGCTGCGCATTGATCCGCAGAATGGTTTTGCCACCAAGTCCATCCTGCGCTTCGCCTACTCCGAGGAAGTGCCGGGCCACGCGGGCGACTACATCCCCACGGACCGCAGCGGCGTGGCCTGCCGCGACGGCCTGCTCGTGGTGAGCTACAACGGCCGCGAGCCGGCGTGGATCACCTCCACGCTCAAGCCCGGGGACATTGACCTGCCGCGCTGCTACCCGCCGCCGAACAACCAGAAAGTTCACGAGACCGCCTACACGCCCGCCGAGGCGATCCTCGGCGCGCTGCTCACCATCACCAGTTCGCAGCAGGCAAGCTGGGGCCAGACGGTGGCGAAAGGCCCGCTCGCCAACACGCTCGTCCTGCGCCTGCGCCGCGATGTGCCGGTGGGCAGCGTGCTGCTGCCGCGCGGCGATACGAAGGTCTATGCGCTCCGTCCCGGCAAGCAACTGCCCGCCGCCTTCGACCCCGCCGCGCGCGGACCGAACGCCGAGGCCGCCACGGACGACGCGCTCGCGGGCCTCGACCAGGTGGGCGACATGGATTTGCGTTTCGACCCCAAGCTCTGGGTGGAACTCAAGGCCGATGGCGCGAACCGCGCCGCGCTGGCCGTGCCCGCCGAAGGCATGACCACGCGCGCGCTGGCCTTCACCGCGCCACACCTGCGGAAACTGGATTACGGCATGGTGCTCAACCGCCGTTTCCGTGATGCCGCCCGCGAGGCCGAGCTGGTGGCCCTCGAAGGCAAGTCCACGCCCGGCGGCGGCTGGCAGACCTCCCGCGACGCGCAGCATCCCATCTCCTACGGCAACCCGCCCATCGCCGGTCTCGTATGGAAGGCACCCACGCCTATGCGCGGTTTCGCGATCCTCGATCCCATGGTGCGCGCCGGTGTCGCGGTGGATGTCTGGACCGGGCCAGAGAATGCGGCCATCACGCCCGAGGCGTTCAAGGACGACACCAATTGGAAGCAGGTCCACCTGCATCAGCAGACCAAGAACCATGTGAAGATGAACTGGCATTACCACCGGGTCATCCACGGCGACTTCGGCGAGACGCTCAACGTGCGCGCCCTGCGCGTGCGCATCGTCGAGCCGCCCAACATGGATGTGAAACCCAGCGGCGGCTTCGCTTCCATTGTCGCGTTCCAGCCCATCGGCAGCGGCGATCCCGAGCTGCCGCCGACCTTTGCGCGCCGGCTCACGCTGATTCAACTGCCCGGCGCGGATGATCCCAAGCCCGAGGCGAAGGTGCTGCGGCATCTGACCTTTGATCAGCCCGGCGCACTCGGCTTCGCGCCGGACGGCGCGCTCTTCGCTGCCTGCCAGCGCGGCATCGTGCGCATCGCGGACATCGCGAACCAGACCGCCTCGCTCAAAAGCGACGTGGTGATTCCGCGCGCCAAGCTCACGCAGCCGCGCGGGCTGGTCTTCGATCAGGCTGGGCTGCTCTACGCGCTGGACCGCGGCACGGCGGCGATTCAGGTGTTTGATCCCAAGACCGGCACCCACGTCCGCACCATCGGCACGCCGGGCGGGCCGCGTCTCGGGCCGTTTGATCCCACGCGCTTCACCGAGCCGTCCGCGCTCGGGATGGATTCGGCGGGCAAGCTGTGGGTGGTCGAGCAGACGTTCCAGCCGAAGCGCATCAGCCGCTGGAACACGGATGGCCGCTTCGAGAAGGACTTCATGGGGCCTACGCATTACGGCGGCGGCGGCATCATGGACTCGGGCGACCGCTCCGTGGTGAACCATCTCGGCATGAAGTTCCGCATGAACTGGAGCGACCGCTCGTGGAAGCTCGAGAGCCGCCTCTACAACTACAGCTCACGCGGCATGTATGCGCCGGACCGCGCGGTGTATGCGCAGGGCCATCGCTACCTCGTCGGTGATCGCGAGATGGTCACGCCCTTCGGTGATCCCGGTCCGACCGTCACGATTTGCGCCGAGCAGGACGGCGTGGCGCAGCCGTTGGTCGCCGCCGGCCTGCTGGCGGGCTGGCGCGCGTTTGGCGGCAATGCCGAGGCGCTCAAGGCCTTCGGCAAACTCAACGCCGACGCGACGAGCTTCGTGTGGGTGGACTTGAACCGCGACCACATCGCGCAGCTCGAGGAAGTGCAGATCAAGGAGGGCAAGCACTTCCTCTCCTGCGCGGCGATTGGTGACGACCTCTCGCTGAACTTCCGGGGCGACGCGCCCGCCGGCGGCTGGCGTTTGCGCGTGAAGAGCATCCGGCCTGACGGTCTGCCGCTCTACGACATGGCCGCGCTGGAGAACGTGAAGGAACTCACCGGCTCCGCGTGGGTCAACGCGGCGGGCGAGACCTTCGTGATGGGCCACAAGCTGCTCGATGCGGCGGGCAAGGTGCGCTGGCATTACCCGGACAACTACACCGGCGTGCAGCGTTCCTATCAGACGCCTTGGGGCTTCTACAACCGTCCGCCCGGCGTGCTCGCCGGCGGGCTGCTGGCCATCGGCAGCTTCAAGGCGGGCCGCGAGGAACTCTTCGCGGTGCTGGGCAACAACGGCGACCAGTATGCCTTCACGCGCGACGGCCTGCTCGCCGCCGCCGTGCTCGGCGGGCCGGATGGCTACGGTCGCCGCTTCTTCTCCATGCCCGAGGCCGAGCCGGGGCGCACGGACATGTCTGACCTGCGCAACACGGTTGAAACGTTTCACGGCCACATCTGCACGGCGGAGGATGGCAAGGTTTACACCATCGCCGGGAAGAACCACATCTCCGTGCTGCGCGTGGACGGCCTGGAGCAGATGCAGCGCCTCGGCGGCTCGGTGGACGTGACCGCTGAAGACATCACGCGCACGATGGCGTGGGCTGCGGACAAGGCGCGCATCGAGCGCGCCCTGCGCCGACCGGTCATCACCTCCGTGCCCTACATGGCGGCCAAGCCGGTGATTGACGGCGAGATCACCACGGACTGGCCGGGCGGCGCGCCGCTTGACATCCGCACGTTGCGCGACCAGCTCCAGCGCATCCGCGAGTCGTGGACCGCGCAACTGGCCTTCGACGAGCAGCACCTCTACATCGCCGCGCGCGGCTTCGGCACCACGCCGATGCTCAACCGTGCGACGGACAAGGAACTGGTCTTCCAGGGCGGCGACGCCTTCGACCTGCACCTCGCCTTGGACCCCAAGGCCGATCCCAAGCGCGGCGAGGCCGCCCCCGGCGACGTGCGGCTCGTGATGTCCCTCGTGAACGACCAGCCCGTCGCCATGCTCTACCGTCCCCGCGTGCCCGGTGCGAAGGGCGGCCGCACGTTCACGTCCCCCGTAGGCCAGGAGCAGGTGGACGAGATCTGCGACATCACCACGCAAATCCGTCTGCGCATCCTGCGGCAGGGCGGGGAGAGCCAGTCCTGGACGTTGGAGGCGGCAGTGCCCTGGACCGTTCTCGGTGGCCGCGAAGTGCGTGAGAGCGTCGTGCTGCGTGGCGACGTCGGCGCGCTCGTGGCGGAGCCGAACGGCACCGCCACCGCCGTGCGCTACTACTGGGCAAACCGCTCGCACGTCGTGCTGAGCGACCTCCCCTCCGAAGCGCGCCTGCTCCCCGCGCTCTGGGGCGAGCTGCGCTTCGACCTCCCCGACATCCTCGACCGCGTCCCCACCGTCAAGCCCTCCCCCGGCGGCCCCGACCCGCTGAAGGATTTGAAGTAGGCGGCGCTTCGACCACCCCCGGAGCGCGGCGTTCACGCCGCAGAAAGCCGCGCGCGCAAACCTGTCTGCGTCCAGCAATGAATCCCAACGGGATTCCGGCCTTCAGCCCAGGGTTGCGAGGCACGAGCTACCCTGGGGAATGTCGGCCAAAAGGCCCCAACCCCAACGGGGTTGCGGCTCGGTGGAGTAGCTGCGACACAACCCCGATGGGGTTGAGGCATAATCTGATCACCACCCAAGGTAGCTCGTGCCTCGCAACCCTGGGCTTTGAGACGCAATCCCGTTGGGATTGAAAATGGTGGAGGCAAGTCCAAGGCGGAACGCCCCGTCAAAAGAAAAACCCTGAAAGAGGCGACACCGGTGGTCGCACCCTTTCAGGGCTGTGGTAATTCCTTCGCGCCGGCCTTCAGCCGGTCACTTCCAGGCGCGCACGAAATCAATGCATTGCTTGATGTCCGGCACCGAGTTGTCCCAGTTGTATTCGTATTCCAGCGAGATGTTGCCGGTGAACTTCTGGCGCTTCAGCTCCGCGAGCACGCCGGCCATGTCCGTGATGCCCGTGCCGAAGATGGTGTCGTGCTGCCCGGGCCCGAGCGCGGCGCGCTCCTTCGCGTGCAGGCTGATGATCCGGCCCTCGAGGATCTTCAGGCAGTCAATCGCCTTGAGCCCGGAGGTCTGCCAGTGGCCGATGTCCGCGCACGCACCGATGCGGCTGTCGCGGTTCTTCACGAGGTCGCGGACGAACTCCGGGTTCCAGATTTTGTAGCTCGGATCCTCGACCTGCTTGCCGTCCGCATCCTTCTTCGTGCGCTTGGCGTGCTCGTGGATGCCCACGCGGATGTCGTATTCCTTCGCGAGCTTCTCAGCGGTGTCGAGCGCGTCAATGGACTCGGTGGTGATGCCGTAGAGACCCAGCTTCTTCGCGAACTCGAAGACCTTGCGCGCGCCCGCCTCGTCCTTGGGGATGCCGACGACGCCATAGTTCACGGCGCGGACCTTGTGCTTGGCCAGCTTCTCCTTCACACGGGCGATGACCTCATCGGAAGAGTCGTGGCTCCATTTCACGTTGGGCTCCTCTTTCGTGAGCTTCTGGCCGGGATAAAATTCGATGACCTTGCCGCCGGCCTCGGCGGTCTTCTCGATGGCCTCGAAAACGGAGAAGCGGTTGAAGCTGTAGGCCTGGCAGCCGATGGCGAAGCCGTTGATGCGGGCGTCGTCAGGAATGGGCGCGGCGGACGCGGGCAGCGCGGCCAGCACGAGGGCGGAAGCTAAGGCGAGGAAGGAACGATGGAGTTTCATGATGTAAGTTCAGACCGGCTGGGCCGGCCAAGGATTCGGGGCGATTAACCCCGTGCGGACGCATCGGGTCAAGCCAGCATGTTCGGAGTCCCGGCTTCAGCCGGTGGCGCGTGCCTAAACCCTGAACGCCTCGCGCGCAGCGTCATTGGGGTTCGGACGCCTCGCCGCCTGAAGGCGGGACTCCCAGCGGAGCGCCGGTCTCCGACCCGGCGTGTTCATGATGGTTGGTTCACGCCGGGTCGGAGACCGGTGCTCCGCTAGTTACGCCAGCATCTTGCTCACCACCTTCGCGCCTTCGAAGCCGGTGAGTTTGAAGTCCAGGCCTTGCGAGCGGTAGGTGAGCTTTTCGTGGTTGAACCCGAACTGCTGGAGGATCGTCGCGTGCAAGTCCGGCACGGCCACCGGGTCCTTCACCACACCCCAGCCGATTTCGTCGGTCTCGCCGATGACCTGGCCGCCCTTGATGCCGCCGCCCGCGAGCCACATGGAGAAGGCAAACGGGTGGTGATCGCGACCGGTGACATTGCCCGAGCCGCCGCGATTCTCACCGAGCGGTGTGCGACCGAACTCGCTGGCCCAGATGACCATGGTGTCATCCAACATGCCGCGCTGCTTCAAGTCCCGCACGAGCGCGGCGATGGGCTGGTCCGCCATGCCGGCGCAGAAGGGCAGCTCCTGATTCAGGTTGCTGTGGTGATCCCACGAGGCATGCAGCAGCGTGACGAAGCGCACGCCGCGCTCGACCATGCGGCGCGCGAGCACGCAGTTCCGCGCGAAGGTCGAGTAAGTCTCCGGCCCGCCGCCGCGGCCGCCGGAGTTCTCCTTGGATTTCCGGCCCACGCCATACATGTCCAGCGTGGCCTGCGATTCCTTGCTCAAGTCCATCAGCTCGGGCGTCGCCGCCTGCATCCGGCCAGCAAGTTCGTAGGCGCCGATGCGCGAAGCGATCTCGGGATCGGCGACGTGCTGGTGGCGCAGGCGGTTCAGGTCGCCGATGGCGTCGAGGCCGAGGTGCTGCATCTCCGCTGTGAAGCCGGGCGGGTTGCCGAGGTTGAGCACGGGGTCGCCCTGGTTGCGGAAGAGCACGCCCGCGTAAGTGCTGGGGAGAAAGCCGCTCGTCCACGCGCTCGCGCCCGCACTTGAGCCGCGTCCGGCGTGCAGGACGACGTAGGCCGGCAGATCACGCGACTCGTTGCCAAGGCCGTAGGTGAGCCACGCGCCCAGCGTCGGGCGGCCGAACAACGGCGAGCCGCAGTTCATCAGGAGCTGGCCGGGATGGTGGTTGAACTGCGTCGTGTGCATCGAGCGCACGAGGCAGATGTCGTCCGCCATGGAGCCAATGTGCGGGAGGAGGTCGCTGAGTTCCGTGCCGCACTGGCCGTGCTTGGTGAACTTGCGCGGGCTGCCCATGAGCCGCACGCCCTCCTTCTTGATGAACGCGAAACGGACTTTCTCGAGCATCTCGTCCGGCAGCTTCTGGCCGTTCATCTCGTTGAGCTTCGGCTTGGGGTCGAAGAGGTCGATGTGGCTCGGCGCGCCCTCGAAGTAAATGAGGATGCAGTTCTTCGCGCGCGGCGGGAAGTGCGCGGCGCGCGCGGCCAGCGGTTCCGTGGAGGGCACGGCATAGCCCTTTTCGGCCAGCAGCGTGGCGAGGGCGACGGTGCCCAGGCCGGTGCTGGCGAGGAAGTCGCGGCGCGTGAGGTTGACGAGTTCGGACGGGGACATGGCGGGGCGGGAATTCATGGCTCGACGAGGTTCAGGGTCGGGAAAAGCGTTTTGAAGTCGGCAGCGTTGCGCGTGAGCAGGCCGTCGAAGCGGAGGGCGAAAGCGCCGATGAGCACGTCGGCGACAGGGCGGAGTGACATCTGCTGCCGCCGCTTGCGTTGCACGGCGCGGTGCCATGCTTCGAATGCCGTTTTCGTGTCGTGATCTGTCCACGGCTCATCCCACTGGACACCCGGTGGAACAAGAAAACTCTCCAAGTCCGCCCACACTCCGCCGAACATCGGCCCCAATTCCACGAGACTCACCGGGCACGCGACCAAACCGTCCGCTTCCTTTGACTCCAGCAGTTCACCCGAAGGCCGAGCGAACACCGGGTCCGCTTGGGCGATGTCAATAAGCAGGCAAGTATCTACAACCCAAGCCATCAGTCCTTCTCTCCTTCGCGCAGGACGGCCATCCACTCGGCGGTGGTCTTGTAGGGATGGTTGTATTTCTTCGCATAACCCAGCACGGACCAAACGCCTCCCTTGCGTTGTGCCTTCGTCTTCCGTGCCGGAGGCTTGCCAGCGATTTGGTCCAGCATCCCCAGCACGGTCCTCGCCTGGGCTTCATCCAGCCCTTTCACGCGTTCCAGCAATTGTTCGGTGGCACTCACGGTGGAAAGGTAGCGTGCTCAGCGCATTTGCTCAATGGGCTAATCCGGCTGGAAAGTTCATGGATTGGAACAACGTGGAGTTTCTAACGAGAGCCGGCAGCGTCTGTCCCTTGCGCCGCCGGGTTTGTATCCCCATGCGGACTGGAGGCCAGGGATTTGCGACTGGCTGCCTCAACCCTAAGGCCAATCATCAGGATGATGATCAGCCAAACAACGACATTCCCGACTAAAGCCGGCCAAGAATAATAGGTTCGACCGCCAAGGTCGCTAGACCATTGCCAAGTAAAAGGAAAACCGCGGTCATCACCAAAACCCCCGCCTGAATTCCAAAGCATTGCAAGCAGGCCAATGACTGCCCATTCCTTCATCACACGCTTCCCGTAGGGGCAAAATGCCTTAACCAGAAGAAATTGCGCCATGCGGTTCATCCTTGCGATGGGATTACTCAATCCCTTGTGAAGAACTCGTCCAGGTTCAGCATCACCCGGCCCAGCGCGACGAGCGTGGCCTTCTCGGGGACCTCGGCTTCGGCCTTCTTCGCCCCGACAATCTTGGCCGCGCCCTCGGCATTGGCCTGCGCGAGCTTGAGCTGGGCATCGTAGAGTTTCAGCAGGCGGGCCAGCTCCTCGGCGCTCGGGGGACGGGAGAGGCAGCGCACGAAGCCGTGGCGGATGCGCTCGGCGGCATCGGCGGTGGGCACCTCGGCCATGCGCGCGCCGAGTTGCTGCGCGCACTCGAAGAAGACCGGATCATTCAGCAGGGTAAGCGCTTGGAGCGGGGTGTTGCTGCGCTCGCGCCGCGTGCAGGTGGAGTTCGAATCGGGCGCGTCGAAGGTCATCAACATCGGATAGGGCACGGTGCGCTGGAAGAAGATGTAGAGGCCGCGGCGGTTCTTCTCGGTGCCGGGGCTTTCGGTCCACTTCACGGAGTTCGCATAGCCGAGGGCCGCGATGTCCGCCGGCAGCGGCGGGCGGATGCTCGGGCCGCCGATCTTGGGGTTGAGCAGGCCGCTCGCCGCGAGGTAGGCGTCGCGAACGGTCTCGGCTTCGAGGCGCAGGCGGTTCTGGCGCGCGAGGAGCAGGTTGTTCGGGTCGCGCTCCTGCAGCTCGGGGCGGTTGAGCGAGGCCTGCTGGTAGGTCGCGCTGGTGACGATGAATTTGATGAGGGCTTTGCGGCTCCAGCCAAAGCCCACGCGCTCCGTGTTACGTGTTGCGTGTTCCGTCGGCGCACCGAAGGCGCTGGCCAGCCAGTCGAGTAGTTCAGGGTGCGAAGGTTTCTCGCCCTGCTTGCCGAAGTCCTCGACGGTGCCGACCAGGCCGCGGCCGAAGAGGTTCTTCCAGATGTGATTCACCGAGACACGCGCGGTGAGCGGGTTCTCGGGCGCGAAGAGCCACTGCGCCAGATCGAGCCGGTCCGGCTGCACGCCGCGCGGCTGGAGCGCGTGCAGCACGGCGGGCGTGGTGGCGCGGACCTCCGTGCCCTTGTCGAGGAAGTTGCCGCGCACATGGATGAAGGTTTTGCGCACGCCCGGTTCCTCGGCGAGCACCGCGGCGGTCGTGGCGGGCGCGGCGGGCCCCTTTTTCGCGTGCTCATCAATGGCCGTCTGCAGTTTCTTCCCTTGCTCGTCCACCTGCTCGCGGAAGTATTTCGCGAGCACGTCGAGCTGCTTGGGCGTGCGCTCGTCCGGCTTGGCGGCCAGCGCGGAGGTGACGGCGTCCGGCGTGAAGTCAGGATTTAACGGGCCGCCCGCCTCGGTGGCGGAGAGGCGGAACTGGCCGAGCGTGTAGCTCTCCTTGTAGTGCTGGTCCAGCGTGAAGACCAGCCGCGCACCGGCAGGCAAATCCACCGGCTCCTTCACCTCGAAGACAGCGACGTGCGACTGGTGCTGCTGCTGGGCGATGGCCCAGCCGGAGGCATCCTCGCCCTTGAGCGCGTTCTCCACGGGGAACTTGACCTGCGAGAAGTCCGCCTTGGCATTGTGCAGTTCCAGCGCCTTTCCGTCGAACTGGCCGGGCACGAAGAGCTGCACGCGAAACCCGGTCAGCACGAAGTTGCCGTCCTTCGAGCGGCCCGGTCCCTTCTTGGGATCGCCGTCGTTGATCGCTTCGAGCCGGAAGCCCGTCAGGCGCTTGAGTGCGAGCTTTGCCTCGACCGTGTAAGTCTCCTTCGCCGGTGCCGCGCCGGTGGCGTGGATGACGGCTTCCTTGTCCGCCTTGAGCGTGGTGCCGTGCTTGGCCGCGAGCTTGTCGGGCGTGAGGGTCTGCCAGGGGATGGCGGCGAGCGAAGCGGTCTTGAGCCAGGCATCGCGCTTGGGAGCCAGGTCGTTCTTCGCGTAGGTGTCGAGCGCGGCCTTGAGCTTGGCGGCTTCGGCTTCATGCGTCTGCTTCGCCTTGGTGTAAGCTGCCTGGTCGTCAGCACCGGGAGCCGGGATGGTCTTCTCGTTCGCGTTGTTGAAGAAGGCGAAGAGCGAGTAAAACTCGCGCTGCGTGAAGGGGTCGTATTTGTGCGAGTGGCATTCGGCGCAGCCCATCGTGGTGCCGAGCCACACGGTCGCCGTGGTGCTCACGCGGTCCACGACGGCTTTGCAACGGAACTCTTCCTGGTCGGTGCCGCCCTCGGTGTTGGTCAGGGTCTGGCGATGGAAACCGGTGGCAATCTTTTGGGACGGCCCGGCATTCGGGAGCAGATCCCCCGCGAGCTGCTGGATGCTGAACTGGTCGAAGGGCAGGTCGCTGTTGATGGCCTGGATGACCCAGTCGCGATAGGTGTAGGCAAAGGGGCGCGGCTTGTCCTTCTCATAGCCGTCGCTGTCCGCGTAGCGCGCGAGGTCCAGCCAGTGGCGGCCCCAGCGCTCGCCGAAGTGCGGCGAGGCCAGCAGGCGGTCCACGAGCTTCTCGTAGGCGTCGGGCGACTTGTCATTCACGAACGCCAGGACTTCCTCCGGCTTGGGCGGCAGGCCGAGGAGGTCGAAGGCCAGGCGGCGAATCAGCGTGGGCCGGCTGGCTTCGGGCGAGGGGGCGAGTTTCTCCTGCGCGAGGCGGGCGCGGATGAAGGCGTCGATGGGGTGGGAAGCAGCGGAGTGCTGGAGTGCTGGAGTGCTGGAGTTTTGATTTCCATTACTCCCTTTCTCCACTACTCCATCACTCCCTTTGAGCTGCGGCACCGCCGGCCGCTTCACCGGCTGATACGCCCAGTGGTCGGACTTCTTTACCGCCAGCTTCCCGTCGTCCGGCCAGACGGCACCGGCGTCGATCCACGCGCGGATCTTGCCGATCTCGGCGGCGGTGAGCGGTGCTTCCTTCGGCGGCATGATGCCAATCTCGCCGATGCCCACGAGCGCGTGGACCAGCTTGCTCTCGGCGCTCTTGCCGGGGAGGAAGATCTTGCCGTTGTCGCCGCCCTCGGCCGCGCCAGCCTTGAGGTCAAGGCGCAGGCCGCCCTTCTGCTTCTCCGCACCGTGGCAGGAGTAGCACTTGGCGGCGAAGAGGGGCTGAATGTCCTTGGCAAAGTCCACCGGTCCGCTGGCGGCGGGCGGGAGCTTGCTGAGGTCGAGCGGCGCTTTTTTCGACTCCGCCGCGGTGAGCGACAGGGCCGCTCCGGTGAGGAGAGCGAAGAGAGTTGCGTGCGTGGCCATGCGTTATATGTCGGCCCGTTGGACGTGCGTCGGGCTCGATTTGTTTCAGAGCACCATAGCGGGCGCGGGCCTGGCCACAACTGGGAAAAGGGGGGTGGCGGGTGTGAGTTGAAGGGTTGAAAGGATGAAGCGTTGAAGAGGGGCGTGTCCATTCAGCATCCCGAAGCGGGCAGACGCCAATGCGGAGGAGCGCGGCCTTGAGGCCGCAGAAACGGGGGCATGCCCGGGGGTGGTTCGAGCGCACCTTTGCCGTCGCAGCCTTCTGCGGCGTGAACGCCACGCTCCGCCTGCGGCTGGCGCGTGTCCGGTGCGCTCTGTTTCGAAGGTCGGGCAGGAGCAGCCCTACCGATTCGATTCAGCATCTCCCACCGGCCGGTAACGGGCGTGGCGGAACAGGGCGGCGAAGATGGCCGCGCTGAGAACCAGCGCCGATAACACGAGCCCGGCGCGGAAGGCCCGTCCAGACACCGGGACATCGAAGTGAACGAACACCAGGCTCACCCGCGTCTCCCGGTCCCAACCGCACGCCCCCAGTTCGCCCCGGCCCACCTGGATGGTCCAGTCGAACGCCGGCGCTATGAGCGTTTCACCGCGCGACTCGATCCCGCTGAAGACCAGCAGGCAGAGGACACCAAGCCAGATGTGCGCACGGAGCTTCACGAGTTACTTCGCCTTCACCCAGTCAATGCAGTTCACCAGCAAGGTCTTGAACTCCGGCAGGTCGTGGGCTCGGGCGTCGTGGCCGAGGGTGAGGCCGGCGATGCGGGCCTTCGGATGCTTCACCACGAAGACCTGCGGGTAGGTGCCGGGCTTCAAGGTGGACGTGGCGGTGGCCAGCACTTCGATGGACGTGCCCTCGGGGTCGGGGGTGTAGTAGTAGAGTTCGTCCGTGATGCGGAAGCTGGCGGGGACGCCCTTCATGATGGGATGCGCGCCGATGGTGGCTTTGACTTCATACTCACCCAGGCGGTCGTGGCCACGGGAGCCGCCGCCGGCCAGCTCGCGGTTGTATTCCGGCCAGTCCTTGTAGTTATACCAGACGCCCGCGTGCAGGAGGACGACGCCCTTGCCCGCCGCGACGTGGTCGAAGAGCGCCTTGCGCGCCTCGGGCGTGGTGAAGGCCGGCGTGTTCACGCTGAGGACGAGGACATCCACGTTCTTCACGTGGTCCACGAAGTCGAGCGGGCTCTCGGTGTAGTTCACCGAGAACTTGGCGGCCTTGAGCAGCGCCACGTCGGCGAGGTTGAAGAAGCGCTGGAAGTCATGCGAACTGCCGCCGCCGATGAGCAGCACCTTCGTGCCTGCGCCCCACTCGATCTTTTCGGCACGGGGAGGCAGGGCGGGCTTCGTGCCCGGCGTGGGTGCGGCCGCCGCGACCTGGGTGTTCTTCTTGCCCTTGGCATCGCCCTTCGCCGCCGCCACCGGCGCGGGGACATCGCCGCCGGGCACGGGTTCCGCCGCGAAGTCCGCTGTCACGGCGAGCGTGGTCGGGGCCACGGTGCCATCGGCGCTCTCGAACGTGAGCTTCTCGATCACGCCGGAGCCGGTGAGCTTGCGGCTGGCGTAGCGCACCTGGCCACGTTCGGCGATGCCGCGCACGAGCTTGGAGCCAGGCACGTCCACCTCACGGATGTAGTCGGCGAGTTCGTCGCCGTTTTTGAAGATCAAGGCCTCGGTCTTTCCGCCTGCGTAGTTGACAGTCACTTTCAGCGAGGGCTCGCCCAACTGTCCGACCGGTGCGGCCCAGCCGCCGACATTGCCGAGGAAGTGCAGTTGCTTCGCCTCAAAGCCCGCCTTCACTTCGACCTTCTGGGGCATCTCTCGCTTGGAATAGCCGCGACCGTCACCGCCCTTGAGCACCATCACGTTCTTGCCGCTCGGCGATTTCTCGGGGGCGACGACGTTGAAGGGCACGCCATAGGCGCTGATGATGCCGGTCTTCGCCAGCGGCAGCGCGCCACCGCTTGGCTCCTTGCTCATGTAGAGCCCGTCGCGCGTGCTGGCCGTGAACGCGGCGGCGAGGTCAATGAAGCGGAACCGCGAATCGCTCTCACACAGGAACGTAAGGATGTCCCGCAACGCCTCCGCCCCGAGCGCCTCGAAGCCCTCGGGCATGAGCGAGCGGCCCGTGTTGCGACGGTTCTTGATCGCGTCCTTGCGGATCTCCTGCTCGCCCGCCGCG
This sequence comes from uncultured Klebsiella sp., assembly GCA_964578245.1. Classification (GTDB taxonomy): domain Bacteria; phylum Verrucomicrobiota; class Verrucomicrobiia; order Limisphaerales; family SXTU01; genus SXTU01. Next base: position 1,889 of record CAZOCL010000093.1, on the reverse strand, counting down.
TTGGCCAGGACGACGAGCTGGTTGTTCTCGCGGGTCACGACGCCGTCATGAATCTCGCCGTCCTTGGTCTCGATGCTGATGGCGACGAAGCTCGCGTCCACCTCGCGGTTGGGATCGAGGATGGCAACGAGCAGCTCCGCGGGTCCGTGGGCGCCCATGCCCGTGAGCGGCGGGCCGACCAGCTTGCCGAGCGAGCCGAGCTGGTGGCAGACGGCGCAGGTGGTGGTGAAGAGTTCCTTGCCCTTCGCCGCGTTGCCCTTCTTCTCGACCTCGGGCGTGAACTTCGCGATGAGCGCGTCCTTGGCCTTGCCTTCGTCGCCGCGCAACGTGGTCCAGAGCGCGTTCGCCCGCTTGGCCACGTCGGGATTGGGCGAGTAACGCAGGCGGTGCATGTTCGCGGGGCCGAGGAGCTCGAGCTTGAGCGCGCCGGATTCCAGCGCGGTCACGAGGGCGAGCGTCCAGTCGTTGCGGCGCAGGAGCGTGTTGAAGGTGAGGGCCTGCAGCTCGCCGTTGAGCTTCGGGTAGGCGGTGGCAAGGCTCGCGCCGATGCCGGCATCGGACAGCTCGGCAAGCGACTCGATCACGCCGCGCTGGAGTCCGGCAGGGGTGCTGCCACCGAGGAGCTTCACGACGGCGGGCAGAATCTCCGGGCTGGCGGAACGCAGGCCGAGCAGGTTCGGCACAAGCGAGGCGCGCGTGGCCTCAGGCTGCGCGGCGTCACCGAGCTTGCCGAGGAGGGACTTCACCTGCGCGGTGACGATGTCCGCGAGCGCGCCTTTGGTGTCCCACTTGGCAATGAACGGCAGCACCGCACCGGCAACCCGCGTGTCGCTGGAACCGGCGAGCTTGCGGAGGGATTGTTCGAGGTCGCTGCTCCACGCGGGGGTCTCGGGGAGACGCGCGGCGGGGGCGAGGCTTTCCAGCAGGCTGGCCTTGAGGGCGTTGGCTCTGTCGGGCTTCGACGCGAGCGAGACGACGAGCTTGCCCGCCTCGGCGGCGGAGCCGGAGACGTTCGCGCTCAGACGCGTGACGAGCGTGACGAGCCCGGGATTGCCGCTCGCGAACGCGGCGTCGAGGAACGCAGCGGGTGACTTCGCGGCCATGCCGACGAAGGCGGCCTGCGACCACTTGTCATCGAGGGCGGGGTAAACGGCGACCAGTGCGGTGGCGTCTGCCGCAGACAGCTCCTGGCCGGCGAGGGCGAGCAAGGCGTCCAGGCGCACGCGGGCGTCGGCGTCTTTTACCAGCTTCAGCGCGGCCTCCTTGCTGGTGGCGGCGGCCTTCGCGGCGTTCTTGCGCACCGCCACATCCTGGTCGGCGGCAGCGGCGGTGAGAGTGGCACCGTCGAGCTGCTTGAGCTGGGCCAGTGCCCACAAGCCGGCGACGCGGGCCGCCGGGGACTTCTGCGAGGTCACCAGTTGCTTGATCGCCGGCGCGGCATCGGCGCGTGCCCCTTCCGCAAGCAGGCGGACGGCGGTCATGCGGATGTGCTGGTTCGGGCTTTCGAGCGCCGCGACCAGTTCCCCTGAGGAAGACTTCGCGAGGCCGGGCACCGCGAGCTTCTTCCCATCCTTGTGATCCACGCGCCAGATGCGGCCGTAGTAGTGGTCGCGGTCGGGACGGACGGCGGCGTTGCGCGGGCCGTGCTTGGGGCCGCGCGTGTCATTGTGGATGACGGCCTGGTTGTAGAAGTCCACGACATACACTGCGCCGTCCGGGCCCGTGCGCACTTCGATAGGGCGGAACCACATGTCCTTGCCGCCGATGAATTCGACTGTCTCGCGTCCTGAGGCACGCGCGGCCTGGTAGGTCACGCCTTCCTGCTTCACCATCGCGTCGTGGACGATGTTGATGGTCGGCTCGGTGGTGAAGTAGCGGTAGTTCCACGC
>CAZOCL010000092.1:0-19050 GCA_964578245.1 uncultured Klebsiella sp. | reverse complement strand
GCCGCCTCGCCCATTACCGCGCCAGCCTGGAGCGCACCATCAACCACACTGAACTGCTCGTGGAATCCGCCAAACACCACGGCCACGACCTCGAAGAATTCGCCCGCCTGCGCGCCCTCCGCGAACGCGAACGCTCCTTCCGCCCGAAGGAAGAAAAAGCCCCCGCCCCCGCCGCCGCACACTGACGCAGATTCCCTTCACGCACCACGCCTCACGCACCACTTCCCGCCATGCCCGTCAAACTTGGCTCCAAGCTCCCGCCGGAAAGCGCCGAAGCGCGGATTGAGATCATCCCGCTGATCGACATCATGTTCTTCCTGCTCGCGGCCTTCATGCTGGTGAGCCTGAGCATGGTGAACATGAAGAGCGTGAAGGTGAACCTCCCCACCGCCACCCAGGCCACGACGGACACCAAGCGCGACTTCGTGAACATCTCCGTGGACAAGGCCGGGCTCGCCTATCTCGACACCAAGCCCGTCGGCCCCAACGAACTCGCCCTCGGCCTGGCCGCGATGGCGAAGACCAACGCCGAAGTCCGCGTCTTCATCAGCGGGGACAAGGACGCGCGCCACGGCGACGTCATCCGCGTGCTGGACATCGTGCGCGGCACGGGCATTCAGAAAGTCGCGTTTGAAATCAAAGCCCCGGAGGCGAAATGAACGGTCAGCTTCATTTCCATCGGAGGGACGAGCTCGGGAAATTCCAAATCCCAAGCCTCAAATTCCAAACAAGCTCCAGGCTCCAACCTGCTGGCGGACCAGCGAGCGGTCCAAAACCACCCCGACGGTCCGCCACCAAAACCGGCATCGATCCGGTGGCAGTTGGAATTTGGAATTTGGAACTTCTTTGGAGCTTGGAATTTGGAACTTGGAGCTTCCCCCTCCGTTCCACCTGGAGGTCGCCCCAATGAACCGCTTCCTCCAATGGTTCAACCTCCTCGGCGTGCTCGCCCTCGCCGGCCTGTGCGCGATGCAATGGCAGATGAACCGCCAGCTCAACCTCGACCTCAACGCGGCGGAGAAAGTCCGTCAGCGGCAGACCACCCGCCTGGACGAGCAGGCGAAGCTCCTCAAGGGCGGCGCATCTGACCTGGACGGCTTCCGCGAGCAGCTCACCCGCGCCACGAAATCGCTCGCGGAGACGGAAACCAAGCTCACTGCAGTGGAACGTCAAGTGCAGCAGCTCACCAACGAGCGCGACCAGCTCAAGACCAGCGTCACCGGCTGGGCCGCCGCCGTCACCGCCCGCGACGACCAGCTCAAACAAGCCGGGGCCGACCTCAAGAAACTCGCGGAGGACCGCAACGCCTCCGTGCTCAAGTTCAACGAACTCGCCGGCAAACAGAACGAACTGGTGAAGGAACTCGAACGCGTCACGAAGGATCGCAATTCCATCGTGGACGAACTGAACAAGCGCACCCGCGAGTTCAACACCCTCGTCGAGAAATACAACACCCTCGCCAAACAGGCCTCCTCCCCTAAGCCCGCCCCCTGAACGTCAGTTGGGCCAGTTTTTCGCACAACTTTTCGAGAAAATCAGTGGGCCGCCGAAAAGCAACGCTGCGAGCCTTCTCCCTTCGAGGAGCGAGGGGAGAAGGTGGCCGGAGGCCGGATGAGGGGTGCGGCCGCCTACGCCTACGCGCGCCACTGGCAGGATGAAGTAGGGAACAACCTTTGTCCCATGCAACTCGATTCCTTTGTGCTCTTTGCGCCCTTTCGCGGCTACTCCTGCTTCTCTCCCGCCTTGCGCACGATGAACCGGATCGGCACCGGCCGCGCCAGCGCGCGTTGGTAAGTCTCGATCTGCGCGTTCAGCGCCTGAGCCTCAGTCTGGAGCCGGTTCAGTTCAGGATGTGCCTGGAGGAAGTGCCGGTTGTAGGTTGGCACATAGGCCACCTCGTAGCGCGCATCCGTCACCATCTTCAGCGCGGCCGCCTGCGCATCCCACAGGCCACCGGGCTCCCACGCGTTCGTGGTGCTGGAGGAGAGATTCACGCCTTTGGCCAGCACGCGCGCATCCCACGCACCCAGCCCGCGTCCGCCCGCGATGACTTCATAGCGGCCCGGCGCGAGATTCGTCACGCTGAGCATATAACGGTTCAACTCCTGCGGCACTGGCACGAAACGGAAGTTCAGCTCGCCGAAGGTCCCGAAGTTCAACGGCGAGCCTGCATCCAGCCGGTCGAACTCGATGGCTCCGTGCTCCGTGCGCAGGCTTGTGACACGTGCCCCAGTTGCAGAAAGCAACTTCGGCCCGCCCGCGTCCACCGTCACCGAAGACACGTCAGCCGGCGCACCGATGCCTTTCAGAATGGTAAAACCCATCGCCAGCTGGCCGAGGTCGCCGAGGTGGACGCCATCGGCGGCGTGCAGGGTGACCTTGCCCTTCTCGTCTTTGAACGTGGCGTTGAAGGCGAGGATGCGCCGCTGAATTTCGCGCATGCCGCGCTGCACCTCCACGGTGCTCGCGCCCAGTGAGCGCGCGAGCGCGAGCCCCTCATCACACATCTTCTGAAAGAAGCCGTCCTCCGCCTTGTCGGGGTCACCCGAAGTGATCGCCGCCGAGCAGATAAAGACCCGCACCTTCCGCGCGCGACACCGGTCCACGATCCCCCGGATCGCGTCGAGATACTTCTGTTTGTGCTCCGCATCCGCGTGCATCCCCCAGCCAATGTCGTTGAAGCCGAATGCGACAAACAACACCGTCGCCCCGCGATCAAACACGTCGCGGTCCAGCCGCGCCAGCCCGCCTGCCATGGTGTCCCCGCCCTTCCCTGCATTGATGAAATGCACCTTCCGCTCCGGAAAACACAGCAGCGTGTAGTTCTCAATGACCCGGTCATACCGCCGTGCCGCCGTGATGCTGTCGCCGAGGAAGACCACGGTGTCGCCATCGCGCAGCGCAAAGTCAGCCCGGACGCTGCCAGGGAGAAACAGGAGTGCGGCAAGCCAGAGCAGCACGGCCAGACGAAGTTGTGTTTTCATGGCGGCTTGATTCAGATGCCAGCGTCGCATGCCGCGCCTCCGCACGGAAGGCGTTTGTGACGCCCCGCCTGCTCAAGGGTCCGCCCGCCTGCCCTCCAGCACAAACTCCCGGATCGCCTCAATCTCCACCGCCCCCGCAATCGTATGGTCCTTCGCAAACTCCAGCCACGTCACCGGCACCCCGGCCTGCCGCAGCAATTCAGCATGCTCGTGTGCCCGGGCGATGGGGATGAGCGGATCATACTTGCCGTGCGTCATCAGCAGCCGCTGTTGCGTGGCCACCGCGGACTTCTCGCGCAGCAATCGCTCCGGCTGATGCACGTATCCGCTCACGCCCACGAGTCCGGCCAGCCGGTGGGGATAACGCAAGCCCACCTCGATGGTCATCAGGCAGCCCTGGGAAAAACCGAAGATCGTGGTCTGCTCCGAGGGGAAACCCGCGGCCCGCTGCCGATCCAGCAAATCAAACAGCAGTTGTGCGCTCCGCTTCACTCCAGGTCCGGCCTCGCCCGGGAAGTCATACCACGAGTAGCCGCCGTAGTAGTCATCGGGAGCGTTCACCAGCAGGTAATTCATCCACGGCAGCTCCAGGAGTTTCGGCAGAAACCGGTAGCCATCCATGCTGTCCCCCAGTCCGTGCAGCACCACCATCAAATGGCGGGATTCCTTCTCTTGCGCGGGGATCAATTCCGAAATCAGCATGCCGCTGGTGTAAACCACGCCGCCCTCACAAGAAAGCGGAACTTCCTCCTGGCGCAAATGGCGCGCGGCATTCATGCCGCTTCAACGTGCGAAGTTCTTTGGCGATCCCATGCCCTGCAGCATTCGGACGCTGAAGCGACATAATGCCGCGCGCCCCGTTCAGCCGCATTGCAGCGCCGCGCGGTCGCCGCTACACTCCGCGCGTGGTGCGACTCGTCCTCTTCGACATTGATGGCACGCTGATTCATACCGGCGGGGCTGGCGTGCGCGCTTTTGCCCGCGCTTTTGAAACCGAGTTCGGGCTGCGGCACGGCACGGAGCAGATGCGCTTCGCCGGACGCACGGACTCCGGCCTCGTGCGCGAATTCCTCACCCGCCATGGCATGGACCCCACGCCGGAGAACTTCCGCCGGTTCTTCGACTCTTACGTCCACTGGCTCGACCACCACCTGCACGAACTCGCCGGCAGCGCGTGCCCCGGCGTGGACCAGTGGCTGACGGAACTTGCCGCGCTGCCCCAGCCGCCCTTGCTGGGCCTGCTCACCGGCAACATCCGTCTGGGTGCCCAAATCAAGCTGCGCCACTACGGTCTCTGGGAGCCCTTCCGCACCGGCGGCTTCGGGGACGACCACGAGGACCGCAACGAAATCGCCCGCGTGGCCAAGGCTCGCGGTTCGCAGCGGCTCGGCCATGAACTGCGCGGTGATGAAATCCTCGTCATCGGCGACACCCCGCTGGACATCGCGTGCGGGCGGGCCATCGGCGCGCGTTGTCTGGCCGTCGCCACCGGCGGCTCCAAACTCGACGAATTGCAGGCGCATCGTCCCGACTGGGCCATCCCTGACCTCACACACCTGCAACCTGCGGAAGTCTGTCGCTGAGACAACGGCAACGGTGGATTGCACCGCTACAACAACTCCGTCCGCCCGAGCGCCAGAAAGTGCAGCCACGTCCGCGTGACTTTCTTCCCGTAAATCCGTTCCAGCGCCTCCGCGTATAGGGACAACTGCGGCCCGTGTTCCCGCACCTTGACCGGCAGTTCCGCCTCATCGAAATGGTCCGTCTTGTAATCCAGCAGCCAGATTTCCCTTTCCCCAAACACCACCAAGTCCGCCACGCCTTGCACGATGACGAACTCTTCTTCGGAATTCCGCGTTCCGCATTCCGCGTTCCGCGTTTCCATCAAGCCCATCGCCTCCAGTTCGCTCACCGTGAAGCGCGCGGTGAACGGAATCTCCCGCTGCACCGCCCGCGCCTGGGCGCGCACCTGCTGGCCAACCGAGGATTCCCAGAACGTCAGCAGAGCCACGAAATCCAGCGCCACGACCTCCCGCTCCGAAAGCACGCCTTCGCTGACCAGTCGCGCGGCCTCGTTGCGCAGGTCCAGCGCGGTCGCGGTGCGGGTGAGGTCCACACATTGCAGGAAAGCATGATGGGCCAGCCCCGCTTGAGCTGCGGACAGGCCGCTCCGAATGCGCCGTGACTCGGGGTTGCTTGGTTGGAACCACGGCGTCACCTCTTCTTCTGCCGCCGCCCGCCGGCGTAGCACCGTCACCGAGGTCTTGGCCGGTTCGTGTGTCGCCGGTCCATGTGGATAAGGCCGGGTCAGCCGTTCGCGCAGGTTGGAGATAGATTCGGAATCAAGCTCACCGTTCGCTTCAAGACGCGGCTCGGTTGCGCTCACCACCCCCTCCCCTTCGGCGGGCGGTTTCAGGTCCAGTCGCTCATCGTCCGCCGCGTAAACACTCCAGTTCAGCAACCCATTCTGTCCACCCGTGGCGCCGCTCCAATCGGCATCCTTTGTCACCGTGGGCAGCCACGCCCGCAGCCAGTCCAGCGGCCGCCGCGACTTCAACAGCATGCGATCATCCAGTTCCGCGGCCGGCCAGCGCCACTTCTCCGCCACGGACTTGCCGCTGTCCGTGCCCACGAGCAGCAACGTGTCCCGGGCCCGCGTGAGCGCCACGTAGAGCAGGCGCATTTCCTCGCCCAGCAGCTCCCGGCGACCCCGCCGTCGCGCCAGCCAGTGCGGCAGGCTCTCGTAACGGCGGTCACTGCCGGGCGGAATCACCATCGGACACAGGCCAAACTCCTCGTCGAGCAGGATATCCCCCCGCAGGTCGCGCTCGTTGAACATCGTCCCCAGCCCCGCCACCACCACGACCGGAAACTCCAGACCTTTGCTTTGGTGAATGCTCATCAGGCGCACCGCGTTGTCGGTCTGCGCCGGAGCAAAGGCATGGTCCAGATCGGAGTCCGCTTGTGCGTCGATGAAGTGCAGGAAGCGATGCAGGCCCTGGCCCTGATACGGTGCGAACTGGCGCGCGAGATCGAGCAGCCGACGCACGTTCGCGACCCGCTCGGCCCCGCGCGGCTCGACCAGCAGCAGCGACTCGTAATGCGTCTCCGTGAGCACGCCCTCCAGACATTCCGTCAGCGAGCCCAGGCGGATGCGCTCCCGCCAGACCGCAAAGCGCGTGAGCAGCCAGTCGGCCTTGGCCCAGGCACCCCCACCCCCGGTAGGGTGAGACTCCGTCGAACCCCATTTGCCGTCGGAGTCGGCGCGAGCGGAGCGAGCATCCTCGCTAGCAGCCATGCCATCCAAGATGCTCGCTCCGCTCGCCTCGCTCCGCTCGGAATGGGGCTCGACAGAGTCTCGCCCTACCGGATGTCCACCAGCCCGAAACTTCGTGAGCGCGTCCCAGAACAACTCCTCCTTGTTGTGCGTGCGGATGGCGACGAGTTCCTCCAGCGACATCGCCACCAAGGGCGAACGCAGCACGGCCAGCAGCGGCAGGTCTTGCAGTGGATTGTCGAGCAGCCGCAGCAGGTTCAACAGATCGCTGACTTCCAACGCCGAGTAAAAGCCGCCGCGCTCCGCCTGCAGGGGCACCCCTGCGCGATGAAACTCTTTCGCGAAGCTCTCGACGCGCGAACCGGGCGAGCGCATCAGCACCATCATGTCCCGCCAGTCCACCGGCCGCATCGCGTTCGCTTCCTCATCCCAGATCTCGTGGCCATCGGCTTTCAACGCCCGCAACCGGAGCGCGACGCAACGGGCCTCACGCTCAATCGCGAGCAGGTCGAGCAGCTCACTGGTGGCGTCGTGGTCGTCCGGCTCTTCCGAATGATTCGTGAGGACGTGGAGTTCAACGCGCGTGGGACAATTAGCTGACGAAGGAACCTCAGCAGCGGTGAGGTTGCGGAGCGGCGCACGCCCCTCCGGGTTGCCGAATTTCAACTCCGCCTCGGCATCGTAAGCCACGCCACCGATGGACTCGCGCATCAGCGTGCGGAACAGTGGGTTCACAAAGTTCAATACGGACTCACGACTACGGAAGTTGTCCGCGAGGGCGATGACGGTCTGCGTCGGCCTCGGCACATCGTCGGTCCGCCAGGCCTTCGCATAGCCCGCAAAGATGCGCGGGTTCGCGAGGCGGAAACGGTAAATGCTCTGCTTGAGATCACCGACCAGGAATCGGTTTTCGTGTCCGGTTCCGCCGCTGATCAGCCGGAGAATCGCGTCCTGCGCGGCGTTGATGTCCTGATATTCGTCCACGCAGACCTGTGCGAACTGCGCACGACACTGCCGCACCACGCCGGTCGAATCATCCTGCAGCAGCCGCAAGGCGAACTGTTCCAGGTCGGAAAAATCCAGGCCGCCGAGCTGCCGTTTGGCCTCGCTGAAACGCGCGGTGAACTGCCGGATGAGTTCCACCAGCGCAGCCATGGGATGGCGGGACCATTCCCAGTCTTCGGCCAGGGCCATCGCCGAGCCGTCCAGACATACGAGCGACAGGAAGAACTCCGCCTCCTCGAACATCCGGGCAAATGGCGGACGCAACTCGCCCTTCTTGCGCGCCCAGAGATCCGTCACATCAGCCGCAAGCACCTGGGCCAGGGCATCGGCGTTGAAGAAGAACTCCGGCTGTGCGCCAGCACGCGCCGGCCCGGCCGCCATGCTGCACGCCGCCAGCGCTGCCTTGCTCCGCATGAGGGCCGGGACATCGGGCGCGAAGGCCAGCGCCGCCAGCCATTCTTCACGCCACTCGTTGAATCCCACCACCAGCATGTCCCGCCAGCGGATAGGTTTCGACTCATGGAAGACGGCGAGCTGTGCCGTCAACCACCCATCCGGATCGGGGAGCGACTGCGCGTGGCAGTGCAGCTTCCAGACGAGGGTCCGCAGATGCTCATCCGAGCCCCGCCCGGAACTGCGGACCAGCTGCTGCACGGCGGCGCTGTTCGGGTGGCGTCCGGCGTAGTGTTCCGCCAGCAACGCGGTGATGCAGTCGCGCGCCAGCGGGCGGGTCTGCCGCTCATCGAGGATGACCAGTTGCGGGTCGATGCTCAGTGCGTGGAAATGTTCCCGCACGAGCCGGAGGCAAAACCCGTGCAGCGTGGAGATCTGTGCGATGTCCAGCAGTGCCAGTTGCTCGGCCAGTTGCGCCGTTACCTGCGCCGCCGCTGGAGGCGCTGCCTCGACGAACGCAAAGTTGAGCTGGTCCTGTTCCAACTGTGGCCGGCTCCGGCGTTTTCCTGTCGTGACCGGCACCGGGACCGGGGCTGGCTCTGCCGTTCGTGCAGGGTCGTTCTTCAACTCCTCCTCCAAAGCCGCCCGCAGGCGGACTCGCATCTCCGCCGCGGCCGCCTCGGTGAAGGTGACCAGCAGCAACTGGTCGAGCGTCACCCCCTCGCGGAGCAGCTGGAGACACCGCTCCACGAGCGTGCGCGTCTTTCCGGTGCCGGCCCCGGCGACCACCAGCACGTTGCCGCGGGCGGCGATGGCGGACTGCTGCGCTGGAGTGAAGTTGCTCATGCCTCGGCCTCGGTGGCAGCCACCGGAGTGCGCAACGATCGGTAGGGCTGGACCCATGGGTCAAAGCGGCAGATCGCGCGGTAGTCGCAGCGGTCACAGGCTTTGTCGCTGGCGCTCAAACGCACGGGTGACACCTCCACGTGACCCGCAAAAATGGCTTCGCCGAGGCCGCGCAGGTTCGCCTCCACCTGAGCCAGCAAGCCATTGAACTCGCTGGCGGGCAGCGCATCAGAACTGCGGGCGATCAGGCCGCCGTCCTTGTTCAGCCGGTAACGGAACTGGCCGCTCGGCTGGCCGGCTGGCCGGTTGTCGAACTGTGTGAGACGGGCGGCGTCGAATCGACCGGCATGCTGGTAGGTTGCGCGCCGCGCGGCCTCGTCCGCGGTGAGAATCTCCTCGCGCGTGCCAGTGGAGCCAGCCGCGCCATGTAGCGGGACGTAGAAGACGCCGGCGGGCCGGATCGAACTTATTTCAGCGCTCGCCAGTCCCAGACTCCCGACGACTGCTTCTGGATGCGCTCGCAACACATTGAGGTAGGCCAGCAACTGAAGTTGCAGACCTTGCTCCACCTTGAGCTTCTCGAGTCTTTTGGGGCTGGATTTGTAGTCCACGACGACGGCGTTCAACTCACCCGTCTTCTCGTCGCGGTAGATGTCCACGCGGTCAATGCGTCCGCGCAAGGACACCGCGTGCCCGCCGTCCAATTCCAGCCGCCAGGCCGGCAACTGGCTGCCGGGCAGCCCAAAGCCAAGTTCCACCGCCACGGGATCGAAGCGATAGCCCGGCATCCACCCGACCAGCGCGCTCAGCAGCCGCTGCGCGCTCGCGATAAGCGAACGGGCCGCGAAGCGACGACCGTCATCGGCGGCGAAGACCGCGAACCCGGGACCGGCCAGGAGATCCTCACCGATGTGGGCGGCCAGCTCGCTGGCCTCGGCCGGCGTCAGATCCCGCCAGCGACGCCCCGCCGCCGTGACGCGCAGATGAAACTCATCGAGCAAACGGTGCAGGAAACTGCCCCGCTCCCGATGGTCGATCTCGAATTCCTTGCGCTCATCAGCCCCCAGTCCGGCGGCGATGAAGAACTTGAACGGGCACTCGGCGAATTGTTCGAGCTTGCTGACGGAAGTCTTGAGTTCGCTGCCATAGAGTCCGGCCACGGCTGTAGGGGAAAGGGTTGTAGCCGCGTGACTGGCCAGGAGTTCTCGCCAGCGGTCAATGATGGGGACGATGGCCGGAAGTGAGGCGAGCGAAATGAGCCCGGCAGGGCGAGACTCCGTCGAGCCCCAGCTGCCGACAGAATCGGCGCGCTCGATCTGGGGCTCGATGGAACCTCGCCCTACGAGTTCGCGGAGCAGCGGCTCCAGCACGTCCTCGGTGTGTTCAGCCTCGCGCCAGTCCTTGGCGATGGAGACGGATTCAAGTTCGCAGCCGGGAAACAGTGCTTGAACGTGAGCCAAAAGGGGTGACGGGTGCAGCGGCTTGCCGTCCGCGCTGGCGGCGGAGCAGCTCAAGATGAGCCGCGCGCGACTGCGGGTGCAGGCGATGTAGCCGAAGTAGCGCTCGTGCGCGATCTGCGCGCGCGGATCAAGGCCAAGCCGCAGGTCATGCAGCGCGAGCAGATCCCGCTCCGTGTCGGAAAGCAGCACGGGCGGCGCCGGAGGTGCGGGGAAGTGGCCTTCGTTCAAGCCCAGCACCAGGGCGAGTTCCAGTTCCGGATTGCGCGAACGGTCCACCGTTCCGATGAGCACCTGGTCCAGGGCCGGCGGAATCACCCCCACGCTAAGCGTGCTCAAGCCCGCCTCGACAATAGGAAGCCATTCGCGGAGCGGCAACGCCACGGAGGTCGCGGGAAACGCCCGCTCCAGGTTTTCCAGCCAGGTGTTCATCTGGCGCAGCACGGTGGCGTGCAGGGGCGGTGCCAGATTCGGCGAGTCAGACGCTTCGGCCAGCGCATCATCCCAGGCCTGCAGGCGGGTCTCGACGCCAAGCTCGTCCCAGAGGCTGCGAAGCGCGGTCGCGAGGCGATGGCCGTGAATTGCCGATTGCCGATTACCGATTGCCGACTGGGGATCGGCGAGAATCAAGTCGCTCACAGAGTTGAGTTGTTCCGCGAGCTTCAGGAACGGCCGGGTGAGCCGTGTGCGAAGTTCTTCGGCGCGCGCAACGTTGACCTTGGGATCGGTCAGGCTCAGCGGCTGGAACCATTGTGCGCCGCGCCAGCCGTGGGCCAGTGCAAGGTTCTCGAGCCAGTCGATGTCTCCATATACTTCGTGCACGAGGCTGGTCTTCAGCGCGCCAAACCAGTCTTCAGGCTGCCAGCCGTAGGCGAGCGTGCGCAGGGCAAAGCGCGTCAGTTCCGCCAGCGGGTGGTGGGCGACCGGTTCTCGGCGGTCGAGGAAGAAAGGAATGCCGTAACGTGTGAAGGTGCGGCGCAGCGCCGTGTGGTGCTGCTCCAGACTGCGCAAGATCACCGCGCAGTCCCGGAAGCGCCCGCCGGCGTGGACGTGGGCGAGAATCTCATGTGCGGCGAAGGCCGCCTCGGCCTCGGGATTCGCGCATTGGACGAGACGGAGCGACGACGTTGGATGCTGGAGGCTGGAGGCTGGATGGGGTGCGGGGCGTTGGCGGATTGGTCCGGCAGGGTGAGATTCTGTCGAACCCTGTTTGCCGACGGAGTCGGTGCGAGCGAAGCGAGCATCTCCGACAGCGGCGGCCGGAGAGATGCTCGCCTCGCTCTGCTCGGAATGGGGCTCGACGGAGTCTCGCCCTACCGGGCTCGCGGTTGAAGGCCCCGTCCAGTTGGCTTCCAGTTGTGCAAGCTGCGGACTGTCACTGAAGCGGCTGCAGCCGGGAGTGCGTGCGAGAGCTTCGATGACGACCTCGGCCTCAGGCAGCGCCTCGATGCGACGCCGGCAATCCCCATACGTGCGGCGGACGGTGGACCAGAGGGAGAGCCAGCTTTGGGAATCGTTCGCCTGCGGATCGAGGCAGAACGCTAGCGTGGCCGTCCGGCAAAACGGGAGCACGGCGCACAGCAGGTCCAGTTCCTGCGGGGTCATCTCGGCGAAGCCATCGAGCCAGAGTGCGCCGATGGGCGAAGCCGAATGCCGCAGGACAAAGGCGGGGGCGCGCACCATATCGGTGGCGAAGTCGAGCAACTGGTCCCCGTCCTGCGCCTCGCTGCCGTCCAGCCACTCGTGGTAGGCGCGGAGCAAATGGTGCAGGTCGTGCAGTTTGTCCCGCAACGAACCGCTCTCCGTGCAACGCTCCGCGAGCCGGGCCAGGCGAGCCGGGGTGATCTGATGCCGTTGGAACTCGCGCAGCAACTGGCTGAGCTGGCGGGCGAATCCCGGCAGCCGCGCAGTGGCGCGGAAGACGCGGAGGGACGCCTGCTCGCGTGCCAGCAAAGCGCGCAGGACCATCACGCGGCCCTCGTCGTCAATCAGCTCCGGCACCGTGCTGAGGGTTTCCAGCAGCCAGTTTGCGAGCCGGTCAAACGAAACGATCTGCAGGCGCGTGTATCCCGTCAGCGGCGGCGTCTCCCGGTCGTCCAGCAACTGGCGTTCAAGCTGGAAGGTCGCCTGTTTCGGAGCTAGCAGCAGCAGCGGTGCTCCCCCGGGTGCGCGCTTCAGCTCGGCACGGATCTCCCCCAGGCAGCGCCAGGTTTTGCCGCTGCCGGCCGGGCCGAGGAGGAAATGAACGAGCACAGCGCGATGGTCAGGCGCGGAAGTCAAAGTTCAAGGTTCAATGTTGAAGGCGGTTTCGCGTTTCGCCAGGGCGTGAATGAGGTGTTGAACAAAGAACCCGAAGGGCACGGAAGATTGGCGCAGACCCGCACTTCGCAGCCGTTCTCCCTCACCCCGGCCCTCTCCCGCTGGGAGAGGGGGGTGACGCAGTCCGCACTGGTTGGCAAGGGCACGCAACATTCACGCAGGACGGCGGCGAGGATTCTCCCTCTCCCAGCGGGAGAGGGAGAGCGGCCACCCATTACCATAGAAATGCATGTCGCCGGGGCGCATTGCCTAAACCCTGATTTGCGCCCGGCCCCCCAACCTTCCGGTTGCGGCCATCCGGGATTTGATTAGGATGTCCTCATGTCTTCCACTGGAGTTCGTCCTTGGATTGTCGGCGCCTGCATGTTGTCCGTCGGACTGGCGGGCGGGTATGTCACTGGGCGCAGCACCTCGCCAGCGGCTGCTCCCGCCGCGAAGAACGTGACGCCATCAGCGTCCGCCGGCCCCGTGGCCACCAAGAAGACCGCCAAGGAACCGCGCGGCTCGGAGACCGCCCGCACCAATCCCGCCTCCCCGGCCAGCAGTTCGCCTCGTTCGCTGGATGAGATCATCGCGAAGCTGCGCCTGGCCATGGTGGACCCCAACTACATGCGCGTCGGGCAGAACATCTTTGAGGCGGCGCAATATCTAGCACCGGCGGACATCCCCACCGTGATGGAGCGGCTCAAGTCCCCCGCGAACCAGCGGAACCTCTATGCCGTCATCAGCGTGCTCATGCCCCGCTGGGCGGAGACGGACCCGGAGGCGGCCCTGGCCTTTGCACAATCCCTCCCGCGCGTGAACGAGCGGCAAAGCGCCGTGGCCGCCGTCTTCTCCGGCTGGGCGCGGCGCGATGTGGAGGCAGCCATCGCGGCTTTGGAGCAATTGAAGAACCCGGATGACCGCACCCGCGCCTGGTCGGCCATCCTGCCAGAACTCGCCCAGACCAACCCCGAGCGCGCACTCCAGTTGCAGCAGCAGCAAGTCCGTAGCGACCGCAACTACGGTTACAGCGCGGCGAGCAGCATCTTCCATATCTGGGCGCAGACGGATCCCGCTGGTGCCGCCGCGAAGGCCCTGCTGCTGCCCATGCGCGACCGTGATCAGGCCTTGCAAAGCATCGCCTCGCAGTGGGCTGCCAAGGACCTCCCGGGCGCGCTGAGCTGGGCGCAGGCCTTGCCCGATGGCACCGCGAAACGCAGCGCCCTGCGTAACGTGCTGGCCGAGATGGCCAGTCAGAACCCGCAGTCGGCCGCGCAGTTCGTGCAGACCCTGACCGGCCAGACCCAGCGCGATGCCGTCTCCAGCGTGGCCTCCAGTTGGGCCCAGACCGACTTGAACGCCGCGCTGACTTGGGCGCAGGGTCTGACCGATGTGCGTTCGCGGGACCAGGCGTTGCAGTCCCTGGGCGCCGAGTGGGCCCGGCGCGACCCGACGGCGGCGGCAGCCTATGTGAACAGCCTGCCGGCCGGCCAGTTGCGGAACAATCTGCTGCAGAACATCGCGTCCTCGTGGGCCAACACCGATTCGAAGGCCGCCTTGGAATGGGTGCAGGCCATGCCCACCGGACAAGCGCGAAACAACGCCCTGCAAAGCGTCGTGCAAAACATGAGCTACCGCGACCCGGCCGCCGCGGCCGCGTGGCTGGAGGCGATGCCTTCCAGCGGTTCGCAAAACAGCTACCTCTTCAGCAATGTCGCGAGCCAGTGGGCCCAGCAGGACCCCGAGCGCGCGGCGGAGTGGGTGAAATCTCTCCCTCCCGGCCAGGGCCAACGGCAGGCGGCGCAGAATGTTGTCAGCCAGCTCGCGGAATCCAATCCGAAGCTCGCAGCGGAATTCGCGCAGTCGCTGCCGACGGGCCAGTCGCAGGAATCGCTCGGGATGGTGGCCTCGCGCTGGGCGGTGAACGATTTGAAGGGCGCGCTGACCTGGGCGCAGCAGTTGCCCGAGGGCGGCGGACGCGACGGTGCCCTGCGCAATGTCGCCAGCACCTGGGCGCAGAGCGACCCGCAGGCGGCGGCGGCCTTCGCGCTCAGCCTGCCCTCGGAAGGGGCACAGAAAAACGCGCTCTCCTCCGTGGCGACGGCCTGGGCGCAGAACGATCCGAAAGCCGCCGCCCAGTGGGCGGCGAGCCTCGGCACCACTGACACCTCGGGCAACCTGCTGCGCAGTGTCGCCCAGGGCTGGGCGCAAAACTCTCCGGCGGAGGCGGCCGCGTGGGTGGCGACCCTCCCGGCAGGAAGTTCGCAGAACAGCGCGGCGCTTTCCATCGTCAGCACCTGGTCGTATCAGGACCCGGCGGCGGCGGCGGCCTGGGTTGGCGCGTTCCCGGAAGGCCAGACCCGCGACAGCGCGATGAGCAGCGTGATGTCCGGCTGGGCGCAAAACGACGCGCAGGGCGCAAGCCGCTGGCTCGAAGCGCTGCCAGCGGGCAAGTCACGGGAGAAAGCCGCGGAGCAGTTCCTCGACTATGCCTCCTATCAGGAGCCAGCCCTCGCCGCCAAGTGGGCGACGGAACTGTATGCCTCCGCTGACACGCAGCCGGGCCAGAACTCGCGCTATACCTCGCGGATGGAGAACATCGCCCGCAACTGGATGCGGCAGGACGAGCGCGCCGCGCGGGCCTGGATACAACAAACGCCCCTCTCGGATGAGCGGAAGAACGCCTTGCTGAATCCCAAGCGGTAGCCGCCTCGCCACCCGCCCCATGCGCGCGGGTCAAGCAGCGGGCTTGCGCGGCAGGGACAATTCTTTTCATGCGCGCGGACGGAATTTGGCTTCGAGCCGGACGCGCCTTGGGCTATGCTTTTACTCCGGTTTGGAAGTCCCGCCGGATTCAGCGCCCATGAACACAACTCTCCCCGGCTCCTGCAACACTGAGAATCTCCACGTCGCCCGTTGGGTGGAGGAAGTCACCCGCCTTTGCCAGCCAGACACCATCCATTGGTGCGACGGCTCGGCGGCGGAGAAACGCACCTTCACTGCCGAGGCCGTGGCACGTGGCATTCTCATCCCGCTGGATCAGAAGAAGTGGCCCGGCTGCCACTACCACCGCTCGAATCCCAACGACGTGGCGCGCGTGGAGCAATGCACCTTCATCTGCACCTCCACGGCGGAAGAAGCCGGGCCGACGAACAACTGGGCCGCGCCCGCCGAGATGCGCGCGAAGCTCAACGGGCTGTTGGAGGGATCTATGCGTGGCCGCACCATGTATGTGGTCCCGTTCCTCATGGGACCGCCTGGCTCACCACTGGCGCGGGTCGGCGTGGAATTGACCGATTCCATCTATGTCGTCCTGAGCATGGGCATCATGACGCGGATGGGACGCGTGGCCCTGGACCAGCTCGGCACAAGCGAGCAGTTCACCCGCGGCATCCACTCGATGCTCGATGTGAATCCGGACCGCCGTTACATCGCGCACTTTCCCAAAGAGAACACCCTCATCTCGGTCGGCTCGAATTACGGCGGCAACGTGCTGCTGGGCAAGAAGTGCATGGCACTCCGGCTCGCCTCGCATTGGGGCCGCAACGAAGGCTGGCTGGCGGAGCACATGCTCATCCTCGGCGTCGAGACGCCGGACGGAAAGAAGACCTTCGTGGCTGGCGCATTCCCCAGCGCGTGCGGCAAGACCAACTTCGCCATGCTCAAGCCGCCCGGCCGCTTCGAGGGCTGGAAGGTCTGGACGGTGGGTGACGACATCGCGTGGATGAAGCCCGGCGCGGACGGACGCCTCTACGCCATCAACCCGGAGACGGGTTACTTCGGCGTCGTGCCGGGGACGAACTACAAGTCCAATCCGAACGCCATGGAGTGCATGCGGAAGGACACCATCTTCACAAACGTTGCGCTGACCGCCGATGGCGACGTGTGGTGGGAAGGCAAGGACGAACCGCCGCCCGCCGAGTGCCTGGACTGGCGCGGCCAGCGCTGGACGCCCGACTCAAAGGAAAAGGCCGCGCATCCCAATAGCCGTTTCTGCGCGCCGATGACCAACAACCCGATGCTCGCCCCGGAGGCGAACGACCCGGCGGGCGTGCCCATCAGTGCCATCATCTTCGGTGGCCGCCGCACGAACACCATGCCGCTCGTGTATCAGGCCTTCAACTGGGTCCACGGCGTGTATGTCGGCGCGACCATCGGCTCGGAGACGACCGCCGCCGCGACCGGCGCGGTGGGCCAGGTGCGCCGCGACCCGATGGCCATGCTGCCCTTCTGCGGCTACAACATGGGCGAATACTTCCGGCACTGGCTCTTCATGCGCCGCCTCATCAAGCATCCCCCGCGCATCTTCAACGTGAACTGGTTCCGCAAGGACGCCGACGGCAAATTCCTCTGGCCCGGTTACAGCGAGAACATGCGCGTGCTCAAATGGATCGTGGACCGCTGCCGTGGCGACGCGAACGCCAACGAAGCGCTCCTCGGCTGGGTGCCCAGCGCGCAGGATTTCGATCTGGACGGCCTCGAAGGCTTCAACGCCGAACGGCTGGAGCAGGCCCAGAGCACGGACATCGAGGAATGGCGGCGCGAAGTGCTCCAGCAGGACGAGCTCTTCATCAAGCTCTACTCGCACCTGCCGAAGGAGATTATCTTTCAGCGCGAACTGTTGATTGCCCGCCTCTGACCCAAAGCCGCCGCGTGCTGCGGGTTCCGTGTGCGTGAATTCGTCCGAGCGCACCCGGCCATAGTCACGCAACACGCAACACGTCTTGACCCGCTCCCAACCCCTCTGCCCCGTCGCCGATCTCCCGCCCGGGAAGACGCTCAAATTCGTCTTCACCCACGAGGGCATCCGGCGCGAGGGCTTCGCGGCGAATGTGCGCGGGCATCTGGTCGCCTACGAAAACGCCTGCCGGCACATCCCCATGCCGCTCGACGATGACAACGACTTCTTCACCACCGACGGCGAGTTCTTCATCTGCCGCACCCATGGTGCGATCTATGAACCCCTGAATGGCCGGTGCATCCACGGGCCGTGCGGTGGGCTCAGCTTGAAGGCACTCCGTGTCGTGGAAGTGGAAGGCGAGCTGTGGGTCGTGCTGCCCGAGGAACCGGAATCATAGTGGGGCAGGCTTCCAGCCTGCCTCACCGGGCATCTCGCCCGCGTTGATGTTGAAATTACGCTCGCGGGCAGGATGCCCGCTGAGACAGGCGGGACGCCTGCCCCACTAAACCCGGTGCATCCGTGAGTCTGAGGGTGCCTCCAACCCCGGTAGGGTGAGACTCTGTCGAACCCCATTTGCCGACGGGGTCGGCGCGAGCGCAGCGAGCATCTCAGTTCACGTCCAGTCGAGATACTCGCTTTGCTCGCCTCGCTCCGCTCGAAATGGGGTTCGACGGAGTCTCACCCTACCGGGGGTTGAACATCCGCCGCGCCACCCCGTCCAAACCGCTCGTTCTAAGAACACGCAACCAACCAATGAAACGCACCGCCTTCCTTTCCACCCTCGCCCTCGCCACCCTCCTCGCCTCGCCCGCGCCGCTCTTCGCCCAGGCCAAGACCGACGCCAAACCCGATGCCAAGAAAGACGCGAAACCAGACGCGAAGAAGGACGCCAAGCCCACCAAGCCCAACCCCGTTCAGGCCCCCGACGTCGCCGCGCCCAAGTTCCGCGATGGCGAGCCGGACGCCGGCTTCCTGAAGACCCACGAGGGCTACGTGGCCACCGCCAAGGCTGGCGGCGTGGACGTGCTCTTCCTCGGTGATTCCATCACGGCCGGCTGGCGTGGCAATGGCAAGGAAGTCTGGGAAAAGAGCTTCGCCGCCTACAAGACCGCGAACTTTGGCATCGGTGGTGACCGCACCCAGCACGTCCTCTGGCGTATCACCAACGGCGAGTTCGACGGCATCAAGCCCAAGGCGGTCGTGCTGATGATCGGCACCAACAACTCCGGCTCCGATGACGCGGATGGCATCGCCAAGGGCGTGACCAAGATCGTCAACACCATTCATGAGAAGTCCCCGGGCACGAAGGTGCTCCTCCTCGCGGTCTTCCCGCGTGGCGAGAAGCCCAACCCGCAGCGCGAGAAGCTCACGAAGGTCAACGAGACCCTCGCCAAGCTCGACAACGGCAAGAGCGTCCACTACCTCGACATCGGCGGGAAGTTCCTCGCGGCGGAAGGCACCCTGACTAAGGACATCATGCCCGACTTCCTCCACCTCTCGAAGGCCGGCTACCAGATCTGGGCCGACGCGATCACGCCCAAGCTCGCCGAGCTGACGAAGTAGTCCGTGAAGGGGACACTCCTGTCCCCTTTACCCTTTCAACTGCATGGGCCGGAGCGGTGCCTGAAAGGGGACAGGAGTGTCCCCTTCACGTAGGCGCGGGTAGCCTGATCGCCTCATCCACGAGCAGCACCGGCACGTTGTTCCGCACGGGGTAAAGCGCCTTGCCATCCGCACGCACCAGCCCACCGTCCAGTCGCGTCGTGACCGGCTGGCCCGCCGCATTGCGCAGCGCGCCAGCGGTCACCTGCACATTGAGCCGCTCCACCAATGCAGGTTCGGCGACAGCGAGCGTCTGCCGCGTCTCCGGGCAGCGGAGGATGGCAAGCAATTCAGCGTTCATTGGCAAACTGGTTTGAACCACTGACCAGCACTGACTTGCACTGACGGAAGGCGTTCGAACCACGGGAAATGAACCCCCTCGCCCCGCGACGCAGGAGCGGGGAGAGGGATGGGGAGAGGGGAGCCTCGACAATGCTTCGACTTAATTTGACGTAACGCACCTCCTCTCCCCGGCCCTCTCCTCCATTCCATGGAGGAGAGGGA
>CAZOCL010000091.1:0-19171 GCA_964578245.1 uncultured Klebsiella sp. | reverse complement strand
CGGGGGAATACATCCTCTCGAACAACAATCCCGGCCTGATGTTCTGCGAGCGCGGTATCCGCACGTTCGAGACTTACACGCGCAACACGCTGGACCTCTCGACCATCCCCATCATCAAGAAGGAGTCGCACAGTCCGATCGTGATTGATCCGAGCCAGGGCGCGGGCCGCGCGGACCTCGTGGTGGCCATGTGCAAGGGCGCGGCGGCGATGGGTGCGGACGCGCTGCTCATCGAGGTGCATCCGAACCCGGCGGAAGCCTGGAGCGACGGCGCGCAGCAGCTCACGCTGGAAGGCTTCGCGAAGCTGATGCAGGAACTCAAGCCCTTCGCCGCAGCGGCGGGGCGGGGGTGAGCGGCGGCGGTTGTTTGTGGCCTTTCGGCTGATCGGGCGTTGCTGCGGGTCACAGACCCGCGCTCCGTCGCTTGCGCTGGGTTTTGGCTTGACCATTTTTGCCTGGACCGTCAACCAAGGGCCATGAACCACTTTCCCTTCTCCACGTCCCGTGTCCGGCCAGTCACCGTCGCGCCGATCAAACGGCTCGTAGTCCGACTACTGCTGGTGGCCCCGCTGCTGTTGGGCGCGGGCGCTGCCACGGCGGCCGAGAAACCAGCTCCGGCGGCCCGCGCTTCCGAGCCGGAGCAGGACAAGCAGGTGCTTGAGCGGCTCATCGCCGAGCTTCAGCGCAGCCCGCGATCTTTCATCTACCTGCGTTCCAAGGGATTTAGCCAGTCCGACACCGAGTTCGGACAGTTGATCGCCCGAAACAACACGGTGTTGCAAACGACCCGGATCGTTCGTTATGACGAGAAGGGCGTGCGCCAGATTCCGGGATGGCCGGGCGTCCTGCTGACGCCTGAGTTCAAGGCCTCCATCAGCTTGCCGCCAGCGAAGGGCAAGTGAGGGGCGCGCCATCCCTGGCACGCGCACGAGGTCAGTCTGACCACACGCCAGAACCGGCCACGATCGTATAGATCGTGGCATCAGCGGCGATGTGGGCGGCTACAGGCAGCCCGATCCCGCCGGTGAAGACGCGCAACCACCCCAGCGCGAGCCCAAAGACACCAGCCAGCAGCGCACCCACCACTCCCGGCGGGTAGCCGTGCAGGTGCCCGAGGCCAAACAGCGCCGCCGTGACCACCACCGCCGCGCGGGCGCCGCGCTCCCGTTCGACAGCCTCAAACAGCACAAACCGGAACGCGATTTCTTCGAGCAGGGCATTGAGCGTGGAGAAGAGGATCCCGGCCGCGACGATTCCACCCATGGTCCGAACGGGCAGAAGGTTCCGATAGCCTTGCAGGTCGGGATGCGCGATCCGCTGAAAAGAAGCGAGCACCACCCAGGACAGAATCGCAATCACCGCGGTCGCCGCCAAGGCCACCGGTGTCAGCCGGCCAAACCGTATTCGGACAGCAGTGGCCCTCAGCGAAGGCACCAGCGCGACGATGAGGAAATAGGCCACCAACGCGACCACCCACGGGACGGGCCAGACTTGGAAACCCGGAATGGCCGAAGCGCCTATCAGCAGAGCGGCAAAGGCGAAACCATGCGCACCTCCTGATCCGGTGGGGTGGGATTCAGGCGGCATTGCACCGGGCAGCCTACTTGCTCACCAGCCGCATCTTGATGGGCGAGAGATCCAGCACGTAATGCTTCCCCGCCGGTGCGGGAGGCACGCCGACGAGGTATTTCTTCTCGATCAGCTCATCCGCGTCCTTGGGCAGGCGCAGGTTGTCCTTGTGGAAACGGCCCACGGCCACTTCGAGATCGCGGGAGGACATGACCGGGCGCTTCTCGGGGTCGGTCTCGGTTGAGTCCTCCGCCTCGCCCGGAGCCGAGGCGTTTACCGCCACAGGAGGGGCGCTTCCGTCCGCTGGAGGCTGGGCAGTCGGGGGCGGCAGCGGCTTGAATTCGATGGGCGGGACATGGTGCACCACCTTGGCCGCTTCGGCGCGGTGGTGGGACCACCACCACAAGCCACCCACCACCGCGATGACACCCCAGGTGGCCGGATGCTTCAACGAACGGAGCGCGTAGCCGACACCGACGAACAGGGAGAAAAGCACCTTTTGCATGCGACAGGCAGATCAGGTTATTTAGGGTAGCTGGCCATCTCGCGGATGGCCAGCACGTCCGCGTTGGTCATGGCGATGTCGTGATCGGGCAGCCAGTCCACCTGGTAGGTGCGGTAGCTGTCCTTGTCCCGGAGGGCGTAGGCGTCGATGTGGCCGTCCGCAAACGCCACCGCCACGCGTCCGCCATGCGCGGAGGACGGCAGATGGAAGTAGCCCGTGGCCGCGTTCGTGTCCATCGGCACCCGCACCATGCTGGTGCAGATGGTGTTCGGATTCAGCTCCAGAAACGTGAACATCTGGGCGGGCGGAATGACATCGTGGACGCGCGTGAAGGCCGTGTAGCCCGGCAGGGCCGAACTCTGGCTCCCCGCCCCCATGTATTGGTTCAGCCCGTAGCTGCGAGTGAGCGGCTTGCCCTGGATCAACTGCCGGGCCGAGGGACAGCGGTAAACCCGGGTGTTGGGGATGGTGCCGGCGAAGGCGGCGAGCTTCGGATCGGTCAGATAGGTGAAGTTGGTGACGCTGTCGTAGGAGTAGTGGTAGTCGCCCGAGACCCAGGGTGCCGGGGGCACATTGGCCGCAGACTGGGGCCGGTAGTTGACCACCAGTTGATCATCGTTGTCGGTGTAGTGTTTTTGCCAGGCCAGCATGATCTGCCGGAGGTTGCTGGCGCATTCGACCCGCTGCGCGCGGGCCTTGGCGCTGTTGAGGCCGCTCACCATCAAGGAGGCGATGATGCCCAGGATGGCGACGACCATAAGCAGCTCAGGCAGCGCGAAGGCGTGCCCGGTGCGAGTGACCGGTTGGAGGTGTGGTGGCCTCATAGCCCGTGGGTCATGTGGTTGGCAAACCAGAGGAAGTCCGCGTTGTCCGGCGCATGCAGGCCCGTGTGGTCCGCGAGCCATGGCACCGGCCAGACGTGGTCCATCTCGGGCGTCAACATTTTCTGCGGCTCCACCCGGCCGTCGGCATAGCCCACCATG
Organism: uncultured Klebsiella sp.; assembly: GCA_964578245.1. Classification (GTDB taxonomy): domain Bacteria; phylum Verrucomicrobiota; class Verrucomicrobiia; order Limisphaerales; family SXTU01; genus SXTU01. The sequence continues at coordinate 16,114 of CAZOCL010000091.1, read as the reverse complement.
GTGACATTGCCATGGGGGAAGCCGGGGAGGGTGGCGAAATCCCCGCTGTTGATCGTGCCATCCGCAGCGGCGGTCATGGTGTTGATGCGCACGGCGGTGGTGCAGATGATGTAGGGGTTCATCTCGGCGAAGACCAGCCGCTCGGAGGGCTGCGTGATGTCATTCATCCGGCGGTAACGCTCGAAGCCGGTGGGGGCGGTGAAGCCTCCGCCCTGTGAACCCATGTAGGGATTCATGCTGTAATGCCGCGTCATGGACACGCCTTGGATGTTGTGCTTCACCGCTCCGCATCGGTAGATGCGCGGGTTGAAATTGGCGTAGGCGAAAGCAGAGAATCCGGGATTGGTCAGAAAGACCTCGTTCGTGACGGTGTCGTAGAACTGATGCGTGCCGCCCGAGGCCCAGGGAATGTTCGTCGTCACGGGGGCGGCGCTGGCCAGCGGGTTGGAGTTCACCACCAGCCGGTCGTCATTGTCCCCGGCATACTTGTGCCAGACCTCCAGCAGCTGCCGCTGGTTGTTCAGGCAGGTGATGCGATGCGCCCGCGCCTTGGCCTGCGCGAGCCCGCCCACGGTGAGCGACGCCAGTATGCCGATGATGCCGATGACCACCAGCAACTCGATCAGCGTGAAGGCTCTGGTCAGGCGTGACTGCATGGGCCGGGCATGTTGTTACGCAGGTTAGTAGCAACTTCGGCCGAGTCAAGCGGGCGATGTAGACTACTGTCAGCTTATTTGGACCGGCGCTCGACGACCTCCACCGCCGCCTTGTTCTTCACAATGCGGTTGGGGCCCACCACCCCGCGCCAGTTCGTCAACGGATACATCAGGGTGCCACGACCGATGACGCTGCCGGGGTTCAGGACCGAGTTGCAGCCGATGTCCGCCTTGTCCGCGAGCATGGCCCCGAACTTCCGCAGGCCGGTGTCGTGCGGCCGGCCATCCACCTCGACCGTGACGTTGCCCGGGAGCGACTTGAGATTGGAGAGGATGACCCCGGCGCCCAGGTGGGCCTTGTAACCAAGTATCGAGTCACCGACGTAGTTGAAGTGCGCCACCTGGCAGCCGTTAAAAACCAGGCTGTGCTTCAGTTCGCAGGAATTGCCGATCACGCACCCGTCGCCGATCAGGACATGGTCGCGGATGTAGGCCCCGTGGCGGATCTCGCAGTTCCGGCCGATGATCGCCGGCCCCTTGATCATCACCCCCTCCTCGATGACGGTGCCTTCACCAATGATCACGCGCTTCCCGATCGAGACGCCCGGCCCGAAGGCGTGCGCTTCGAGCGGCCGGACATGCGCCTCGATGTAGGCCTTCAGCCCTTTGAGCGCATCCCAGGCAAACTCGCAGCCATCGAAGAGCGCGGCGTGCTCCGTCTGCGTCAGGTCGAAGAGGTCGGTCGGCTTGAACATGGCCCAAGGCTAGGCGAAGCCCGGACGACCGCAAAACGAAAATGTCGCCCGGGGCAACCGCTCAATTCCCCGCCTTCACCAGCTTCCAGATCTTGCCGGAGCCGCTGCCCAGCGCGCCGGTCTGGTTGGTCAGCACGTAGAGTTCGCCTTCATGATCCTCGCCAAACGCCCAGACATAGGCCCCGATGCCCTGGCCGGTGTGCGACTCAGGCTCGAGCGTGTCGAGCGTCCACTTGCCATCGGTCCCCTTGGAGGCGACGAAAAGCACGCCCTGCGGCAGGCCCATGTTCTTCGACCAGTCGGCGAAGATGTATTTGCCCACCAGATGCGGGAGGGCCTTGCCCCGATAGACGTAGCCGCCGGTGACGCTCCGGCCTTTGCCGTCCGTGGGGAAGCCGGCCAGGTTGCCATAGGCGAGGATCGGGTCCACGAACTTCGCGCTGCCGGGATCGAAGTAAGGCTTCTCCAGCGGGGTCAGTTCCTTCTTCGGATTGAACCACTCCGCGCCCTCGCGCAGGTTCCACCCGTAGTTGCCGCCCTTGACGATGATGTTCACCTCTTCCCAGCGGCTCTGGCCGACCTCGACTTCAAACAGCTCGTGCTTGCCGCCCCGATCAAAGGTCATGCCCCACGGGTTGCGGATGCCCCACGCGTAAATCTCCGGCAGGCCGCCGCCCTTGGCGAACGGATTGTCCTGTGGGATGCCGTAATTCTTGCCCGCCGCCGGCTTGTCCACGTCGATGCGCACAATCTTCGCCAGCAACGTGTTGAGATCCTGGCCGTTCCCATGCGGGCCGCGCGCCTTGTCGGCATCTTCCTTGTTGATGTCGTTCTTGTGCCCGCCGTCGCCGAAGCCGATGTAGAGGAAGCCGTCGGGACCGAAGGCGATGCGCCCGCCATTGTGATTGAAGTAAGGATGATCCACCTGGAGCAGGATGCGCTCCGTGCCGAGGTCCGCCGTGTCGCCCTGCGCGGTGAACTCGGAGATGTTGATCGTGTGGTCCCAGGCCGCCGGCGCGGTCGCCCGCTTCTCCGCACTGTAGCACACGTAGAACTTGTGGTTGCTGGCGAACTTCGGGTGCAGTGCCAGGCCCAGCACGCCGCGCTCATCGAACTTGCCGAAGTTGATCTTCAGCTTCTTGGTGAAGTCGGCGAACGGCTTGAGCTTCCCGTCCGGCGTCATCAAGTGCACCGGCCCGACCTGCTCCGCCACCAGCACGCGCTTGCCATCGAAGTCCGTGAGCACCGAGGGCGCGGTGAGGTTCGTGACCACGAGCTTGAGCGCGACGCCGCTCCTGCCCTCGGCGGCGGTGGCGGAGAAGGAACCGGCGGCGAGCGCAAAGGCAGCGCACAGCCGGGCGATGGAAAGTGCTTTCATGCGCGGGAGTGTAGGGAAGCGCGTGACGGTGACAAGCCGGGAGAGGCGCCATGTCCCGGCACGGCGCACCACGTCCCGGCGCTACGTAGCGCCCGCGTCCCGCGGGCTGTGTCGCCGGCGTCCGCGCCGGCCCGGCTTCGGGCGCAGTGTCCAGATGCACCCCGCCCGGCCCATCCCCACTTTTTGCGCCTGACGTTGATCCGCAGATAGCCCACACTGCCCGGTCGGTTGACGGTTTTTACCCCGTCGCGGCTCGCATGAGCGCCAAATACTCTTTCAATCTGGCCACCGAAGACCGGCGGCGGGCGGACCTGCCGCGCAAGATTCTCATCGCGCAGCACGAGACCGAGACCATCGCGCACGTCACCCTCAAGCTCCTGGCCTTCCTCATCTTCTGGCGGCCCCGCCTGGCCATGGAATCCAACCTCCACCAGGACGACATCCCCTTCATCCCCGACATCGTGCAGCTCGACTACACCCTGCGCCCCGCGCTGTGGGTCGAGTGCGGCGAGTGCTCCGTCGCCAAGCTCCACAAGCTGGCCGTGAAATGCCACGACGCCGAGATCTGGGTGGTGAAGCGCTCCCCCGCCGAGGCTGAGCACCTCCGCGCCGCGATGAAGAAGGCCGAACTGCGCACGGACCGCTACTCCCTGCTGGCCCTGGACCCCGAGATGTTCGAGGAACTCTGCGGCCTGGTGCAGGCGCGCAACGACGTGACTTGGTTCGCCGGCGAGTTCGACCCGCCCCGCCTCCAGTTTGAGTTCAACGGCCTGTGGTTCGACGCCGAGTTCCAGGTCCTGCGCTTCTGAGCTGGCCCGCCCTGCGTAGCGCCTTGGCGAAGGAGGATCGTAATTCCTGTTCAACCACGGATGCACACGGATGGACACGGATTCAGCCTGAGCACTCCCGCCTCTGCGGTGGCAATCCCTTCTTCTCCCCAAATGGCTTCGTTTCGCATTTTTCTGACCCCATCTTTCTGACCTTCAGCGGTTTGGAATAACGGCTGTCCCCTCCCACACGAATGGCTTCGTTTCGCAAAAACACTACCCCGACCTCGGACCTCCGACCTCGGACCACCGACCTTGGACTTTGGACTTTGGACCTTGGACCTTGGCCTTCGGCCTTTGTCTTCGTGTCCATTAGTGTTCATTCGTGGTTTCCCGCTCTGCGTTTGTCCCGCCTCTGCGGTGCCAATCCCTTCTTCTCCCCAAATGGCTTCGTTTTGCACTTTTCTGACTCCATGTTTCTGACCCTCTCCAGTTTGGGATGACCATCTCCCGCTCGAATGGCTTCGTTTCGCAAAAACGCCACCCCGACCTTGGACCTTGGACCTTGGACTTTGGACTTTGGGCTGAGCCTCATGCCCCTCACCCTCGCACCTCCCCCAACTCCCCGCATTGGCGTGGCGCAAATAAACGGCCCGGCCCCCGCCCTCCGTAGCGCCCCGGCGAAGGAGGGTCGAAATCCCCGCAACCACGGATGCACACGGATTCAGCCTGAGCACCCGGACGCAACGAGCTCAAGATCTTCTCCCTCTCCGCCTCGATCGGGGAGAGGGCTGGAGAGAGGTGTCGATTTCCCGCTCCTCCCTCCGCATCCAGCCGGACAGGAAGAGTTGACGCGAATTACGCCAATTATCACGAATTCAAAATTCCCATTCGCGCCCATTCGCGTAATTCGCGTCAGTCTCCCTTCCCACTCCGCCCCGAACGCGAAGCGTGCGGGCCCGCCCACCGTAGCGCCCCGGCGAAGGAGGGCCTCCTCCGCTCCCAACCTGGCTGATAGTCCATAGACCTTTCCCGTGTGAAGGCATGGACTATCAGTCATGCCGAAACGTGATCCCGTCCTGGCCGCCCTGGGGCAAACCGTCCGCCGCCGCCGGGAGGCGAAGGAACTGACCCAGGAGAAGCTCGCCGAAAAGGCCGGGCTGGACCCCACCTACATCTCGGGCATTGAGCGCGGCCTGCGGAACCCGGGCATCAAGAACGTCGCCCGGCTAGCCAAGGCCCTGGGCTTTACGACCGCGGACCTCTGCCAAGGGGTGGTCGCGTGAAGGGGAAAGCCAAGCCCCGTAGCCGCCGACGTGAGGAGGCGGACCCGAAACCAGACGCGCAGCCAATCCGCCTCCTCACCCCGTCCCCTGCGGAGCCGCTCCGCGAGGAAACGACGTTCTATCTGCTGCGAAAGATATTGGTCCGATGCTCCGCTAGGAAAGTGAAGTCCGGGAGCGCTGAGTCATCCGGCAACTGGAGCGGTTCGCCCACATAAGCTCCGAAGCTTTCGGCCACCGCGCGCTGTGAAAGCTCGGCCTTCAGCTTTGGCGACAGCAGGAGCCGCAGATCGTCATCGAAAGCGATCAAACCACGGTCAAACGCCCCGTCGTGAAGCCGTGAGAGACAAAGTCCGTTCCGCACATTCAACCGCTCGGCAGGGTGAGCGCCCCACGGGAGAATGTGCGATGCGACCAACAGTTCGCGGACCGCCAAGCCGGTGACTCCACAACGACCGCCAAAGTTGTTCAGCACCGCATCCCGAAAATACTCCTGTCCACGGCGCAGCTTTACGCTCGCGGTCGTTTCAGTCGGGCCAGCCGGCGGGCGTCTGTGCACACGGATGCCTTCCTTCGGCAGCACTTCAAGCTCACTGCCCTCGTCCACGCCAAACAACACGCGCAGCGCTTCTTCACTCGCCGGCACGGTCTCGTTGAGATTGGCGTGAAACTCGCCCCACACCGTCCGGTCGAGGGCGCTGGCACCTTCCAGGCCTCGGATGCCCCGCAATTTCAAAGCCGGATCGAGCGAAGCAAAGTTACAGAGCTTCATCGCGAGGCTGTTCGTGCTGCGTTCGAGCTTTGCGGCCAGCGCTACAATCGCCGGCTGCCGCGCGTGAAGCTGACCAAAAGTTAGCTTGTGGTAGAGGTTCAAGGCGACGAGCAACTCGTCGCGTCTCCATCGTCTTCCAGCGGACATGCGCCCAGAGTGCCAGGCTCCCGGCTGCGAGCGAAGCGAGAAAGCGCTTGCCACCAAAGCGAAACCTGGCCAGGTAGTTCCGTCGAACTATGGCCAATAAATCTGAGCTCGACCCCGAATCTCTCGACTCCGCTGCAGTCTTCGCGTGCGCCCTGTCGCTGCGGGAGGCTTGCCTCAAAAGCGCGGCAACGGACCCACAATTAAACCTCAGCGATTCCTACAACGGCATGGATGAGTTCATGCGGGAGATGATGCGTGTCGCCAATCTGTTCGAGGCATGGGCTTGCACCCATGTCGCGTTCGAGGAGTTGAACGACGTCTGGCCGTATCTTTTGGAAGACAAATTCGGCGACGCATGTTTGGCCTGCATTCGTCCAAGCTCAGCGGTTGAGTTCAATGCCTCCGATTGTCTTCGAGTGGCGCTGCGACTGCGGTTGCCAATCCATGCCGACGACAAGCTTCGCGTTCCTATCGATGTCCGCGCACCCAACCCGATTTTGGGATCGGAATTTCAAGCGCTCCGGATTCAAACCATGCGCGATGACATTGATGGAGGTGGCGCGATTCCGTTCACGGTTGACGATGACCCGTTCGATGAGGAATTCGGGCCACCGTATTTTGCACTGTATGGCGTAGGCTACGATGGATTGTCGGAACACATAGCCGACCGCGACACTTATTCTGATGCCTTGAAGCTTGCTCAAAAGCTTGCGCCCAGCGTGGAACTTCCGCTCAAACCAATTTGCTTGGCTTCGGCACCCTGATTCCCCCTGTAGCAGCAGACGTGAGTCCGCTCCATCTCATTTCGGGAGGAGGTTTGAGCCGACTCACGTCGGCGGCTACCGTTCGAGCGCTGCGCAGGGGGAAGGCGCGAATTGAATTCGCGAAAATTCGCGGAATTCGCGTCCAGTCATCATGCCTGACATTTTCACCAAGGCCAAGCGGTCGGCGGTGATGGCGCGCATCCGGTCGCGGGGGAACCGGGACACGGAGCTGGCGCTGGTCCGGGTGTTCCGCGCGCAGGGCATCACGGGGTGGCGCAGGCACATGCAACTTCGGAACGCGGAACGCGGAGTGCGGAAAGGCGGAGGCGTCCGCAAGGCCGGGAGTTCACCCCGCGTTCCGCGTTCCGCCCTCCGCGTTTTCTCCGTCCGCCCGGACTTCGTGTTCCCCAAGCTGCGGGTGGCGGTGTTTGTGGACGGGTGTTTCTGGCACGCGTGTCCGCAGCACGCCACGCAGCCGAAGGGGAACGCGGCCTTCTGGCGCGCGAAGCTCGCGCGGAACCAGGCCCGGGACCGCCGGGTGACGCGCTCGCTGCGCCGGGCCGGCTGGCGGGTGCTGCGCATCTGGGAGCACAGCCTGCGCTGGGCCACGAGGAAGCAAATGGACCGCTCGACACCTCGCCCCAGCCCCTCTCCCCGATCAAGGCGGAGAGGGGAGGTTGGGCGCGCAACGCGGCAGTCGGAACGCAGAACGGCGGAGGAGGCGCGGCTAGTGGCGAGGCTAAGAGCCTGTCTGAAAACTGGAAGGGGTCCTGCGGTGCGGGATTTTGGTGCTGGCCAAGGCGGCGAGACCGGAGCATCCCCGCAGCGGGCTGTGATGGTCGAGCCAACGCAGGCCAGCGCCAAAAGCCCGCGCCGCCCGGAGGGTTTTCGTGGGCAAGGCCATCTGGCGGCGTTGCTCCTCCGTCAGAGACCGCTGCGGGTATCCTCCGTCGTCGCGCCTTGCCATCTGGCCTTTCCCACAAAAACAGGACCCCTCCCAGTTTTCAGACAGGCTCTAAGACGGGCGCTGGGAAGGGTGCCCGCGAAACACGCGAATTGACGCGAAATCGGGAGGGGAGAAATCGACACCTCACCCCAACCCCTCTCCCCAATCGAGGCGGAGAGGGGGATGGAACGCGAGCTGACGCGACTTAACCTGCCATTGGACCACAGAGACAGGATGAGCACAGAGATTTGCCATGGTTGCCGTTCTGTGTCCCGCCACCGCACCAACCAGAAACCGCAGCAGATTTCCCGCGGATTCAGGGCCGCCACAGATGAGAAAAACATCTGTGGCCGTCCTGAATCTGCGGGAACCTTCTGAGTTCTCTCGTCCCTGTTCTCTCTGTGTTCATCGCGTCTCTGTGGCCAAAAATCAGGCCGGAATTGAAACCGCGGATGACGCGGATGACGCGGATGAAAAAAGGCTTTGCCATTCCCCGGTCGGGAACGAATTCAACCAGGGGCTTCCTAGTGCAATATTCTTTATCCGCATCATCCGCGCTATTCGCGGTTCTCTCTTCCGAATTCGGGTTCAACTCATAGTGCCCTGCCTTGGCCGCCAGTTCTGCGCGCCTGCGGGCGTGAAGGGGACACTCCTGTCCCCTATTTGCCCGTCCATCAAGTCGTGGCCGCCTTGCCTGAAAGGGGACAGGAGTGTCCCCTTCACGCCAGAAAGCCTCTCCGTCCCTCTCTGTGACCCTCCTGCCTCCGTGGTGAAACTCTCCCGGACGGTTCCGCGTGGACTCGCGCGGCGAAGCTGTTAAACCAATGCCCCATGAAATCCTTGCGTTGTTTCGCGTTGCTCGCCGTCTGCCTGGCCGGCCGGGCGGCCACCGGTGCCGCCCCGGCGGCGGACCCGCTGACCCCGGGCGAATTCTTCACCGAGCGGCCTACGCTCAACTGCCTCGGCTTCCGCTGGTATGTGAGCGGGGACAGCAATCGCACCGCCACGGTGCGGGTGCAGTATCGCGCCCGGGGTGCCGGGGCGTGGCGCGAGGGCTTGCCGCTCCTGCGCTCGAATGGCGAGGTGGTGGCCGGGGGCCTGCCGGAGAAGGAACGCGCAGCGGTGGTCTGGACCACGCCCAACGTCTTCGCCGGGAGCGTCGTGGACCTGGAGCCGGACACGGAATACGAGGTGAAGCTCGCGTTGACCAGCCCGGCCGGCGCGCCAGTGGAGAAGCTGGTCTCGGCCCGCACGCGGCCGGTGCCCCGGGCCTTCGCGGGCGGCCGCACCCTGCACGTCTATCCCGCCGGGCACAGCGGTCCCCGCCAGACTCCGGCCTTTGAGGACTTGATGGCGGCCTATGCGACCGCCGAGCCGGGCGACATCCTGCTGATGCACGCCGGGGTCTATACGGTGGCGACGAAGCAGGACCGCACGGACTACGTGCTGGCCCGGCCCGCCACGGCGGCGAAGCCCATCGTGATCCGCGCCGCGGGCGACGGGGAGGCGGTCTTTGACGGGCGCGGGGCGCTGCGGCTCTTCGACACGCAGGGGGCGCATCATCACCACTTCGAGGGCGTGACGCTGCGCGGCGCGGACCATGCCCTCTACGCCGGCCGGGAACGCGGCGGCACCGGGCTGGTCGTGCGGCGCTGCCGGTTTGATGGCATGGCTTACGGCGTCTTCGCCCTGAACCCCGCGTGCCGGGACTTCTACATCGCGGACAACGTGTTTGTTGGCCCGCACCCGAAGTGGCATCCGCGCACCGGCCAGGAGAACGACAGCCATGCGCTCTGGCTCTCCGGGCAGGGCCATGTGGTGTGCTTCAACAGCATCAACGGCTACTGGGACGGCGTGGACGTGTATGGCCGCCGCCCGCCCGCCGAGCACGAACTGCAGAACGCGGCCATGGACTTCCACAACAACGACATCTCCGCGAGCGGCGACGACGGCATCGAAATGGATTACGCCGTGCACAACCTCCGCGTGTTCCGCAACCGCATCTGGAACTGCTTCATGGGCATCAGCGCGCAGCCGGTCTATGGCGGGCCGGCGTATGTCTTCCGCAATGTGGTGTTCAACTCCACGCGGGCCCCGCTCAAGCCCAGCCTCCAGCCGTCCGGCCTGCTGATCTTCAACAACACCTTCCTTGCGCATGGCTCGGCGGGCCAGATGGCGCCGGGCTGGCAGAACTCGCAGCTCCACAACAACCTCTTCCTCGGCACGGACGGCGGCCCGGGCGTGATCTGGACGGGCACGGGAACGCCGGAGACCACGCGCCTGGATTACAACGGCTGGCATTTCTTCAAGTCGACGGCGGCGCGGCCGATCTGGTGGCGCTATGCGAAGGAAACACGGGTGCCCACCGGGAGCCAGCCTTCGCTGGAAGGTTCCTTCACCGGTCTGGCTGAGTTCACGCAATACACCGGCTTCGAGCGGCACGGCGTGCTGACGGAACCGGGCGTCTTCCAGCAGGCGGCGACCCCGACCGGCACGAATGTCCCGCTGCCGCCGATGGACCTGCGGCTGCGCGCCGGCTCGCGCGCGGTGGACACCGGCCTGGCGCTGCCGAACTTCACGGATGGCTTCACCGGCAGCGCGCCGGACCTGGGCGCGTTTGAACTGGGTGATAAGTTGCCGCACTACGGGCCGAGGGAGTGAGACGAGTGCAGACGGACCGCGACGTTCACGTCGCTTCACCGTCCAGACGTGGGATCGCGTGAGGATGTCAAAGAACTCCCTGCGCTGAAGCGGCATGAATGCCGCGCGCCGCCAATTGCATCGTTCCGGGCAATACCAACTCCCCAGATCGGCTGTCAGCATGGGCGTGGTGTTCGGCGCGCGCTTCCCCCTCACCCCGGCCCTCTCCCCTGGGGAGAGGGGGAAAGCGACGACGTCGCTTGGATACTCCTGTGCGTTCGGCTCCGCGCCTGTCACGGAGCCCTCGAATTCCGGTGAACTGGCTTTTACGCATGGCTGACTGCGTGGCCCCTCTCCCCAGGGGAGAGGGCTGGGGTGAGGGGAAAAGGTGCGTCCGATGATAGTGCCACATGCTGTCGGATTTCATTCTCACTTGGCATAAGTTGGCCGACATGCTGCCGACTACGGGCCGCGAGACTGAGGGGCCGGGCGCAGGCGGACCGCGACGTTCACGTCGCTTCAGCATCCGGACGCGGGAGGGCGTGAGGATGCCAAAGAACTCTGCCCGCTGAAGCGGCATGAATGCCGCGCGCCGCCGCAGGGCCGGGTGATTTGGGCCAGAGTTTGCTGGCTGAGGTGCGTCCAAGCTTCTACGTTTTCGACCCAGCGCCCGCCAACTCATGCACCCATGAAACCCGTCCTCTTCCTTGTGCTCTCCACCGTATGCGCCGCGCTGGTCAGCAGCGCGTCCGCGCAGACCTACCGCTCCCACGCACCGCTGCGCCCGTTGCCCCAGCCGGTGAAGGCCCCGCTCGCCACCGGTCCGAAGCGTTTCGTGGACGCCACTCGCGGCAACGATGCAGGCACCGGCACCGAGGGCGCACCGTGGAAGTCGCTCGCCCACGCGACCCGGCAGTTGCAGCCGGGTGACACGCTCTACCTGCGCGGCGGCACCTACTACGAGAAGGTCGCCCTCACGCGTTCCGGCACGACGAACGCGCCGGTCACCATTGCATCCTATCCGGGCGAGCTGGCGGTGATTGACGGCGGCCTGCGCGAGTTCCACGACAGCCCGGCGACGAGCTGGGAGCCGATATCGAGCGGCGCGCCGGGCGAGTTCGTTTCGGCGAAGACTTACCTGCACGCCGATGACCGCAAGGTGCCGACGCAGTTTCTCCCCGCGTCGTGGGAGCCCATGTGGGGCATCGAGGAGGAACGACCGCTGGCGCTCGGCTGCTTCGCCGACTCGCTCCTGCCACTGCATGGCTACCGCATCTTGGAGGACCTGCGCGCGTCGAACGAGCTGTGGGCTGGCGGCAAGAAGGAGATGCGCGAGAGCCCGGTCTATGGCGGACCGGGCCTGTGGTTCAACCGCGCGACCGGCCGCATCCACATCCGTCTCGCGCCCACGCAGCTCGCGGGCCTCGGCGACCGTGCGTATCGCGGCGAGACCGATCCGCGCAAGCTGCCGCTGGTCATCGCCGCCGGCTTCGGTGACGACGTGCTGCGCGTGAACGGCGTGAAGCATGTGCGGCTGCACGGCTTCGTTCTGCGTGGTGCCACCGGCAGCCCGATGATTCACATCTACGGCTCGCAGAACGTGGAACTGGACCATGTCACTGTGTTCGGCGGATTCCCCGGGCTGCTGGTGAACGCCTCGCAAAACATCCGCGTGGCGCACTCGGCGTTTCGCGGCAACGCCTCGCCGTGGATCGGCCGCGCACACATGAAGTATCGCGGCACGGCGTCGTATCAGATCGTGCTGAAGAACGAGCAGCCGGGGAATGAGCACATCGAGTTCGCCTACTGCGAGTTCACCGACGACCACGACTTCGCCTTCCTGCGCTATGTGAAGAACCTCCAGTTCCACCACAACTTCGTGGACAACTTCAACGACGACGGGCTGGAGTGCGGTCCGAAGCTGCGGAACCACACCCTCTACATCCACGAGAACCGCATCGGCGCGTGCCTGGGCGTGTTCCAGCAGCACGAAATCGAAAAGGATGAGTCGCCACTGGACCACGATGCGAAGGCGGGCGTCTTCATCTATCGAAACGTGTTTGATTTTCGGGCGGGCGTTTACTACGGCGTGCCCTCCCAGCCGGACCCCACCGGGGAGTTTCTGCATCGCGAGGGTCATCTGGCCAGCGACCACGGCGGGCCCATCTGGCCGGTGATGCACGTGTATCACAACACCTTCCTCCGCCACACGCCGACCTTCCGCGACTACTTCCTCTTCGGTCTCGGCGGGCAGGGGCTGAAGAACTCGGAGCGCGATGTGTTCAACAATCTGTTCGTGCAGAGCGAGAAAGTGCCGGGCACGGGCTTTGCGGGCATCAAGGAGCCGGGCAACGTGCGTGAGGGCGGCAACCTGCTGTGGGGCGTAAAGGACGGGCCGGCGCTGAAGGGCGATCCGTTCGCAAAGTTCCGTGCGTCACCGCAGTTTGCCGGCAGCAAGAAGTTTTACGAAGCGGGCCTGACCACGCATGACCGCGTGGCGGACCCGCTGTTTGTCAGCTACTCCACCAACCTCACATCGCCCGCCGATCTGCGGCTCCAGCCCGGCAGCGCCGCCATCAACGCCGGCCAGCCCGTCCCGGCCGAGTGGCCGGACCCCTTGCGCGCCGCGGACAAGGACGCACCGGACAGCGGCGCGCTGCCGCTCGGGGCGCAGCCGTGGGGCGTGGGCGTGGAGGGGCGGATTCCGCTGTTTGGTGAAATCAGGAAATGAAACCGCGCCGCGCCCGTTTACGTCTGCGGACCATGCAGCCATGAAGCTGCCAGGGTGCTCCACCAGTATGCCAATCGCTCTCCGCCGGATTCTTGCCGCCCTCCTCCTCGCGTGCGCCACCGCGGACGCCGCCGAGGGCGGCGCGCTTACCAACTCGCTGGGCATGAAGCTCGTGCCCATCGCGCCGGGCACGTTCCTGATGGGCCAGGACGGGCCGGCGGCGGATTACAACGTGAAGGCGCACGCGGCCAAATTTGACGATGCGGACTGGGACGAACGGCCGGCGCATCAGGTCACCCTGAGCACCGCGTTCCACATCGGGGCCACGGAGGTGACGCTCGGACAGTTCCGGCGGTTCCAGCCCAAATTCGCTCCCGGACGCGGAGCGGAGGAGGACGCGGTGACGGGCGTGAGCTGGCACGAGGCGATGGGCTTTTGCGAATGGCTCTCGAAACAGGAACAACGCCCGTATCGCCTGCCGACCGAGGCGGAGTGGGAATATGCCTGCCGTGCGGGCACCACGACGCTCTTTCACACCGGCGACGCACTGCCCGCCGGTTTCCACAAGTGGCCCGCCGACACTGGACTACGCGACCGCTTTTTTCCCGACGGAAAGTTGCCCTCCGAGTTCCGTGCCGACACGGCGAAAGGTGACTTGGTGCGCGTGGCGCAGACACCGGCGAATGCCTGGGGCCTCTTCGACCTGCACGGCAACGTCTCCGAATGGTGCGCCGACTGGTATGGCCCGTATGAAGCGGCGGCGCAGACCGATCCGCTCGGCCGCAGCGATGGCGACTTCCGCGTGATTCGCGGCGGCAGCCACTCGATGCAGACCCGTCTGCTGCGCTCCGCCAACCGCTCAGCCTGGCTGCCCGAGGCGCGCAGCGACAAGACCGGCTTCCGCGTAGTGCTGGGCACGCTGCCGCCCGGCTCCCTGCTCCCGCCCGCGCCACCGGCGCTCCATGCACAGAACGTTTCCCAAGTTCCGCTGAAGCTGCCCACGCCCACGGCGGAAGCGCCGTTCTTTGCCCGTCCGAAACCGTTCGTCATCGTTCCGCCCGGCTCCTCCGGCCCGCTATTTTCCGGCCACAACCACAGCCCGGCCATCGCGGAGTGTCCGAACGGCGACCTCCTCGCGGTGTGGTATTCGTGCGTGGACGAGGCGGGCTCGGAGTTGAACAACCTGGCCAGCCGCCTGCGTCGCGGCGCGACCGAGTGGGAGCCGGCGTCGCTCTTCTGGGATGGTGCGGACATCAATGACCACGCGCCGAAGCTCTGGTGGGACGGGGAGCGCACGCTCTTTCATTTCGCGCGTGGTCAATGGGAGAACATCGTCCGGACCTCGACCGACAACGGCGCGACATGGTCAAAGGCGCGCGCGGTCCAGCCGATGTGCGAGTGGGGCAATGCACCCGTCCGCACCCGCGAAGGCCATCTGGTGATCACCTGCGACACCAGCACCGCGAGTGTGAACGTGAGCCGGGACGGCGGGCAGACCTGGACGTATCCCGAGATCACCAGCCGGGCGGACGCCCGCCGCGACGGCAGCCCGGCCCGTCACGCGGGCATCCACGCGCCCATCGTGCAACTGGCCGACGGCCGGCTGATGACAATTGGCCGGCTCAACACGCCGGCCGAGCAGGAGAAGTTCGGCGGGAAGACGCCCGCGAGCTACTCCAGCGACTGGGGGAAGACCTGGACGCACACGCCAACGGAGTTTCCCGCGATCAGCAGCGTGCAGCGGGCGGTGCTCATGCGCCTGCGCGAGGGCCCGTTGCTGCTCTGCTCCTTCACCGACCAGCGGGCGAACTGGCGCGAACGCAAGGGGCTGCCGTTTCCCGCCGCCGACGGAAAAGAGTTCACTGGCTACGGCCTCTTCGCCGCCGTGTCGTTCGATGACGGCAAGACCTGGCCGGTGCGCAAGCTCCTCACGCCGGGCGGGCCGGAGCGCAGCCTGCCTTCCATCGACCGCAGCACGTTCGTCCTCAGCGAGACCATGGCGGAATCCGGGGGCTACCTCGCCGCCACGCAGACGCGCGACGGCCGCGTGCAGCTTCTGAGCAGCAAGAACCATTACGTCTTCAACCTCGCGTGGTTGCAACAACGCCCGCCCGCCCCCGCCAAATGACTTCACCCATTCACTCTGCCCTGCGGCTTTCTTCGCTCTGCTGTGCGCTGCTTTGCGCGCTTGGCAGCCCAACGCTCCACGCCGCCATTCCCGGTGCGGCCGCGTGGCGGCACGAGGAACTGCGGCGATTCAAGGCGGCGGAGGCGAACCAGGGCGTGGCGGTGGACGCGGAGTTTTTCTACGCCATCGACAACCACGCCATCGGCAAATACCGGAAGGACACCGGCGAGCGCGTGGCCGGCTGGGACGGCGGGAAGGGCGGGCGCATCCAGCACCTGAATGCGGGCGTGGTGCTGGACGGGCGGCTCTACTGCGCGCACTCGAATTTCCCCAAGCTGCCGGAAGAAAGCTCCGTCGAGATTTGGGACACGGCGACGATGCAGCCGACCGGGCAGCAACGCTTCGAGCAGCCGCCGGGGTCGCTGACGTGGGCGGTGCGGCGCGGAGCCGAGTGGTTCGCGTGCTTCGCGCACTACAAGTCCACGAGCGATCCGGCGCGCTCTGTGGTGGTGCGGTTTGATGCGCAGTGGCAGCGCCTGGCGAGCTGGTCGTTCCCGGCGGAGCTGATCCAGCGCTTCGCGGGCAGCAGCGCGTCGGGCGGGGCATTTGGGCCAGAAGGCAATTTGTTCGTCACCGGCCACGACGCGAAGGAACTATATCTGCTTGGCATTCCCGAGTCCGGCCCGACGCTGAACTGGACGGCCACCATTCCCATCAGCGCCGAAGGCCAGGCCTTCGCCTGGGACCCGGCGCGGACCAACGTGCTCTACTCGATCTCGCGCCGGGTGCGCGAAGTCATCGTCTCGCAGGTCACCACCGGAGCGGCCGCGCCACGAACGGAAGCGAAGCCTGTCGCGGCATCGCCCACCTTGAGCAAGGTGGAAGCGCAGCTTGGCTTCGAGTCGCTGTTCGATGGCAAATCCTTCACTGGCTGGGAGCAGAAGGGCAACTGGGTGATCGAGGACGGCGCGTTCTATCGCAAGGACAAGGGCGGCGATCTGACGTGGAAGGTGAAGCCGATTCCCGACGACTTCGAACTGCGTTTCGAATGGAAGGTCTCCAAGGGCTGCAACAGCGGCGTCTATTACCGGCCCGGCCAATACGAGTATCAGGTGCTCGACAACGTCAACAGCCCCTACGGCGAGAA
>CAZOCL010000090.1:0-19284 GCA_964578245.1 uncultured Klebsiella sp. | reverse complement strand
ACCACGATCATGATTTCCACGAGCGTGAAGCCGCGTTTGGACCGGAGGCTGATTTTCATGTGCTGTTGGTGCAGGCTGCGCCCAGGCTGGCCCGGCGGCAGGCATGATGATTTCGAACCGAACTGACTGAGCCGCTGAATGGCTGGAGCCAGATGGAACCATTCCCAAACAGGCATATCAAATTGCCAAACTGCCTAGGTAATTCCCCTACCAATCATGAATCACCGAACAGGCCTGGAGCAGGTGAGCCCGGTGCCGATGTCAGCTTGGACAACCCAGGGGGAGAGAACCGGCTCAGGTTACAATTCAGTGCCGGGGTTTCGTGAGACAGGAGATGCAGGTAGCATTCCCAGGTGGACTATTTCGTTGTCTGTCTCGCGGCGCTCGCGGCCGCCGCGCTCACGCTGTGCTCCGGGTTCGGGCTGGGGACGCTCCTGATGCCCGCGTTTGCCATGTTTTTCCCCTTGCCGGTGGCGGTCGCGGCGACGGCGGTGGTGCATCTGGCGAACAACCTGTTCAAGCTCGCACTGGTCGGTCGGGACACGGACTGGCGCGTGGCGTGGCGCTTTGGGCTGCCGGCCGCCGTGGCGGCGCTGGCTGGTGCGGCCTTGCTGCAATCGGCCTCCACGCTGCCGGTCCTGGCGGAATACCGGCTGGGCGAACGCATCTGCCAGATCACCCTGCTCAAGCTGGCGATGGCGGTGGTCATCATTGGCTTCGCGGTTTACGAGATGCACCCGCGCTGGTCCCAGGTGGCCTTTGACGCGAAGTGGCTGCCGCTGGGCGGCGCGCTGGCCGGCTTCTTCGGCGGCCTGTCCGGGCATCAAGGCGCGCTGCGATCCGCGTTCCTGCTCCGCGCGGGGCTGACGAAGGAGGCCTTCATCGCAACGGGTGTCGTTGGCGCGGTCATCGTGGACACGGTTCGGCTGGGCGTTTATGGCGCGGGGTTTTATGGCGGGATGTTTGTGCTGCTGGACGAGCACGCGTGGATCCTGGTGGGGTTAGCGAGCGTCGCGGCGTTTCTCGGCTCGTTTCTCGGGGCGAAGCTGGTGGCGAAGGTGACGCTGCGCAAGGTGCAGATCGCAGTGCTCGCGCTGGCCCTGGCAGCCGGGCTGGTCTGATTCCTGGCAAACCGTCCATTCGCGCTGTTGACCCGCCCGGGGGCATTGGCTTGAATTGTCCGCACCAACCAAACCCCCGCTTGTCCCGCTCCCTCACACCGCTGCCGTATCACCTCGAACTGAGGGACTACCTCAAGTCGCAGGAGCGCGAGCTATGGCGGTGGTTCGCCTCGGCGCGGGTGCAAGCGGATTACACCGCGTCGCTGCGGCTGGACCTGTTGAAGTCCGCCTACCGGCTCGCGGCGGACTCCCATGCGGAACTGCACGCGGCGATTGCCGAGGTGCAGAACAAGCTGGGGCTGGATGTGCCGGTCACGGCCTATCAGGCGCAGGACTCGCCGTCACTGAACGCCACGCTCTGCTACATCCCGGGCGAGGCGCATCTCGTGTTCTCCGGTCCCGTGCTTACGCTGCTGCACGGCGACGAGCTAATGTCTGTCATCGGCCACGAGCTGGCGCACTACCATCTGTGGGCGGCGGAGGGCGGCGAGTTTCACATCGCCGACCAGTTGCTCCAGACCGTTGCGCAGGACCCGCGCGCGGGCGCGAGCCACGAGCAGAGCGCGCGCTGGTTCCAGCTCTACACGGAGATCTTCGCCGATCAAGGTTCGCTCGCGGTCACGGAGGCGGTGGAACCGGTGATTGCCGGGCTGGTGAAGATCCAGACCGGCCTCGCGAATGTCAGCGCGGCGAGCTACCTGAAGCAGGCCGAGGAAATCTTCCGCCAGACGAACACGCCCACCGAGGGCGTGACGCACCCGGAGACATTCATCCGCGCGCGGGCGCTCGACCTGTGGGCGAAGGACGACCCGGCGGCGCACGCGGAGATCCGCCGCATGATCGAAGGCGTGGCCTCGGTGGACGAACTGGATGTGCTGGGCCAGCGCCGGCTCACGCAGGCGACGCGCCGGTTGATCGGGCAGTTGCTGCGGCCCAGGTGGTTTCAGTCCGAGGCGGTGCTGGGCCATGCGAAGTCCTACTTCCCGGACTTCACGCCGGACGAAACAGCAGGCGAAGCCGCGTCGGAACCGGCGTTTAGCGAGGCCGGCCTCCAGCGGTATTTCGCATTCGTCCTGCTGGACTTCGCCGCCGTGGACCCGGAACTGGAGCGGCTGCCGTTGGCCGCCGCGATGGAACTGAGCCGCCGCCTCGGCTGGGAGGAAACCTTCGACAAGCTCGCCGCCAAGGAGCTGCGGCTCAAGGCGCGCGAGGTGAAAAAGCTGCGCGAGTCCGCCGCCGAAATGCTCGCCCAGGCGGAGGCCGCCCCATGAGTGCGTTCGCCGATCACCCCTTCCGGCAACTGCTCGCCCGCGTGGCGGAGACGGGCGGCATGGAGACCGACGACGCGCTCGCCGCCGTGCTGCCGTTGATGCGGCAGGTGCTCGCGGTGCATGAGGCAGGCCGCGTGGCTCCGCTGCGTGGCGTGGCGGCGCTACAGGTCAGTGAACGCGGCGAGCTGAGCTTCGACCCCGCACAAGCCACCCCACCACAAACCAACGCCCGCAAGGTCGAGGCGCTGCAAGTTCCCGTAAGCGCCGCAGTGGAAGTCGTGGGCACTTACCGCCAGACCACCGACCTCGACTCGTCCCACACCGAGTCGGCGGACCTTTCGGTCAGCGCGACGGGCGAGGGCTTCACCGAGCCGGTCTATCTGCCGGGCTACGTGAGCTGGGAGCACGCCATCGGCCATCACGACGCGCTCACGGACATCTTCTCGCTCGGGCTGGTGCTCGCGAGCGTCGCTTGCGGACTGGATTTCACCGAGCCTGCCGAACTGGAGCAGTTCAGTGTGCGCCGCCGGAATCTCTTCGCGCTCAACTCACGTCTCAATCCCGTCGTCGCCGGGGCCATTGCGGAGATGACGGAGCTGAACCGCCATCGCCGGGCGCAGGACCTGGCTTCGCTTATTCGCCGGTTGCAGAACTACCGCGAGCAGGTGCTGGACGCCGACGTGGCCTTCGACCGGATCGCCGGCTTCCGCGAGTCGCCGGTCTCAGGCAAGCGCCGCCTCATTCAGGCGCGCTTGCGCGACCGCCTGTTCGAGATTTCCCGGCGCAACCGGCTCATCTACTTCCGCCCGAGCCTCCACATGCTCAACCTCACGGTCGGCTCCGTGCCGCTGGTGCTGGACTACCGGAACATCCGGCTCGAGCAGCTCTTCGTCTGGCATCCCGAGCTGGCCGCCGCCATCACCGAGGGCGCGCCGATGCCGCTGGGCAAGTATCTCCGCTACGAGGATTCGCCCTACCTCGCCGGTTCGCTGGACGGCATCATCAGCGAGGCGCGGCGTGACCGCGCGGAGTTTGGCTTCGCGCAGCTCCGCCTCGTGCTGGCCTTCCTGCGCTGGCACAACCTCAAGGAAGCGCCCAACGAACGCATCCATTCGCCGCTGCTCCTGCTGCCGGTCGAACTCACCAAGAAGAAAGGCGTCCGCGACAGCTACGTGCTGGACCCGACCGCGAGCGTCGCCGAGGTGAACCCCGCGCTGCGCTTCCATCTCAAGCAGCTTTACAACCTCGACCTCCCCGAGAGCGTGGATCTGCGCGAGACGCCGCTGGCGCAGTTCCACGAGCAGCTCCGTGCGCAAATCCAGGCCACCGAGCCGGGCGTGACACTCCGCCTCGTGGACCGCCCGCAGATCGAGCTCATCCAGGCCCGCGCGAAGCAGCGCGTGGATCAGTATCGCAAGCGGCTGAAGGTCCGAGGCCGCTCGACGCCGAAGCGCGAGCCGACTGACTACAGTTACCAGCGCGAGAACTTCCGTCCGCAGGGCCTGCAGCTTTTCCGGCAGAAGGTCCTGCCCACGCCCATGCCCCTGCGCGACGTGGCGGGGGCCGCACCCACGCCCCGTGCACCGAACATCGTTGAGCCGCTCCTGCCGCGTGGGGAGGGCAAGGTGCTGGAAACGAGCCGCGAGATGTTTGCGCTGCGCGAGGGCGAGAATTCCCCGGACGCGAACCCCTATCTCTGGGACTTCGACCTGTGCAGCCTCACGCTCGGCAACTTCAACTACCGCAAGATGACGCTGGTCCGCGACTACGCGAACCTGATGGAGACCGAGCTCGGCAGCGCGTCCTTTGACACGATCTTCTCGCTCACGCCCAAGGCCCCGGAGGAGGCCGCGCCCGCCACGCCTGAACTGGCCGACCAGCATCCTGTCGTCCTCTGTGACGCGACGCAGACCTCGGCCATCGCCCGCGCCCGCACGGGCCGCAGCTACATCATCCAAGGCCCGCCCGGCACCGGCAAATCGCAGACCATCACGAACCTCATCGCGGACTACGTGGCGCGCGGCAAACGCGTGTTGTTTGTGTGCGAGAAGCGCGCGGCGATTGACGTGGTGTTTCACCGGCTCCGCCAGCAGGGCCTCGACGAGCTGTGCTGCCTGATTCACGACTCGCAGACGGACAAGAAGGCTTTCATCCAAAATCTCAAGCAGACTTACGAAAAGTTCCTCAGCCTCGCGGGCCAGGAGGACCACGCCGAGCGCGACCGCACGGCCATGCTGAAGGCGATGGAGCAGGAGCTGGCCGGGCTGCGGCGTTTCTCCGAGGCGATGCGGCAGGTGCATGAGACTGCGGGATTGCCGCTGCGGTCGCTGCTGCGCCGGCTGGTGGAGTTGCGCAGCCACACGGTTGAACTGAGCGCGGCGCAAGAGGAGCTGCTGCCTGACTACCAAGGCTGGCTCCGGCATGGTGAAGTCCTGCGGCGGCTGGCCACGGCGCTCACGGACCTGGGCGTGGACCCGTGCTTCGCGCGGCATCCACTGCGGCTGCTCAGTCCGCAAGTGGTGCAGGCGGACCGGCCCCTGGAAATGCTCGGCACGCTGCTGGACGATGCGGAAGAGCGGCTCGCGGCGGTCGAGAGCGCGCTGGAGTTGTCCGGGCTGCCGGCGGAGCTGTGGGACACGTTCGAGGAGATTGGGACGATCCTGGAGTTCGCGCTCGCGGTGCTGCCTCTGGCCGAGGGAAATCTGCTCGGTCTGCTCGACCCGAAGACGCCCACCGCCACGACTTTCGCCGCGCTCGGCAAGGAGTTTGATGAGCGGGTCCGCGCCCATCAACAGGCCTGCGCACGCACCACGGGCTGGCGCGAGAAGCTGTCCCCCGAGGACACCGACAACGCCCTCGCGCAAGCGCGCGGGTTTGAGCATTCGTTCTTCCGTTTCCTAAGCCCGGCCTTCTGGCGGCTGCGCAAGGCGCTGCGGCTGCGCTACGATTTCTCTACCCACGCGGTCGAACCAAGCTGGGTGAAGCTGCTCGAGGACCTCGCGGCCGAGCAACGTGCGGCGGCCGCGTGCGGGCTGATGCGCGAGCAGTTTCGGCGTGAGCTGGGGATTGCTGATTTTGAGGGCACGCGCGTATTGAAGGACGCGCTGCTGGCCCGGCCCGACCAGACGCATCCATCCGTGCGCGCGTTGACCGCGCGGCTCGTCAGCGACGAGGCCGGGAGCGAACTGGTGCGCAGCCTGGCCGCGCTGCACGGGGAGTTCGCGCGGCTGCAGGAGGCGCTCGCCGCCCTGCTCGCCGAGTTTGACAGCTTTGATTTTCCCGCGCTGACCACCGCGCTCGACAGCCTGCGCGCGGAGACCGCCACGCTGCCCGAACTGCTGCCGGTGCTCACCGATCTCGCGGAAGTGCCGGAGGCCTTCCGCCGCGCCGTGTGCCAGACGCCGCTGCACGTTGAACCCTTCGAGGCCGCCACGGGCCGCAAGAGCCTGAACCACCTCTACCGGCTCGACCGGCATCTGGGCCGCTTCGACGGCCGGTTGCTCACGCAGAAGCTGGAACGGCTCGCGAGCCAGCAGCACGGCTGGCTGGCACAGAATGCCGCGTGCATCCGGGCGCGCGTGCGCCGGCAGTTCCTGGAGCATGTGAACGTCAGTTCGCTGCCCGCCTCGCAGCTCACGCCGGAGCAGAAGGCGTTCAAGAAGGAATACGCCACCGGCCGCCGCGACCTGGAGCACGAGTTCGGCAAGACGATGCGTTACAAATCCATCCGCGACCTCGCGGCGGGCGAGACCGGCCGCGTCATCCAGGACTTGAAGCCCATCTGGCTGATGAGCCCGCTGAGCGTGTCGGACACGCTGCCGCTGGACCCGGACTTGTTCGACGTGGTCATCTTCGACGAGGCGAGCCAGATCCCGATGGAGGAGGCCATTCCGGCGGCCTACCGCTCGCAGCAGGTCATCGTCGTCGGGGACGAGATGCAGCTTCCGCCCACGACCTTCTTCGCGTCGGGTCGTGGCGAGGACGAGGCGGTGGTGGTCGAGGAGGAAGGCGAGCGCATCGAGGTGGACCTCGACGCGGACAGCTTCCTGACGCAGTGCGCGCAGAACCTGCCGTCCACGCTGCTGGCCTGGCACTACCGCAGCCGCTACGAGGCGCTCATCAGCTTCTCGAACGCCGCGTTCTACGGCGGCCAGCTCTACACCATCCCGGACCGCAAGCTGCCGCCGGCGCAGCTCGCCGAACTGCGCGTGACCGAGGCCACGCAGGCCGCCGCGCACACGGACGCCCTGCTCGCGCGCAGCATCAGCTTTCACTTTCTGGAGCAGGGCCTTTACGCCGAACGCTGCAACCCCGCCGAAGCCGCCTACATCGCCCAGCTCGTGCGCGAACTGCTCGCCCGCGACACCAGGCTGAGCCTCGGCATCGTCGCCTTCTCCGAGGCGCAGCAGTCGGAGATCGAGGGCGCGCTGGGCCGGCTCGCGGAGGAGGACGCGGAGTTCGCCACGCGGCTGGAAGCGGAATACACGCGCGAGGAGAACGACCAGTTCTGCGGCCTCATCGTGAAGAACCTGGAGAACATCCAGGGCGATGAGCGGGACGTCATCATCCTGAGCATCTGCTACGGGCCGGATGCGAACGGCCGGATGCTGATGAACTTCGGCCCCATCAATCAGCGTGGCGGCGAGAAGCGGCTCAACGTGATTTTCTCCCGCGCCCGCCACCACATGGCCATCGTCAGCTCGATCCGCCACCACGCCATCACCAACGACTACAACGACGGCGCTAACAGCCTGAAGAACTTCCTGCACTACGCCGAGGCCGTTTCCCTGGGCGACCACGCCACCGCCCGCCGCGTGCTGGAGAATCTCAACCCGCTCAACCGCAAGACGCTCGCCCCGGCGGCGGAGCGCGACGCGGTGATCGAGGAACTGGCCCGCGCGCTCCGTGCCCGGGGCCACGCGGTGGATGCGCACGTGGGCCAGTCCAAGTTCCGCTGCGACCTCGCTGTGCGGGATGCCGCGGATGGGTTCTATCGCCTGGGCCTGCTCGTGGACACCGACGCGCACTACGCAAACACCGACCTCGTGGAACGCTACCTCACCCAGCCCGGCATCCTGCGCGCCTTCGGCTGGCGCATCGCGCTGGTGCTGACGAAGGACTGGTATCACGAACCGGAAGCAGTGGTCGCACGCATCGAGCGGCTGCTGGCCGGTGACGCGGCGGCGAGCGAAGCCGTGGAGGCGGTGGTCGAGGAACCGGTTGAGCCGGAAGTGTCGGTGGCCTCGGTTCAGAACAGTTCCGCCAGCCAGCCGTTCTCTTCAACGACCGTCCCACCTCCGGCTCTTCCCGCTGCCGCAGGGCCGGTCGATTCCGAAACGCGCCGGTTCGAGTTCGTCGGGGGCGGTTCGAGCAAGTTCTGGGAGGTCACTTTGAGCGGCCCGACTTTCACCGTGCGCTTCGGCAAGATCGGCACGTCCGGCCAGTCGCAGAGCAAGTCCTTCGCTGATGTGACCAAGGCGCGGAGCGAGATGGAGAAGCTGATCGCGGAGAAGGTGAAGAAGGGCTATCAGGAAACGAAGGCCTAGCCAGGAGGTTTGGAGAGGTCACGCCTCAAGCCTTCACAATGCTTGACCGCCTCAACGATCTTGTCCCAAGCCTCAGGCTCCTTGGTTCGGGCACGTTCAAAAGCGATGGAAAGCCATTTTGCTCTTTCCTCCTGCTCCCGAAGCAGGGCTTCAACATCGACCTTAATTTCCGGTCGATCCCATGGTTGAGCGATGGCCTGAATGCGCTCCTGCATGCCTTGAATCAACCGCCGATCGAACGATCGCACTTCTTCCACGAACTCCTCCAGTGGCAGGGTGAAGGTGCCTTCCCGACTTGCCCAGGCTGGTTGTCCTTCCAACGTCTGCTCACGGTTGTCCCAACGGATGAACATCGTGATTCCGTCTGTCCAGAGCCAGATCCTTGGAGCGCTTTGCAAATGGTTCGCTCTGAGTTCCCTCTGTCCCAGCCAGGTCACCGCCAAGAAATACTGATCCTCTTCTGAAGCTGGCACTTCCCGCTCCCCCACAAAGACCAGGTCCGCAATGGCGCTTTGCCATTGCAGAGCGTCTGGACCGGGCTGCATTAGTTCGAGCACCTGCTTTGGAATGGGACTGAGAATCTCCGGCAGCATCTCCAAGATGTCTTCCCACAGACGCACGACGTGGTAATCGGCATAAGGATGCTTCCGCTCACCCATGCCTTTGATCGAATACGCAGCAAGCAGTTCGTCGCCGTAACGATACAACTCCTGATCCCCGCACTTCAGCCAATACCAGCCATCCGTGAGGCCAAACCAGTGCAAGTAGGAAGCACCTTCCTCGCCCCAAGGGACGACCTCGTTGAGTGGCCTGAGCTGAAACTGAAACAGCATGATGGCGATCGCGGGAAGATTGGGTTCAGATCAGTCTGGGGCCTGAAAGATCGTGACCTGGCCTGAGGGCTCGAAGATCGCGAACTGGCCGCGTGTGCCGGTCGGACAGACGGCGATGGGATTCCGGCTGCCGGCATCGAACCGGACGACGGTCTTGACGCCTCGCCCGGCCACGTCCAGCAGGACCGCCTGGGCGCCGGAGACGAGCACCAGCGGACCGCCATGCACGAACGCGGCCAGCGGCGCAGCGAGGTCGCGTTCCAGTTCGATCATGTCCCCGCCGTCGCGCCAGTGCAGGTGCGCGCCATGCTCCAGCAACGCCACCACGCCCGCTCGCGTGTGCGGCAGCGTGGGCCGGAGCCGCAGGATCGGGCCGGGGAGATCGTGCCGTTCGAACGACCCGCCATGCGCGTGCACCAGCCGGTTGCCCAGCGCGAGCACCGCGCCAAGCTGCAGCGGCACCAGACACAGGCGCGCGGCCGGGCCGCGTTCAGCCGACTCCAGCAGCGGGACGGTCACTTCCATCGTGCGGAGCAGTTCGCCGCGCTTGGTGTAAACGGACAGGACTCCCTCGCCGCCCGCGACGTGGATGGACCACGCCCCCTCTTCACCAATGGCAAACGGCCGCGCCACCGCGGGGAGCCAGGCCGGTGTGCCGGCGACGCAGCGTCGGTTGAAGAAGAGATCGGCGGCGGGAAACTCCTTCTCCTCCAACGGGAAATTCGCGAAGGGTGCGAGCGCGAGTCCGTGGCCTGCGTCACAGGCGGGTTCGAAGACCATGCCGCCCTTCACGATCTCGCGCGGGCATTCCCAGGAGAGGCTCTGGAATTCGCCTTCCCAGATGCCGCGCAGCACGGTGAGGCGTTTCGCCGTGACGCCCAGGGCGTAAAACCAGTTGCCCTCCGTGCGCACTTCCAGCCACTCGATCTGGGCGGGCAGGTCGAAGCGCCGCAGGACACGCGGGGTGCGACCAGGCAGCGGTGGCGGCGTGGTGCGTCGGCGGTGCAGCTCGGCGGCCCGCCGGGCGGCGATATGGCGGTTGGCGTCGCGGGCCAGCAGGCGGTCCTCGGGCGCCAGCCGCACCAGACAGTCGGTGAACGAACGGGCGTCGTCCGCGCTCAGGCCGGGCCGGGCGAGATGGCCGGCGATGAGCCGGAGCGAACCATCCGCCGCCCGCTGGCGGACGCGGGTTTCCGGGTAGCCGCGCGCGGTGGTGCCGAGCACGTTCAACAAGGGAAGATGCCGTTCGCCGGCCAGGGGTTCACGTTGCAGCCGGCCCAACTGCTCCAGCGCCAGCTCATGCAGGCCATGCGTGCCAAGGAGTTGAAAAGCCTGCCCGAGGCAAATGGTTGCCTGCGAGGAATGCGGCCAGGCCCCGAGCAGCAGAGCGAGCGCCTCGTCGGTCTCCCGGAGCCGTTCCTCCAGCAGCTTCGCCGCGCCGAGGAAGTCCTGCTGCTTCACGCGCTCGTCCACCACGCGGCGGAGGGCGGTGCGGGCGGCGGCGGTCTGGCCGAGCCGCTCGTGCAACTGGGCCACGTCCAGCCAGCGACCGAGCTTCTCGAAGCGCTCAATGGCTTCGGTGAGCAGCCCGCCTTCGGCCAGGCAGTTTGCGGCTTCCACCGGGTTGTGCAACTGCTCCTCGTAGAGCACGGCGGCTTCGCGGAACAGGCGGCCCTGCTTCAGCGCCGACGCGGCGGAGGGGAGGTCGCCCAGCAAGATCGCGAAGATGTAGGCCGCCCGGCGGGCGCGGCCGAGCTGCAGTTCACGATTTGCCAGTTCGCGATACATCTGCCGGAGCCGGGCCTGCAATTCGATGGGCATGTCCCAAAAATCGGCCGGACCGCCACCCATCATGCCCAGGTTGAAATCCAGCGGCCGCTCCCCCAGGCGGCCTCCGGGCGGAGCGACTCCCCGGTGCGCCTGCCCGCCGAACGGAATGGCATGGCGCAGGCCGGCCTCGGGATCGTCCCGGAGCATCTTCAGGAGCCGGTGGAGTTCCTTGTGGCGGACCTCGTCGAGCCGTCCGGCCAGGCCCTGCATTCGTCTGGCCGCCCAGTCTTCGATGTCGTTTACCCAGTTGCGGCGGTGCCCGGTGTGGGGGGCCAGACCGGCGACGAACATCACCCCGCGCGTGAGGAATTCCTGGAAGCGTTGGCTGGTTTCGGCCAGCACGCCCGACGCTGGCTCGTCCGGCATCGGGGGCAGGCTTTTCGGCGAGTCCGTGCCGATGGACTTGGCGGCCTCGCCGAAGACATCCGACAGCCCGGGCGGCTGCGCGAGCACGATGGCTTGCAGGGCGGGCAATGGCGGCTCGCCCACCCGGGCATGGTTCCAGTCGTCCGCACGCTCCTCCGGCTGGTCGAGCAGGTCCCACACGCGGACCGTGGCGGATTCCTCAAAGCCGCTGGTCCCGAGCGCTGGGTGGAAGAAATTCACGGGCAGGGGAAACAGCCCGCGCACCTCGGGCTCGGTGAGCGGCGGGTGCAGCACCGCGTCCACCGGCACGAAAAGCCGCTCGGCTACAATCCGACAGGGCAAGCCCGCCGGACTGGCCCGAAGCACTTTCCCACTCGCGGGCAGCACGAGCACTCCCGCGAGCGACGTGTCCGTGCGGGAGCGCGGCACGAGAAAGAGCCGCGTGCCGGGCTCGGCCAGTCCCGCGTGCGCCAGTTCCGCCAGCCATCGCGCGACGGAATCGCCCGGCAGAAACCACGCGGCCACCGGACTGCTGGCGTCGGCGGTCTGGCGAAGCTGGAGCGGATGGTTCACAGCAGGCTCAAGATCTGTTCGAGGCGTTGATAAACAATCTCCGGGTCGGAAGTCCGGCCCTCCGGCAGGAAGAACTGCGGGCCGCACCAGTGCCCGTCCGAGGTCCAGCCGGCGACCTCGCCATCGGACAGCACCAGCGTCACCTCGGCGAGCGAAGCGTCCTGGCTCTTGAAATGCAGCAGGCCCCGGCTGTCATGAAACACCTGACCGCCACCCGGCCAGGTGGCGACGTGGAGCGTGCAGCCGAACTCGGGCGGAACGGGGTGGGGGCAGAGTTTGGGTGCCGAGGTGTGCCCGCGGTCAACGGGCTTGGATTCGCAAATGAGCAGCCGCCCGGTAGCCACGGCAGCCTGCTTGAAGATGCACCGCCACTGGCCCTTCCGGCCAAGGAAATGAAAGCGCTGCGAAGTGGGTGCCATCACCCGTTCCACCGCCCGGAAGAGATTCCAAACGGGAAGCGGTGGTGTGGGGTAGAAGCGTTGCCGCAACGAACGCCCTGGTTCCAATCCGATCACGGCTCCGTTGGTGATGTCCATCACCATCGGGCGCTCGTCAGGCAGGCAGGCCGCCAGCAGCTTCTGATCACTGGAGACGGTGAGTTCATGCGCGGCCAGGGGACGCGACACCTTGAATTGAAAAATCTTCCCGCTGGTGCCGTGGAAGCCGGTGAAGACTTCGCCTTTGTTCGTCACCAGAGCAGGTCCATCGGTTTGGTTCGTATCAAAGACGAACACGACGTCCTTTGGCCGAACTGACTTCGGCAGCGGCAGATGCATCAAGATTACGTGCTGGCCGTTCCAGATGACGGCGTGCAGTTCTTCCTTCTGGAACAGAAACCGTTCGGAGAGCCAGCGGGAACCAGCGGGTTCCAGCTCCCGTTCATGCAGCCGCTGTCCGTCCGCCAGTGAGAAGGCCAAGATCACGCGTTCGAAGAGCAGCAGCAACACGTCGTGGTTGACATGCGCGTGACGGAAATCCGGTGCGGACACCAGATCCACCACGCGCATCTCCCCGCCGGAGCGAGGCACGGTCACGAGTCGGAACGGGCGCTGACTGGCTCCGGCCTTGACCAGGCGCACCGTGTCCGCCGTGGCGTCCATCCAGGCGGTCTGGCCGGGAGGGATTTGCGCCGCCAGCACACGGCCGCCCCGCTGCTGGTCACGGAACTCGATGAGCCGGCGGTCGTTGAACACAGCACAAACATGGTTGTCCGGCGTCTTGACCCAACGCTCCACTTTGCCCGCAAACGGCAGCAGCAAGGGAAACGGCTCGACGCCAAAGATCGCGGGAAGACCCGGGGCAAGCTCGCGCCGGATGAGCGGGACCGCGCCCTTCCGTTCGGCGAAGAGGGCCGCCACGTCGAGCTCGGCTTCGCAGAGCGGCGGGCGCTGCGCCAGTGGCAGGGCGTGCAGCGCGAAGTTCCCCGTCCGGTCCACCACCGCCACGAACCCCGCTCCGGACGGCCAGTCTGCGAGCGCCCGGCGGAAGTCCGCGTCGGCGAGGGTATCGCGATGGGTGATGAACACGGTCTGATGCTCCGGGCCGGTGGGCAGCACGGCGCTCAACGCCGCCAGTGCCGCTCCAGGATGCACGTCCACTTCCAATGCGCCGAGGTGGTCGGTGAGGCCGTTGCGGGAGAGGAGGTCCACGGGCTGGAGTTCCTTGCCCCGGGCGCGCCACGCCAGGATCTGGGCGTGCTGGCGGTCGCACGCGGCCAGCGCCAGGGCGACCGCTCCGGCCAGCACGCGGGGCACGCCCCAGAGCCGCACGCCGGAATCGAGCAGGAAGGCCAGCGTGCCCGGCGGTTCGCGCACGGGCGGCTCGCGTCGCAGGTAGAGCGCCTCGTTCAACGCCACGCGCGCGGCCAGCGTGAGGTCGTCGTGGGCCAGTTCGCTGAGCAGCAGGCGGTCGAGCGGGCCGCGGTTGGTCAGGTCGGCCACGCCGCCAAGGGCGAGTTCATCGCGCTCGCCCAGGTGACGCGGCAGGCGCACGGCGGCCATCAGTTCACGGGCGGCGCGCGCCACCGCACCGTGCTCAGGGTCACGGCTGAGTTCATCAATCAGCCGGCGGGCGCGTTCGGCGGAGGGCAGTTCGGCATCCGTGGCCTTGGGCAGGGCGTCCAGTCCGGTGCGCAAGCGGAGCGTGAGCGATTCGACGGAGTGCGGCCTGAGGCCGACGGCGAGCATTTGCAGTTCGCGCACCAGGCCGTTGGCGTTGCCGAACGGCAGGTTGAGCTCGGCCTCGGCGATGGGATCGCTCGCGCCTCGCAAGATCGCATGGGCATCCGCGTAGGGGATTGGGCGCGCGGATTCGAAGACGGCTTCAGCGAGAATGCACTTGGCCTTGAGGCTGGCTTGCAACTCCGGCGGGAGCTGGTGCAGGCGACGTAACTGGTCGAGGGCGGGTTCCGTGAGCTGCTGCTGCCGTTGGCGGGCAAGGAGCAGCAGATTTACCTTTCCACCCAGTTCGGCAGGAAGCTCCGTGTTGGACGCAGGCGGAAGCGTCTGGTCCGCCGTGGGCACCTTCCCGCGCACAGCCGCGAGCAGCAGCACGAGGGCATCGAACGGCGGGAGGCCATGCGGCGCGAGCCATTCCAGGATGCCGAGCACCTCCTCGCGGAAGGCGATGGTGGCACCGTCGCGCCAGACCAGCACCGTGCCGCCATCACTCCAGCGCCAGAGGCCGTCCGCCGGAGCGCGGAGATAGCCAAGGGCCTGCTGACGGTCCGGGTTCATGCGGTGGCCAAGGCGTCCACCGTGGCGCGCACGGCGCTGCGGGTGGCGGGGAGCAACTGCTCCAGATGCAGCCGGGAGAGGGTGTTGTCCGGGTGCCACAGGACCAGCGCATCCGGAGCCACGCGCCAGCCTTTGGCCAGCGCCTCGGCACTGACGAACGGCTCCCAGGTGAAGCCCGCCGGCACCGCGATGGGACCGTGCGTGACAAAGCGCTGGCCGGGCAGCGGTGGCAGCGGACCGCCCTGCACCAGCACGCGGCGGCCGGCGTCCACGGCAAAACGCAGCGGACGCAGGCGCACCTCGGCAGCGGTGCGGACAAAGCGCGTCCACTCCGCCAGCTCAGTGAGGAGCAAGTCTGGCACGCCTTCCACCGAAGAGCGGACGAGCTTCACCGGCACCGGGCGCGGAACTGCCGCCGGCCAGGCCGAGGCGGGCGCGGTGACGGACAGCCAGCGCGCGAGCGGCTGCCATTCCAATGCCGGCATCGTGGCGGAGGGAATCCGTGACGCGACCGGTCGCAGCGCTCCCGTCGCGAGCCACTCGTAGCGCGCCTGAGCCGGGATGCAGACCACCGCGCGCATGAGCGCCTCCTCGGTGTTGCGGCTGCGCAGCCACAGGCATTCAGCCTGCGCCGCCACTTCGAGGCCGGGCGACAGGCGCAGGCTGGCGAGCGAAGCCGCGTCGGCCCGGGCGAGCTGGATGACCCAGGGGAAGTTCACGCACGGAAGGCGGGCCAGAGTTCAGTCACGCGTTGCTGGAGCCACTGGCGGCGCGCTTCATCCTTCACCCACTGACACCGGCCTTCCAACACACCGAGCCGGTCCCGCAGATATGCCTTCTCAGCGGCGGGCAGGTCTGGCTTCTTGCCCGCAGTGGCGATGCTCTCCAGGTCGCGGGCCATCGCCTCGGCATCGGGCCCGTCCACGGGATGCGCGCGCGGGTGGTCGCCCGGCTGGGTGGGGCTGGCGGCGATGGCCTGGGACACCAGGCTGGCCAGCACCTCGCGCTGTTCCTCCGTGTCCCAGATGTGGCGCACGATCCAGAGGTCACTGAGCCGCGCCTCCAGGCGACCGCTGAGCAGCGCACTGGCGGCAATGACGCGCTGGAGCTTTACGGCCCGGCGATCGCTCACGGACACGCCCGCGTGGCGGATGCGGTGCACCAGCTCGGCAAAAGGCTGGCGCACGGCGGCGAGTTCCACCGTGGTGATGGCGGTCTGGACCTGTCGCAAATCATCGAAGTGCAACGAGGACTTGCCGGCCCCGGCCGCAGCGAGCTTCCAGCCTGCCGCGAGCACGTCGGTGAGCCGTTCGCCGGGGACGTTGTCGCAATGCACGCGGAGCAGAAAGCGGTCGAACAACGCCCCCAGCGCCTCATCCTCCGGCAGGTGGTTGCTGGCGGCAACGAAGAGCAGCGCGGCCAGCGGACGGGTCTCCTTGCCGCGCCGGAAGATGCGTTCGTTCAGCGCGATCAACAGCGAGTTCAGGATGGCGCTGTTCGCATTGAGCAGTTCATCGAGGAACACGAGCGAGGCCTCGGGCAGCATGCCCTCGGTGTTGGTGATCAGCTCGCCTTCGCGCAGTTTGCGGATGTCGAACGGGCCGAAGAGTTCGTTCGGCTCGGTGAAGCGCGTGAGCAGGTAGTCGAACGAGCGGCCTTCCAGCCGGGCGGCGAGCTGGTGCACCAGCGCGCTCTTGGCGGTGCCCGGCGGGCCGAGGATGAAGAGGTTCTCGCCGCCGACGAGGCACACGCCGAGCAGGTCAATGATTTCATCCTTCCCGACGAAGGCGTCCTTCATCGGCGTGAGGACATCCTGGACGAGGCGGGCGGTGATGCTGGTGGGATTCATGATGGAATGGGAACGGCGGCCGGCTCCGGCCAGAGCCGTGCGGCAAGCAGGGGCGCGAGGTCACGGTGTAAACCAAGGTCGGCGCGCAGCAGCTCCGCCATGCGTGGATCGCTCAGGCGGCTGTAGTCAGACCGCGCGAGAATGCGGTCCGCATACAGGCGGCGCAGCGCGGGGTGCGTGATAAAGGAGTCGAGTGAACCACCGGCGGCGTCGGGCACGCCCACGGACGAGAGCGGCCACTCGGTGGCCAGCTGGCCGAGCCGGGCAACGAGCGGGTCGCCATTGCTAAGTTGACGGGCGTAGCGCAGCACGTCCGGCAGGTGGCGGAACAGGAGGTCCACCGACCAGTCCGTCTCCGGTCCGCGCGGTGCGGGACACGGGACACCCAGGCTGGCCTGCATCGCGTCTTCGCCAAGGTCACGGCACACGGTGAAGCGGCAGGCTTCATGGAGCAGGCAGGCGGCCCAGACGGCGGCTTCGGCGCACAGCACCGGGGCTTCCTCCGCCAGTTCTTGCCGGGCGCGCGACTCGAGTTCAGCCACGGCGGCAAGCGCCGGGGCATCGGCCTTGGCCTTGGCAACCAGACCCGTGGCGCCCACCACGGCACGGCCTTCTCCGGCCAGCGTCCGGACAAACGATCCTATGGATGCATCACTCTCCATGTGGCGACTCCCGTCCCATGCAGTGGCGGCATTCTAAGTCGAGCCGGGGGATTTGCTCAAGCGGCTTGAGGACTGGCCCGTTTCCGTGACGATCGAGCACGCGAATATCCCAGCCCAAGCGGCGTCGAGTGAAGGCCGATGCCGGACCCGATCACCGCACTTTTCCTGCCGCCTGTTGCCAGCCCGACTTCGTTCGCACGTGGCTGGCAGCAATACGTCTGGGCGGCTGCCCTGGCTCTCGCGGCGGTGAGTTCCGCCAGTGCGGCCAGCTTCACGGCGGACGTCCGTCCGGTCCTGGAGGCGCACTGCTTCAAGTGCCACAATGCCGAGAAGCACAAGGGGGATGTGGATTTCTCCGGTGTCACGGAGGCGACCCTCGCCCGGCAGGTGAAGCTCTGGCGGCTGGCACAGGAACAGGTCAGCGCGGGTGAGATGCCGCCGAAGCAGGAGAAGCCCCTTGAGGCCGCTGAGCGGAAGGCCTTGCTGGACTGGCTCGGCCGCGTGGCCAAGGTGGATTGCAACGACCCCGCCAGCCGCGACCCCGGGCCCGCCCTGGCGCGCCGGCTAAACCGCGCGCAATACAGCAACACCATCCGCGACCTCGTGGGCATTGAGTTCGATGCGGTCGAGGCGGTGGGCATGCCGGATGACGGGGTGGTGACGGGCTTCGACAACTTCGCCACCGGGCTGAACCTGCCGCCGACGCTGTTCGACAAATACTTCGCGGCGGCGGACACGATCCTGGACCGCGTGTTCTCCGTCGCCCTCACGAACTCGCCGGTGAAGCTGGACGGCAACCGGAAGCGCGAGGCGCAGAAGGCCCACGACGCCATCGTCTTCGTGAAGCCGGGCACGGGGCTGTCCGAACGCGAGGCGGCGCGGCAGGTGATCGCGAAGTTTGCGCGCCGGGCGTATCGGCGTCCGCTGGCGGAGGTGGAGCTGGAGCGGCTGATGAAACTCTACGACCGCTCGGCGGCGGGATTCGAGCCGGCCCTCCGCATCGCGCTCAAGCCGGTGCTGGTCTCGCCGCACTTTCTCTTCCGGCTGGAGCAGGACCGCGCGAAGCCCGGTGCGTTCGCGCGCGTGAGCGACTTCGAGCTGGCCACGCGCCTGTCCTACTTCGTGTGGTCGTCCATGCCGGACGAGGAGCTGTTCACGCTTGCCGAGCAGGGCAAGTTGTCGGATACCGCCGTGCTGGAACAGCAGGTGAAGCGGCTGCTGGCGGACCCGAGGGCGCGCGCGCTCACCGGGCAGTTCGCGGTGCAATGGCTGCAACTGGGCAAGCTGGCGAGCGCCCGGCCCAGCACGGAGTTTTTCCCGACCTTCACCTCGAAGCTGCGGCAGGCGATGCGCGAGGAGGCGATCACGTTTTTCGACACCTTGCGCGTGGAGAATCGCAGCGTGCTGGAGCTGCTTGCGGCGGACTACACCTTTGCGAACGCGGACCTCGCCAAGCACTACAAGCTCCCGGCGGTCGAGGGCGACAAGCTGCAGCGCGTGAGCCTGCGGCCGGAGGATCATCGCGGCGGATTGCTGGGCATGGGCGGCGTGCTGGCGATGACCTCGCACACGCACCGCACCAGCCCGACACAGCGGGGCAAGTATGTGCTCGAGGTCCTCTTCGGCACGCCCCCGCCCCCGCCACCGGCCAACGCCGGGCTGATCAAGGAGGAGCGGAACAAGAAGGACCCGCGGTCCTTCCGCGAGCTGCTCGCCCAGCATGCGGGCGATGCCACGTGCGCGGGGTGTCACAAGAAAATGGACCCGCTGGGTTTCGCCCTGGACAACTACGACGCCATCGGTGGCTGGCGGGAGAGCCAGCCGGACAACCCGCTGGATACGACCGGCCAGTTGCCCACCGGCGAGAAGCTGACCGGGGCCGCCGACCTGAAACGGGTCCTCTGGCAGCGCCGGGACGAGTTCGAACGCAACCTGTCCGGGCAACTGCTGAGCTTCGCGCTGGGCCGGGAACTGGACTTCTTTGACGAGTGTCCGCTGAACGAAATCCAGACTGCGCTCGCGCAGGATGAGCATCGTTTCGCGACGCTCGTGCTGGGCGTGGTGAAGAGCCTGCCCTTCCAGAACCGCCGCGGGCCGGAGCAGAATCCGGGACGCCCCTCAGCTTTCCATAATCCGGCTGGCAACTTCGAGCCGCTCTCCCTCACCCCGGCCCTCTCCCGCTGGGAGAGGGAGCCACTTCGACCGCCTTTCGACAACCCGGGCGGTTCGTTTTCACCTCGACTGGCTGTGATTCCCCCTCTCCCAGCGGGAGAGGGCCGGGGTGAGGGAGAAAGCGCGCCTTCGACAAACTTGGCTCCGTCTGCCACGGAGCCACACCCACCTGAGGGGAAATTTGGCACGGTCGATAATCCTGTTGCCACCCGGTAAAACTCAGCCAAAGACTAGACCATGAACGCGAACCCACTGTCCCGCCGCGCGATGTTGCGCGGAGCCGGCGCGCTGCTGGCGCTGCCCTTCATGGAGTCGCTCGTGCCGCG
>CAZOCL010000089.1:0-19655 GCA_964578245.1 uncultured Klebsiella sp. | reverse complement strand
GTAGCTCGTGCCTCGCAACCCTGGGCTGAAGGACACAATCCCTTTGGGATTGCAGGGTCGGCGGCTGGTCAGCGTTTACGAAGGGAATTGGAATTGGCGTAGCCCGAATTCCTAGCGACGCAACCGACGAGGAGGAGCACAGCCTTAACGCCGCAGCACAGGATACAGTCGTTCGGACTGCACTCATCCTCGCCACCATTCTGCGGCGTGAACGCCGCGCTCCACGGCTGGAGCAGCAAAAACCTCAATACAAATGCGCGAAAGCTAATGGCTTGTCCGCACGGCTTCGCTAGGGTGCGCGCATCATGCTGATACTTTGTCGCCTTGCCTTGCGGTTGCCGCGCCTCCTCGCTTGCGCCTGCGCCGCGTTCCTCGTCGTTTCTGCCTACGCCGCCGCCGGGCCGGTGCGCGTGCTCTACTTCGATGCCGCCGGTGTCGAGCGTCCGGCGAACGGCCCGCTTCACGCCGCGATGCGCGACCTGGGCCGCGACGCCATCTGGTTCGACTACGTCACAGGCACCATCCCGGCTGCGTCGGAGCTTGCCTATTTTGACGTGCTCGTCGTCCGCCCGAAGGCCGATGGCTCGCCCGCGTTGAGCGGCCCCATCAAGCTCCCGTCCGGCGCGCTGCTCCCCGTGCTGAAGGCGGACGAGAAGACCACGCCCGAGCAGGTGCGCAACGAGGTGCTCGCCGCCCTCTCCGCGCCGCGCAAAGCGGACTGGGAGAAGTTCCTCGCCCAGCGCGAGCCAGAGAAGCGCGAGGCCAGCCCGACCGTGGCGAACTACGAAAAGCGCCCGCAAGCTCTCACCTTCCAGCACCCGTTCAACGTGAAGGGCAGCAAGGAGCGAACCCAGGTGGCACCCGATCTCCGGCTCGAACTCTTCGCCGCCGAGCCCGACATCGCCAAGCCCATCTTCATGGCCTGGGACGAGCGCGGCCGCCTTTGGATCGCCGAGACGCGCGACTACCCGCACGACGTGAAGCCCGACGGCATGGGCAATGACAGCATCAAGATTTGCGAGGACACCGACGGCGACGGCAAGGCCGACAAGTTCACCGTCTTCGCCGACCACTTGAACATCCCCACCGGCTTCGTCTTCGCCAATGGTGGCATCATTGTCTCCCAGCCGCCGCGCTTCCTCTTCCTCAAGGACACCAACGGCGACGACAAGGCCGATGTGCGCACCGAGATCATGACCGGCTGGGGCGTGAACGACACCCACGCGCAGGCGAACAACCTCCACTACGGCTATGACAACTGGCTCTACGGGTGCGTGGGCTATTCCGGCTTCAACGGTGAAATCAAGGGCGTGAAGAAGCAGTTTGGGCAGGGCACCTACCGCTTCAAGGCCGACGGCTCGGCGCTCGAATTCCTCCACCAGTTCTCGAACAACGCCTGGGGCCACAGCGCGAATGAGTTTGGCGACCAGTTCGGCGGCACCGCGAACAACGCGCCCATCTTCTTCGGCGGCATCCCGGCGACCGTCGTGCCCAAGGGCATGCGCGCTCTCACCGCCAAGCGCATCAACGTCGAGGACAAGTGCCACACCATCACGCCGAACTTCCGGCAGGTGGATGTCTTTGGCGGCTTCACGGCGGCCGCAGGCAGCGCCTTCATCCACTCAGACCGTCTCCCCGCGCGCCTGCAAGGGAAGGCCATGGTCTGCGAGCCTACCATGAAGAACATCGCGCTGATGGACGTGCAGCGCGACGGCGCGGGCTACGTGGCGAAGGATGGCTACAACCTCGTCGCGAGCAGCGACGAATGGATGTCCCCGGTCTTCGCAGAAGTGGGCCCGGACGGCGCGGTCTGGTTTGCCGACTGGCAGAACTTCATCATCCAGCACAACCCCACGCCGAGTGTGGATCGGGGTGGTTTCGCGGCGAAGACTGGCGTGGGCGGGGCGCACGAGAATCCGTTGCGCGACCACGTTCGAGGCCGCATTTATCGCGTGGTGTGGGACAAGGCCCCGAAGTCACCCGGCCCCTCCTTGAAGGGTGCCCCTCCCGCCCAGCTCGTCGCCGCGCTTGGCGATGGCAACCAGTTCTGGCGGCTGACTGCCCAGCGCCTCCTCGTGGAGGGGAAGCAGACCGAGGCGGTGCCCGTGCTCAAGCAAATGGCCACCAATAGCGCGCCGCTTGCGGCCATCCACGCACTGTGGACCTTGCACGGGCTCGGCCAGCTCGACGACGCCACGCACCGCGCCGCCCTGAACCATGCGGATTCAGCCGTCCGTCGCAACGCCACCCGTGCCCTGGGCACCGATGCCCGCGCCGTCTCGCTGTTCTTCAGTGCCGGCGTGGTGAGCGACCCCGACCCGCTGACGAAACTCGCGGGCTTCGTGAAGCTCGCCCAGTTTTCTGACACCAAGCAGATCCAGACGGTGGTTGCCAGCATCGCGCGCAACCCGGCGAGCCACGGCGACGAATGGCTCGCGGAGATCACCCGCATCTTGACCAAGCTCCACGGGGCGGAACTGCATCGCGAAGGCCCCAACCTCCTGCCGAACCCCGGCTTCGAAATCCTCGGCAGCGACGGCCTGCCCGAAGGCTGGAAGCGCCGCGATTACAACAAGAGCGAAGGCAGCCAGGGGGCCGAGTGGAAGGTCGTCAGTGGCGAGAAGCAATTCCATGGCGGCAAGCAGGCCGTGCGCTGCATCACGCGCGGCGATGCCGACACCAGCCTCTACGCGGACGTGGTCTTGAAGCCCAACACGCAGTATCGCCTGGCCGGCTGGGTGAAGACGCACGGCTTCCAGGGCAAGATCAGCTTGAACGACCACCTCGGCCGCGCTGAGACCGAGCGGGTGATCCGTCGTGAGGCCGACTGGACCGAAGTCGAGGTCGTCTTCAACAGCGGCACCCGCACCAAGGCCAGCATCAACCTCCTCCACGTCGCCAAGGGCGATGGCTACTTCGACGACGTGCGCCTCTGCGAACTGATCCCCACGGAGGACAACAGCAAGCCCGTCGTGGCGGACGCCAAGCGTGGCGAGCAGCTCTTCTTCAAGCATCCCGCCGCGTGCATTCTCTGCCACAGCCTCAAAGGCCAGGGCAGCACCGTGGGTCCCGCTCTCGATGGCATCGCCACGCGTGGCACACCGGCCTACATCCGCGAGAGCCTGCTGGAGCCGAGCAAGGTGCTGGCGAAAGGCTACGAGCAACTCAAGGTTTCACCCATGCCCCCGATGGGCGACATCTTCAGCCCGCAGGAGCTGGCCGACATCCAGGCCTTCGTGCTGACGCTCAAATAATCCCCGAGTCCCAAGCGATGACCGCTAAAGTCGCACATAGCCAACTGGGGCCGCTTCGCGGTGAGCCGGTCACGGTTCGGCGAGTTCCTCAACCGTCGCCTCTTCCTCCGTGGCCGCGTGCGAGGCCCAGCCATCGGCAAGCAGCGTGAGGAAGTAGAAGAAGATCGAGGTCATCTCCAGGGGAAAATCCCAACGGGCCTGCAGCAGGATGCCCAGCATCGCCGCGCACCCACAGAAGCTCTGCACCCATTGCGTGCTGCGCCACCGGACCGGCAGGCGAAAATGGTCGCGCAGCCCGCGTCCTACCCCACCGAGGACCAGCACGGACCAGAGCATCAGCCCGCCCCAGCCCCAGTTGAAGAAGTATTCGTAGTAATCGTTGTGCGCGTGCCGCCAGAACCCAAAGACTTCATCCCCCATCCCAAACCGTTCCATGTAAGGCGGCAAGGCCATGGAAAAGCAATCCGGTCCGTGCCCGAAGACACCCGTGTCCCGGGCGAGAGCGTGATAGACTTGGAATGGGTAGCGCGCTTCGAGCGAGGCCATCGTGACATTGGCCCGCTTCAGCTTGTCCTGCCAGTCGGAGCTCAAGCCGACAGTCACCAGCACGCCGGCCACGGCCACCACCGCCGTGAGTTGCAGCAGCCCATGCCGCCAGTCCAGCTCTTCCCGGGCCGTGCGCCACCATGCCCAGGCAAAACGGCCTCCCACCAGCCCCCCGACCACGACCGCCAGCACCCAGCCGGCCCGGGAGGTGTTGAGGAAGAGCCCCAGCAGCAGCCCCATCAGCACCAGCACCCAGCCAGCCCGCACCAACGGCTGCGGCCGTTGCGACGACGCTAGCACGCCTCCCAGCGCCAGGGCCCAGCCAATGCTCATCAGGGACGCCGCGTTGCCATGGTAGCGATACGTGGAGAACGTGGTGGAAAGCTTGGCCACCTGCTTGTCCCACAACCACTCGCGCGCCTCGGGGCCGCCGAGCTTCAAGGCCGTGCCCACCAGGGCAACGGCCAGTGCGGTAAGGGCCATGGTGGTCCAGACCCGCTTGCGCCACACCGGACGCGCCATCAGGTCGCAGGCGAACACAAAGAACACGAACAAGGCCGTGAGGTTCAGCATCGCCAGGCGGGCCAGATCGCGGTCAATCGCCCCGGGCCAGCCAGGCAGCGGAGGGCCGGCCGGCAGACGAAGGACGGAAGTCCAAGTCAGATAGCGGTGGACGGAATGGGCATTCCACGCCAGCCACCAGCCTTGCAGCAGCAGCAGCAGCACGATCGTCACCGGCAGCCAGGGCAGGCGCGGCCAGCGGCGGGTCCATGCGCAGCCGCCGACCCAGGTCACCAGCAGGACAGCGGCAAACTGGTTCAGCACCGCGATTGTGACCAGCCGGGTGCAGCCATAGGCCAGCGGCGCATACACCAGGATGAGGAGGAACATCCAGCGCGGCAGATCGGCAAGGATGCGGTTCGTGGTCATGTATGCAGCGCGGTCCATGGGCCAGCCGCCAGTGGAGCCGCCTCCGTGTGCCTGACCAGCCCGCGCGCGTCGAGCCGATTCTTCAGTGGATGGAGAGTTCGCGCTGGATGCCGAACTTCTCGATGCGCTTGCGCAGCGTGGCCCGGGTGATGCCCAGCAGTTTCGCGGCCTGCACCTGGTTGCCGTGGGTTTCGGCCAGCGCGCAGATGACCAGCTCGCGCTCGACCGCCGGCAGCACTTTCAAGCTCTTCTGCGACCGGGCCCAGGCGAACAACGAGCGCGCCAGCGCGGACACGTCCGACGCTCCCGCCGGGCTCGCCGGCTCGCCCGCCTGCGCGGGGATTGCGGCGGGGGCCGCTTCCGGCACCAGCGGCGCGCGCTCCACTTTGATCTCAGGCGGGAGGTCGCCGGGCATGATGGTGTCCGCCTTGCCCACCACCAGCGAACGCTGGATGATATTCTCCAGCTCACGCACGTTGCCCGGCCAGTGGTAGCGCTCCAACGCTGCCAGGGCATCGGGATGGATGGCGACCGCTGTGCGCGCCTGCTGCCGGGCGAACTTGCGAAGGAAATAGTTTACCAGCAGACGGATGTCCTCCCGACGCTGCCGCAGCGCCGGCAACTGGATGCGGACGACGTTCAGCCGGTAGAACAAGTCCTCGCGGAATGACCGGTTCGCCACCGCTTCCTCCAGCGGCTTGTTGGTGGCGGCAATGACGCGCACATCCACGTTCACCGGCTGGTTGCCGCCCACGCGCTCAAACGAACCGTTCTGGAGCACGCGCAAGATCTTGGTCTGAGTCGGCAGGCTCATGTCCCCGATCTCGTCCAGGAAGATGGTCCCGCCATTGCATTGCTCAAACTTGCCGATGCGCAAGGTGGCCGCCCCGGTGAAGGCCCCTTTCTCATGGCCGAACAGCTCGCTTTCCAGGAGTTGCTCCGGGATGGCGGCGCAGTTGATGGCGAGGAAGGCCTGTTCGCTGCGCCGGCCATGGCCGTAGATGGCCCGGGCCACCAGTTCCTTGCCCGTGCCGCTCTCACCGGTGATCAGCACCGTTGCGTCGGTCGAGGCAAGCTGCCCGATGAGCTTGAAGACCTCGTGCATCGGCTCGCTCTTGCCAACGATGCCAATCGCGTGGTCCTCGGACTCCAGCATCGGCTGATAGCTGACCACCTGCTTCATGTCCCGCGCCGCCTTTAGGGCGTTGGCGATCAACTGTTTGAGCTTGGGAACGTCGAACGGTTTGAGGAGGTAGTCGTAGGCCCCCAGCTTCATCGCTTCGATGGCGGTTTGCGTGGTGCCATAAGCGGTCATCATGATGACCGGGAGGCGGGCATCCGTCTGGCGCAGGCGGCGCAGGGTCTCCAGCCCGTTCATGCCCGTCCCCATGCGGATGTCCATGAGCACCAGGTCAGGCTTGAGTTTCGGCACCAGGCGCAGCCCTTCTTCCCCACTGGAGGCGGTATGCAGCTCGATGGCGGCGGAGTCGAAGATGCGGCGGAACGAGTATTGCACGTCCGCCTCGTCGTCAATCAGGAGCAGCTTGTCCATCGAGACGCAATTATATCAGGGCGACACTGGCCGGAGAAGCAGCAACTGATTTTCCGGCAACCAACGAAGGGGACTCAGGACCGCGAGGAGGCACCGTAAACGCCCTTGGTGCCGTAATACTTGTTGCCGGAATAGTAGTAATAGTATCCCGAACCGGCGCTTTGAGGCAGAAAGTTGAGCACGACGCCGGAGGGCTTGGCTCCAGCCCGGCGGAGCATTTCCAGGGCGCGCAGCACGGCGCGGCAGGGAGTCTTGCCTGCGCGTGTGACGAGGCAGACCGTCTGCGCCTCTTTTACGATCAGCAAGGTGTCGCTCACGGCATTCACCGGGGCGTTGTCCAGCACAACCTGGTCAAACTTGCTGACCGCCTCATGGATCAACTGCTTGGACCACGGGCCGGCCAGCAGCTCGGCGGGATTCGGCACCATGCGTCCCGCGGTCAGGAGGAAGAGGTTTTCGAAACGCGTCTTTTGCACGCATTTGTCGAGCGTTTCCTTGCCCAGCAGCACATCGCTGACGCCGGGCGGATCGCCCTGGACTCCGAAAGATTCGGCGAGCGTGGGCTTGCGCAAGTCGAAGTCCACAACCAGCGTGCGCTTGCCCTGCTGGGCGTGTGCCACCGCATAGTTGACGCAGCAGAAGGACTTGCCTTCCGAAGGCACCGCACTGGTGAAGAGCACCACTTTGCGGTCCTCTTCCCGGCCCAACAATCCGAGCGATGCACGCAAGCTGCGAAACGCCTCCGCGCACAAGGATTGCGGATCATCGCTCATGAACAAGCGGCTCTTGCCGTCTTTGATGAGCTTGTTTTTCGGCACGGCTCCCAGCACGGGCAGGCCGAGGAGCCGCTCAGCATGGTCCACGGATTTGATGGTCGCATCCAACTGCTGGAGCAGCCAGACCAGGACCAGGCTCAACACTGTGCCCAGCGCGAGCGCATAGATCATGATCATCCGCTTGTTGGGGCGAATCGGCGCTCCGGGCAGATTTGCGGGCTCAACGATGCGCATGTCGTTTTTCTTGATCTTGCTGGTCAGATCAATCTCGCGCAGACGCTTGATCACCGTGTTGTAAAGTTCCTTCTGTGAGGTGACATCCCCCAGCAAACGATCATACTCGTAGCGCTGCGCACCCAGCTGGCTGAGTTTCTTTTCCTGTTGCTTCAGCGCTGTCTCCAGGCCCTTTTCGCGTTCCACCACGGCTTTAAGCTGCTGGCTCAGGCGCAGCGGGATGCGAAGCACTTCCTCCTCATACTGCTGCTTCAGGGAGGCCATGTCGCTGCGGGCCTGAATCATCGCCGGATGCTTGTCCCGATAACGCAACTGCAGAGCAGCGATGTTCGATTCCTGGGTCAGGATTTTGTCCTTCAGCACCTGGATTTCCACAACTTTCGCCACCGACGAGAGGGAGGCCAGCTCGCTGATTTTGTTGCCCGCGCGCTGCGCCAGTTCGTTGTCCGCTTCAAGGATCAGCCGTTCAGTTTTGGCTTCGGTGCAACGATCACTCAGCGTCTTAAATTCATCCGTCAGAATATCCTTGCCCTGCTCGAGCGAAGAAATGTTGTTCGTCTGGAGGTATTGCTGAACGGCACTTTCCGCTTTCAAAAGGCGTTGTTTGATACGCCCCTCCTCCGTCATGAGGAACTCGCCGGCATTCTGTCCGGCACCACTCCGCTCATCGCCCATCAGCCGGATGTATTGCTCGACTACTGACTGGGCCACCGTCTGGGCCAGCAGCGGATCGCCAAACTCCACCGTGACATCAATCAGCCGGGTGAACCGGCGCAGGCGCGCGTCAACCGCTCCGCTTAACATGCCGACCACTCTCTGTTCCGTGAGGGTATTGGTCCCGCGAGTGAAATACGGGTGCTCCGTGAGCTTGTTCTCCGCCACCACGCGTCGCAAAACACCACTGCTGCGCACATTGTTCGCGATGGTGTTCAACAGATCCACGCCACCCCTGGTGTCATTCTTCGCAACGTC
This sequence comes from uncultured Klebsiella sp., assembly GCA_964578245.1. Taxonomy (GTDB): domain Bacteria; phylum Verrucomicrobiota; class Verrucomicrobiia; order Limisphaerales; family SXTU01; genus SXTU01. The sequence goes on along the minus strand of CAZOCL010000089.1, from coordinate 11,391 downwards.
CGGCATGTTCTGCAGAATGACGTTCTCGCTGGCTTCAATCGAGAGGACGGCCCGGCTCTGGTAAACGACCGGAGTGCGGACTCCAATCCAGTAGCCAAAGGCGGCGGCAGCGGCAACTATGGCAATCACCAGCCATGACTTCTCCAGCAAAGCTTGCCAGAATTCACGGCTTAAAGGTGCCTCGTTTTCAGTGGGCAAAGGAGCCACTGAGGTCTGATCAAACGGCTGCATCTCCTAGAAGACTGACTCGCGGACTTCGATTACATCGCCCGCCTTGATTTCAAAGGGCTTTGATTTCAAGTCGCGCATCATTGAATTGACGTTGAGATCGAACTTCTCGGTTTTGCCGTTGGTCTTGCGCAGGACGGTCACGCTGGTTTTGTTGGCCACCGGGCCAAAACCATCCGCCAGGGCAATGGCTTGCACCAGGTCGATTTTCTCGTTTTCCGGAAGCTCAAAGTTGCCCGGCTTTTTCACCTGACCAAGAATGGTGAATTTCATCTTGGGCTTGACGATTTCCACCACTTTGTTGGTTTGCGAGGACTGCAGGACAGTAATGGTCACATGAGCGTCCACCAAATAGTCCTTTTCGTAGAGCTGTCGGAGCACATCCCTCGCCTCAGCCACGGAGCGCCCCCCCACTTTGACAGTTTGAATCAACGGAAGCGACACCGTGCCGTCTTGATCCACGCGGGTTTCAGTGGTCAGGTCCGCTTCTTTGTAAACTGCCACGCGGATGAGGTCATTCACCCCCAGCACATAGCTCGTATTGGTGCCGCTGGCGACGGCCCCTGGAGCCGTCGCTACCGGCAACGGAAGCAGCGTTGGCGGCGCCACGCCTTGCCGCGTTTCTGCAGCGTCGGCAATGGTTAAGCTGCCGGAAACAACAGCGACCATCCACATCAAGATGCAGATGGCCGCTGGAGCTTGAATTGCTTTCTTCACGAAAGACTAGAACCGATACGACAGCTCAACACCCAACTGGTTGTTGTAGAAGTCGTTGCCGTTGAGCACCAGATTGGCATCGTTCCGCCGATACTGGTAGAACAAGGTGGCTTGAGCACGCTCGGCGAACCGGTAGCTCAAACTGGGCTTGAGATAGAAGTAGTTGTCCTCACGGAGAGCACCGGGAGCCAGCGCGCCGCCCTGAGTCGCCTTGTAATGATCGAAGGCATAACCGGCATCCAGGGAGAAGGTCAAGTTTTCCAAGATGCCCTGCTTCAACCCGAGCGTCACGCTCGTCTCCTCGTTATACACGCCAACATTGGCGTTCGCCGCCCGAATGCCACGGCTGGCAGCCAAGCTTACAGCAGTCCGTTCGCTGGCCTTCCAGAAGGCACCCAGACCGAAAATGAATCCGACGGGATCCTTGGCTCCCGCTTCCTGAATGTTGCGGAACTCGATACCGCCGCTGGCCTTGAGGCTCAACTTTTCCGTGGCCTTCCAGTCCAGTCGCACCTGGCCATCATAGTAAACACTGTTGGGGTTGTGGCTCGCAGCGTTGCCGTCCACCTGCAGGTAACCGGCACCACCGCCGATGCCCATCTTCACCTTCGGGAGAACCTGATAGTCGAAGAACAAGTGCGCAGAGCGGTCGGCGCTGTCCACCAAGGGTGCATTGTAATCACCGATGGTCTGGAGCAGTTCCAAGCTGGCGCTCGTCTTCTCGCTGATTTCATAATCAGCGTCCGCCTTGGTGCCCCAAGTCTTGCGCTTCACCCGGCCGTTGGCAGCCAGCAGCTTCGCGTCCGCATCCGAAGCCGAGATGAACGTCTGGTCAACCGACAAACTCAGCTTGTTGAATTTGCCACCGAGGGAGATGGACGCATTGTGATCCACGGCATCAGAGCCGGTGTAATCAGTGAAACGCGTAATGATCGCCTCGTAGTTGGCATCAAAGTAGGCCGACTGACGCGCCGCCGCGTCACCCGCGTTCAACCGCAGGCCCGGAGTAAGCGTGTGAACAAAGTCATGGTCCCGGCCAGCGTTGCCCTTGCCGCCAGCCAGCTTGTCCTTGTGCTCCAAGAAGATGTTGTCGTCATACATGAACGAATACGCCACATGCGGGCGGACGTCCACACCCCCGATTTTAAACAGCGGTTCGGTCTGCTGCGCTGACGCGCCAGCCATACCAACCACCATTGCAACCCCGCCCAAGACTACCGTTTTTGTGTTCTTCATATTCGCTGAAGTCTAAAAGAGTTTTAAAGCTTGCCCCATCCCGCTGTTAGCTCTGAGAAGTCGTCGTGTCTTTCTGATTCTGATCAGTGTTGTTCTGATTGCTCGGACCAGTGTCATTGGTCGAACTCGCACCAGCATTGAGGGAATTGACGATCTGCCCCTGATCGATCGACGGCACGGCCGCGAACAGCGCGTCGCGAATGCTGGTCAATTCAGTGGGCGCACCCTGCGCGGCACCCATGGCGATCGCCAGCACCAAGGCCGTCTGATTGGAGGCATTGCCATTAACGGCAGCCTGGGCGGCCGCAGAAGCGATTCCCGCCGCCTTGCCCGGCACCGCAGACACCGCCGCGCGCACGGCCACGGTCAACACGTCCCGGCTCACGCCCGGTTTGGCGGCGAGGTAGGCCACGATATCTTTTGCGAGTTGCTCACGATCCGCCGCCGGCGCGGCCAGCAACATCGCAGTGATGTTGTTCTTCAAAGTGGCGCCACCACCGGCCGTGTCCAAGGAACCCTTTTTCGCGGTGTCCAATGGAGTGGCGGCGAACACTTCATTGCTGAAGTTGGCCGCCGAGACGATGACTCCCCCGATGACGAGGGCCTTGAGAAGGATGTTTCCAGTTTTCATGTTCGTTTTTGAAAGGGTTTCCGAACCGCGATTGCTAGACTAGGCAAACCAACGTCCACCTGACAACTCTTTTTTTTGCCATCTTGGGTCATCACCCAAACGGCCTAATTCAGTATTTTGCCACCGCGCCTCCCGGCTTGAGTCCGAGGGCCGCCACGTTTTCCTTGGCCTTGGCCAGCATCATGCCCAATTCACTCGCCACGGCGATAAATTGAAAGCCTTCCGCCGCCCGGCGCTTCGCCGATTCCACATCCGGCACATGGATGCCAGACGCGATGCCATACTTCTTCGCCGTCTCGCGCACCGCCTTCAAGGCATCCACGAAAGGCCCGTAATCACTGTCGAACGCCGGCTTGCGCCCCATGCTCTTGTGCAGGTCGTTGGGCCCGATGAACACGCCGTCAATCCCCGGCACGCTCAGGATCGCGTCGAGGTTCTCCACGCCCTTCACATGCTCCACCATGACCATCAGCAAAATCTCGTCATTCGCCTTCTCGAAATATGTCGCCGGGTCCGTGCCGAAATTCGGCCCGTGAAGCTGGCCGCCCACGGAGCGGTTCCCCAGGGGATGATAACGCGTGTTCTCCACCGCTGCCTCGCACTCCGCGCGCGAGTTCACCATCGGCACCACCACGCCCCAGGCCCCCAGATCGAGCACGCGCTTGAGATTCTCGCCCGTGTTCCACGGCACGCGCACCAGCGGCGCAGAGCCGCCCGCTGCAATGGCCATGAAGCTGTTCGAGGCGGTCTCGAAGTTGTAGCCCGAATGCTCCATGTCGCAGGTCAGCCAGTCGAAGCCGAGGCCCGACATGAGCCGGGCGGCGACAGGATCGGGCAGCGCGAGCCAGGTGCCGAAGCTGACTTCACCGCGTTTTAGTTTGGCGCGAACGTGATTTTGTTTCATTTGTTTGGTGCCCGCGAATGGACGCGAACGGAGGCGAATAATCCAGCCGATTTTTTCCACGGCTCCGGGTCGCGCCGGGTTTCCACTGCTGGAGGCTCACTCTTCCACACCAGCGTGACTGGCGAGGAGGCGAAGGCTTTTACGAGCTTCGTAAACCCAACCACCAAGCGTGGTAGACGGTTCTTCAGAAGTCTTGTTTCCATCGGGCTCCAGCAGCACCTGCCATGCTCCCGGTGGCGTAGTCCAGGCAGAGCACTCCTGATTGCCATGAAGCGCCAGCGAGGCCGGCGCGCCCCGGCATGAGCAATCGGGCAGGGCGCAAGCTAGGCACTCGCCACAGGCCCCCATGCGCCTACTTCAGTTTCGTCCGCAACGCCGCCGACTGGAACACATCCCCATTCACGACGTGCGTCGGCTTCTTCCCGTGCATCAGATCCACGATGGCCTGCGCGGCGGCAAGACTCACGCGCTCGCCGGTCTCGCGGCCGTTGAAGGCCTGGTGCGGGGTAAGGAGGATGTTCGGGCAGCGGCGCATGGGATGGTCCACGGGCAGCGGCTCCGTGCTGAAGGCGTCCACGGCGGCCCCGGCAATGGTCTTCTGCTCCAGCGCGCGGACCAGCGCCGCCTCGTCCACCAGCGCCCCGCGCGCCGTGTTGATGAGGTAGCTGCTGGGCTTCATCTTCTTGAGCTGCGCCTCGCCGATCAGCCCGCGGTTTTGCGGCGTGAGCGCGCAGTTGAGGGAGACGAAATCGCTCTTTTCGAGCAGCTCGTCGAGCGAGACAAACTTGACCCCGAGCGCCTCCGCGTGCGGGTTCGGCGCGATGTCGTGGCCGAGAATCTGCATGTTGAAGCCGGACGCGCGCTTCGCCACCGCCTGGCCGATGCGACCACAGCCGATGACGCCCAGCGTCTTGTTCGACACGTCATGGCCCCAGGCCACGGACCAGCGATTGTCACGCATGACGACATGGCCCTCATGCACGCGGCGAGCGAGCGCGAAGAGCAGCGCCCAGGTGTAGTCCGCCACCGCGCCATCGAGCATGCCCGGGGTGAACGCGACCACGATGCCCAGGCGCGTGGCCGTAGCGATGTCGATGGAGTCATAGCCCACGCCCCAGCGAGAGAGACACTTGATGCCGGCGGCATTGGCGTGCTCGAGCACGGCGGGCGTGTATTTGTCCGCACTGCACAGCGTCGCGTCGCAGCCGGCCATGAAGGCCTGGACGTCGTCGGCGCTGAGCGGGCCGAATTTGGGTGCCAGCACGACTTCGCAGCCGGAGTCACGCAGGAGTTGATAGGCAGGCTGGCCGACTTCTTCAGCGGCCCGGGCGGTGATGAGCACTTTCCACGACATAGGGGCGCGAGTGTGCCGACATCTGCCCGGACGTGCAAGCGCCAGACGTCTCTTCAAGATGCACCCTCTCCGACCTGGCGTGCTCCGGTGACTTTGCAGAACCGACCAACCCCGGCTACACTGCCCGGCATGAATGCAGCCTTGAACCCCGCCCCCAACCTCACCCAGCGCCCCCCGCGCAGTCCGCGCGTGCGCCTCGGCGGCTATGTCCTGCTGCCCCGCATCCTCGACAAGGGACGCGCCGAACTCGCCGGCACGGCGGGCGAATACAAATACAACAACCCGATTGACCGGCACTGGTTCCGCTTCACCGGGATTACGCCCGAGGCTTTGAAGGCCGAACTTGCCGCCGGCAAAGGGGACGGGGAGATCCTGGAGTGGGTGCAGGCCACGGCACCGCAACGGCGCGAGGCGTGGGAGATTCAACACTGGAGCACCTACCACAACGAGCGCGGGCCGGATGGCGATGTGGAGACGCTCGAGTTGTTCGCCACCCGCATCGGCGCCTTGAGCAAAACACGCGAGGACATGAAGACCTGGTTCGACTACCTCGACCTCGATGATCATGTGACCTTTGGCGGCAGGCCGTGAGCCGTCGTCAGGAATCCACCTCGACGCTCACCCTGCATGGCTGGTCGCTACCTTGAAACCTGCTTCACCCCGGACGTTCTGGCCGCGCAGGCGCACTACTATGGGCGCGCGCAAGCCGTCCCGCCCCAGCCCGAACGCGATCCGCTGGGCGAGGAGGAGACGACGTTCATCGCTCCTCGTGACAGCTTCTATCTGGCCACCGTGACCAGCGATGGCTGGCCTTATGTGCAGCATCGCGGCGGGCCGGCGGGTTTTCTCAAGGTGCTCGATCCGCACACGCTGGGCTTCGCCGATTTCCGGGGCAACCGCCAGCTTCTGAGCACGGGCAACCTCGCGGCCAGTGACCGCGTCGCGCTGTTTCTCATGGATTATCCGCGCCGCGAGCGCCTGAAACTCCTTGGCCACGCGCGGGTGCTGGACGCCCGCGAGCAGCCCGACCTCGCGGCCCGGCTCACGCCCGCGCCGGAACTGCGCGCCAAGGTTGAGCGGCTGTTCCTCATTGACGTAATCAGCTTCGACTGGAACTGCCCGCAACACATCACCCCGCGCTACACCGAGGAGGAGATGCGCGCCGTGACCGAGCCGCTGGAGCGGCGCATCGCCGAACTGGAAGCGCAATTGAAACTCAAGCCCGCATGAACCCACGCCCGCCCCTGCCGCCCTTCACCGAGGCCACCGCGCGAACCCCGCGTGAGGGGGACACTCCTGTCCCCCAGTTCCTTTCGCGTGGCGCAGACCTGGCGCAAAGGCACCGCTCGTCCGACACCAATTCCCAGTGACGATCGGTGGCATCGCTGATGAGGAGCGCGACGACCCTCTTCTCCCTCTCCCTTCCTCGGAGGAGGGGAGAGGGTTGGGGTGAGGGTTGGCGTCTGGCGGCAGGCTGCCGACTTGCATTCGGATTTGACACCCCTTTGGAATCGCCTCCGCTCACTGCGACCGGCCAAACGACTTCAGCGGAAAGGGGACAGGAGTGTCCCCTTCACGCCTCGCGGCGTTGGGCGAAGATGGCTACGACGATCCACAACGCGAGGAACGCACCGGCGGTCAACGCAATGGGTTTCAGCCAGCCGCCGGACTTGAGGTTGCGCGCGGTGAACTCGACGGTCATCGGCTTGTTCACCTCGGTCTGCAAAACCTGCGTGAAGGCGTGGCGCTGGCCGCGCAAGGGCAGGTTCACACGCAGCGGCTGCACGGTGGCGACCGTTACCTCCTGCGCCTTCTGGAGCTTCTCCAACTGCTGCTCGGCGGCATCCGTGTCGTAAGCGAGCATTTGCTGCGCGGGCATTGGGTTGGGCTGCCCACCTGAGTTCCCAGCCACAAAACCATAGTCAACCTGCACCCCGAGTTTCGAGGCATTGTCCAAGGAATACGCCCGTTGCGCCTGCACGAGATTGCTCGCCTGCGACTGGCGGAGCTGCTTTTCCACCTCCTTGACCTGATCGGCATTGGCTCCGAAGAAGGCCTGCTGACCACCTTGCTGTCCACCACCACCGCCTTGCTGGCCGCCGCCGGGATTGTTGTTGCCGTAGGCCGAGCGCTTGAAGTTGAACAGCTCGCCATTGGCCTCGTTGAGCCGGCCGGAGGAGAGCAGGCCGCTCAGCTTGTCGAAGCTGGATTTCGCCTCGCTGTCGCGCACCTCTTTGTTCCGTGCTTCCTGCCTGGTGTATTCCGCCGCGGAATAGTTGACGGTCACCACGGGTGCGCCGCTGAGGTCGCGGCCCATCGTGCCGCCGAACTCGGTGTATTCGTAGTCGGGCGGCAGCAGCAGCTCCCACCGTGCGTTCTTCAGCGGCACGTCGAACTTCGGGGACGCCACCTGCACGTTGCCGTGCCGCTTCGGGAACTTTTCCGTCGCCACATACGTGAACTCCACCGGCAGCGCCCCGTCGCCGCCCGCCTGTTCCAACGGCAGCAGCAGGCGACCGCCCTGCTTCGTGGGCCGCACCGGCTGGCCGTTCACGAAGGCGTTCCAGTTGGTCGCCCCCGGCGGGAGTTCCACTTCCAGGAACTGCCGCCCATTGTTCCGCACTGTGAGCGCCACCTCGGTCATCATCTGGCCGTCGTCGGCCACCACCGTGGTCAGGCGTGCGCTGTCCACGAGGGCTTGCAACACCGCCGCCTCGGCGAAGCGCTGCGGCGTCACCGCCAGCTTCCAGCCGGGGCGCAGGTAACGCCACGCCAGGGCCACCTGCTCGCCCTTGGCGCTGGCCATCTGGTCCGCCGCCCACTCCGGCAGCTCCCGCGCATCAATCCGCACCAGTTCCGTGCTCGCGGACTTCTCCGTCACCTGCAAGGGCGGCTTGGCGAGGATCGCCACCGCACCGGTCTCGCGCTCGACCCCCACGGCCTCCACAGTGGGGATCGTCACCGGCGCGTTGCTCTGCGCCACGCGCGGCTGCTCCCACGTCACTTGAAAGGTCTGCTGGCCGCGCAGCTTGTTCTGCAGTTCCACCCGCCACACTTCGCCGGTCTGGTCGCGCCGCCGGATGTTCGGGCCGGTGATGTCCACGTTGGTCACGCTCAGCGGGATCTTGAGGCGGAATTCCTTCACCGGGGCGTTGGCGATGTCCAGCCGCACCAGGGCGCGGCCGCTCACGAGGGTCTCGCTCACGCTGATGAAGTTCACGATCTCGGCGCGCACCCAGGACTCGAGCTGCTCGGTCACCACCCCCAGCTTCCACGCGGCGGCGGGGGTCGGGTCGGACGAAAGGAACTTGAAGGCCAGCGTCGGGATCTCGCTGGCGCCTTTGTAGGTGCCGGCGGGCATCGATGCGGCGGGCACTTCCGTCAGGCCGTCGAAGCTCTCGGTCTTCACCGAGATGCCGGCCTCGGTGGACACCGAGACGAAGCCGTTGAGCTTGTGGACGCCCAGCGGATGCACGGCGGGCACGGCGAAGGTCTTGGGGACTTCCTTCACGGTCTGCGCGAGGAGCACCAGCAGGGACACCGCGCCCTGGGTGCGTTCACGCAACGGAACTTCGAGCACGCGCACCCCGGCGGCGGTCTTCTCAGTCCAGTTGTTGATGGACATGAGGGCGCTGCCCTTGCCGCGCATCGCGGCGTCCACGTAGGCAACGGTCTCGATCCGCCAGCCCACCGGGAGCTGCGCGCGCAACTGAAAGATGCCGGCCTTCTTCACGAAGTAGCTGATCTCGGCGGCGAGCCGCAGCTCTTCCGCGCCCAGGCGCAGGCGTTGCAACACCAGGGCCTCGATCTGCGGCTGGACGGCCTCGGCTTTCACCGTCAGTTGGAAGGTGCTGCGCAGGTAGCGGAAGGCGCTGACGAGGTCCGTGTAGTTGAGCCGGCTGGCGCGGTTGAACTCGGCGAGGTCCACCCGCTGGAGGTCCTCCGCCGTTTCGACGGCAAGGCTGGTCTCTTCCGCGCCGCGCACGGCCACGAGGCCGGCTTCGCGGCGCACGTCCTGGACGACGGGGACTTCCACCTTCACGGTGGCGGGCAGGGTGAGGAGGGGTTTCTCGGTCTCGATGGTCAGCCGCCAGGCGGCGGTCGCGCCCTTGAGCAGGTCCACGGAGAGGAGTTCGCTGCCGCCTTCGGTGAGCAGTTCCCAGGTGCGGATGCCTTCGCCTTCCACGCGCAGCAGGCGCTGGCCGGCGGGCAGGCGGACCTTGGCCTGCCGCAGTTCGCCCTGGGCGATCTGGTAGTCCACGACGGCCCGGGTGTTGACCACGCCGCCGCCCACGGTCACGAGGGTGGCGGTCTGGGCGAAGACGGTGGTCTCCATCTCGGCAAGGCGTTTTAACCGTGGGGTCCAGGCCAGCTCGACGCGGTCGGTGCTGCCGATGATGGCTTCGACACGGGTCTGCTTGCCGGCGGGCGTGCGTTTGAAGGAGACGGCGCTGGGGAACTCGACGTCGGCGTCGGGCTCGTCAATGAGGGCGGTGAACTGGCTGGCCAGCGCGGGTGGCAGGCCGAAGGCGAGGCGGCGCTTGGTGGCGTCGCCTTCGAGGCGCGCGAAGAGCTTGAGTTCGACCGTGGCGGTCCCGGCCTTGGGGAGCCAGACCCGGGCGAAGCCGCTCTCGCGCACGAGCCGCGCCTCGCCGGTCTTCGTGGTGAAGCTCTGGATGGCCACGTCCTCGCCGAACAGGGTGAAGGTCTGGTTCGTGCCGCTGGAACTCAGGGTGAGGGTGGCGGTGAACTCGGCGGCCTTCTCGCGCACTGTTCCCGTGTAACTGGCGGAGGTCAGCGTGACGATTGAAGGGTTGAAGGGTTGAAGGGTTGAAGCGGCGGGCTGGGCGAACGCGCTGGTGCTCAGGAAGGCGAAGAGCAGCAAGGCGGCTGTGGGAGGAACAGTGTTGTCTGGCGTTCCGGGGGCAGGGTTCGCAGCCGGGGCGGGCGAAGGCGACTCTTCATTCCGCGTTCCGCGTTCCGCATTCCGCGTTTGCCTCGGCCACAACCGCCACGCCAGCCACCCGAGCACCACCGCACCCAGCACCGGCACCGTGCCAATGAGCACCCAGTGCAGGGTGCGGGCGGAGAGGCCCAGCCAGACGACCCCGGCCAGGGCGAACGCGAGGCCCAGGGCGATGCCGAAGGCGCTGCGGTCCGCGCGCCGCCACTGGATCAGCATCCAGAGCAGGCCGCCGAGGAAGAGGGCGAGCTGGCCGGCGGACTGCGCGGCGCGGAACTTGCCCAGCGGCATCAAGGACATCTGGATGCCCAATGCATCGGAGTTGAGGTTCAGCACCTTCGTGAACGTGAACGCCTGCCCGCTCCGCGGGATGTCGATCCGGATTGAGCGCAGGCCGGCGACGGTGGGGGACTCGGTGGGGGGAGGAGTTTCAATGACATTCCCCTTGGCGTCTAGTAATGGAGCTGCCGGAACCGGTGCAGCAGCGAGAAAGCCAGGTGCGGCTCCACCACCGCCGACTCCACCGGACGCCGGCTTTCCGCTAGCATGGGCGGCGTTCATTGGTTTTGCGGGCTGAGGTGCGAGCACTGGCGGAGCAGCGGGCTGGTCAGCCCGTTTGCCTGCTTTATACTCTCCAGGTGCGACCATGTCAGGCTTGAAGCGCCCCACCGGGCCAGCAGGCGCACCCGCCGGCGACTTGCGGACCTCTTCTTCGCGAGCCGCCATGTCTCTGGCCGGAAGCTCCATGGCCTCTCGGCCTAGTTGTCGCGCGCCGGATTCTGACTTGGCTTGTTCCAGCGCAGCGGGTTGCGCACCGCTTTCATCGCGCATTCGCTCCAGAAGATCAGCGGCCTTATCCCCGGCAACTGTTTCTTCCAGCGAGTCGATTCCCCTGGCCCCACTTTTTCGAGGGACGCTATTGAACGAAGGAAGCGACATTGAAGCCAGTATCCCGATAATTCCAACAACGACGCAAAATTCAATGAGCCCCTGCTTTCCGCGCCGCTTGCCAGCGACGATGGCCCCATAAACAAGGACCACGATCATCACAAAAGCCAGGATGGGGCCGCCTTCGTTCCGCAGGAAGACCCGGTAGTAGGCAGTGAACGCGCGCCAGGCGTCGCTCAACTCATACATCGTCCCGCGCGCGATGCTCATGGACCCGCCGAAGCTGGAGACGCGTTTGCTGGCTGGGACGAAGAGCTGCCACTCCGCATAGGTGTTCGGCACGTCCGTGGCGGGGGCGGTGAGCGCCACGGATTGCGGCAGCCACTTGTCCAACGCGGCGAGTTTCTGCGCATACACCAGGTCCACCGCGAACGCCTCGTCCCGGTTCTCCCCGCGCGGCAGCGGGATTT
>CAZOCL010000088.1:0-19667 GCA_964578245.1 uncultured Klebsiella sp. | reverse complement strand
TTCCGCTGGCTCAAGGACAAGGGCGTGACCGCCGTCATCACCGCCGAGCGCGGGCGCGAATCCCTCACGCGTCACGGGCTGGAGGAATATGTGTCCGACTGCGTCATCGTGCTCGACCACCGGGTCTTTGATCAAATCGCCACGCGGCATCTGCGCGTGATGAAGTATCGTGGCGCGCTGCACGGCACCAACGAGTTTCCGTTTCTCATCGGCGAGGAGGGCATCAGCGTGCTGCCCATCACGTCCCTCGCGCTGAACCACCAGGTGTCCATCGAGCGCATCGCCACCGGCATCCCCCGGCTGGACGCGATGCTGGGCGGGCAGGGGTTCTTCCGCGGCAGCAGCATCCTGATCACGGGGACGTCCGGCACCGGCAAGACGATCATCGCCTCGAACTTCGCCCAGGCGGCCGCCCGGCGCGGGGAGCGCGTGCTCTTCTTCTCGTTCGAGGAGTCGCCCAATCAGATCGTCCGCAACATGCACTCCATCGGCCTGCGCCTGGAGCCGCTGGTGAAGCGCGACCTGGTGCGTTTTCACTCGGCGCGGCCCTCGCTCTACGGCCTGGAAATGCATCTGGCGACGATGTTCAAGGAGATTGCCGCGTTCCAGCCGCACGTCGTCATCATTGATCCCATCACCAGCCTGATGGAGTCCGGCACCGACTCCGAGTGCAAGGCGATGGTGACGCGGCTGATCGACTACCTGAAGGCCGGACAGGTGACCTCCCTCTTCACCAGCCTGACGCAGGGCGGTCACGCGCTGGCACAGAGCGAATCCGCGATGTCATCCCTCATGGATGCGTGGATTCTGTTGCAGGACTTCGAGGGCAACGGCGAACGCAACCGCGTGCTCTACGTCCTCAAGGCCCGCGGCATGAAGCACTCGAACCAGATCCGTGAGTTTCTCATCTCGGACCGGGGCATTGACGTGGTGGATGCCTACATCGGCCCGAGTGGCGTGCTGACCGGCTCGGCCCGCGCGGCGCAGAATGCGCTGGAGAAGGCCGCCGTGCTGGCCAACCAGCAGGAAGCTGCCCGGCTCAAACGCGAGGTCGAGCGCAAGCGCGCGGCGATCGAGCGGCAGATCAGCGGCCTGCGCTCCGACTACGAAAGCGAATCTGCGGAATTGCGGCGCATTGCCGAACAGGTCGGCAGCAGCACCCTCATGCTGAGCACTGAGCAGGCGGAATCCGGCCGCCTGCGCCAGGCGGATGCCAAGGTGGGGGTCCTCCCGCCGGCCAAAACCAGAACAGAACCAGTGCGCCGATGAAAACCAAGCCCCTTAAACCGCCCGTGTCTGCCACACCGCCACCCAAACGCCTGCAACTGCGCCTGTATGTGCTGGGGCAGACGCCCAAGTCACAGGCCGCGTTCGCGAACTTGAAGCAGTTGTGCGAACGTCTGCTCAAGGGCCGCTACCGCTACCGCATCACGGTGATTGATCTGGTGAAGCATCCGCACCTGGCCAGCGGCGACCAGATCCTGGCCGTCCCCACCGTGGTGCGCCGGCTGCCCAAGCCCGTGCGCACCATGATCGGCACCCTGTCTGACACCGAGCGTGTGCTCGTCGGCCTGGATTTGCGCCCCGCCAACTGACCGGCCTGACCGCCCGTGAAAACCAAACCCGCCCGCCGTCCGCCCGCCGTGGCCCCGCTGTGGAAACGGGCCGCGAAACGAGCCGTGAAGGCGCTGCCGCCTGCCCGGCCCGCCGGCACCTTCGTCCTGCACCTGTTCGTGGCGGGGGCCACGGAGAAGTCGCGGCAGGCCGTGCTGCGCGTCCGGCAACTGTGCGCCACCGAGTTGAAAGGCATCTGCACGCTGGACGTGATAGACATCTATCAGCAGCCCGGCCTGGCGCGGGAGCACCAGATCGTCGCCACGCCCACGCTGATCGTCGCCTTTCCGGAACCGATGCGCCGGTTCATCGGCAACCTGAAAAACATCACCGATCTGTTCATCAGCCTGGACTTGCTCGAGAAGGGCACGGTCCCGTTGTGAAACCGAAGCCGGCCCGCCCCCACCGGAAGCCGGCCGTCCGCGGACCGGACGAACTGGCCGAGCTGCGCGCGCGGCTCACCGAGGCGGAGGAAACCCTGCGCGCCATCCGCACCGGCGAAGTGGATGCGGTGGTGACGGCGGGCAAGGAAGGCCTGCAGGTCTTCACGCTGGAAGGCGCCGGGCACGCCTACCGGACGCTCATCGAATCCATGAACGAAGGGGCGCTGACGCTGACGTCCGACAAGATGATTCTGTATGCGAACCGGTGCTTCGCCAGCATGGTCAAATGCCCGCTGGAACAGGTCACGGGCAGTTCCTTTCGCCGCTTTCTCTCTCCGGCGGACCGGGCCTCCCTCCGCCCGCTGCTGAAGCTCGCCGCCCGCACCGGCTCCAAACTCCCGGTGACGCTCCATGCCGGGGATGGCTCGCGGATGCCGGTGCAGATCTCCATCCGCCCGCTCGCGTCCGCGGGCCACAAGGGCGTCATCATCGGCATGGTGGTGACGGACATGACGGAGGCCCGGCGCAACGAGGGGATGCTGCGGGCCTTGACGCAGCGCGTGGTGCAGGTGCAGGAAGCCGAGCGCGGGCGCGTGGCCCTCGAACTGCATGACAACATCACCCAGCTCCTCTGCGCCGTGCTCGTGCGCAGCCAGACGCTGGCGACCCAGCTCTCAACCACCGACGGCCCGGCGAAGACCGAGGCGGTGAAGCTCCGTGAACTCCTCGGCGAGACGGCGGGGGAAGTGGAGCGCATCTCGCGCAATCTCCGGCCCAGCGTGCTGGACGAACTGGGCCTCAACGCCGTGCTGCGCGACACCTGCACGGAGTTCGAGGAGCGGACCAGCGTGACCGTCGCGCTCGCGAGTGCGCGGCTCGCGGCCCGGCTGCCCGCGGACATCGAGCTGACGCTCTACCGCATCCTCCAGGAGGCCCTGCACAACGTGGAGAAGCATGCCCGCGCCCGCCATGTCTCGGTGACCCTGGAGCCGCAGCGCGGCGGCATTCACTTGACGATCCAGGACGACGGGATTGGGTTCGACCCGGACCGGCCGCCGCCCGGGCAGCGCGGCAAAGGCAGCCTGGGCTTGCTCGGCATGCGCGAACGGGCGGCCTATGTGGGGGGCAGCCTCCAGGTCATCGCCCGCCGCCGCAGCGGCACCACCATCACCGTGCAGATTCCGCTTGGCAAAGCCGGGGCGAAGGCGCGCAGTGGTGGTTCACTTAATTGAAGCCCTCCAACTCCATGAAGCCCATCACCGTCCTGCTCGTGGATGACCACCAGATTGTCCGCGAGGGATTTCGTGCGCTGCTCAAGCACGAACCGGACATCCTCGTGATCGGCGAGGCGGAAACCGGCCGTGCGGCGGTGCAACTGACCGGCAAGCTGCGTCCGGCCGTGGTGGTCATGGACATCGCGATGCCCTCCCTGAACGGCATGGAGGCCACGCGGCAGATCCGCCAGCAGTTTCCCGACACCCAGGTGATCATTCTCTCCGCGCACAGTGATGACGCGTATGTGGAGCAGGTCATCGCGTTTGGGGCGGCGGGCTTCCTGCTCAAGCAGACCTCCTCGGAAGATTTGCCCAAGGCCATCCGCGCGGTGCAGCAGGGCCGGACCTTCTTCAGTCCCGCGGTATCCCTGCGGCGGGACCGCCGCACCCAGCAGACGTTGAATCGCGAGGGGTTCCCGAGCAAGAAGAGCAATTGTCTGAGCGCCCGCGAGGTGGAAGTGCTGCAGTTGATCGCCGAGGGCAAGCCCAACAAGCAGGTCGCCGCCGAACTCGGCGTGACCTTCAAGACGGCGGACAAGCACCGGCAGCACATCATGAGCAAGCTCGACATCCATGATGTCGCCGGCCTGACCCGCTACGCCATCGCCCAGGGCATCATCGAAAGCGGCCTCCGCGTGACCATCGAATAGGAGCTGGCCCGGACTGCGCAGCCGAAAATTCGGGCGCGACGAAGGACAAGACCATGCGTGCCGCTATGCCACAGCCAGACTCTCCTGCAATGCCTTGGCCAGTTCGTCCTGATGAAACGGCTTGGCCAAGGTGGTCACCGCGCCGAGGAGCCGGGCGATGGGCAGATACTCCTCCGGCGTGTTCCGCCCGCCGCCGGACATCGCGATGATCCGCACAGCCGGATGCGCCCGGTGCAGTTCGCGGATGAGCTGCAGCCCTTCCTTGTCCGGCATGATCAGGTCGGTCAGCACCAGGTCCACGGTTTGGGGATCGTAGAGCCGGAGGGCTTCATTCCCGTTGCGGGCACGAATCACCCCGTAGCGCAACAGCGTGAGGGTCTTGTGGAGCATGTCGCCGAAGGGTTCGTCGTCGTCCACGAGGAGGATGGTTTTCATGAGAGGGTCAGGCCACGCGAATTCCCGCCAGCACACGATGCACGGCCTCGCCGAGGGTGCGGCCGGTGTTTGGCTTGAGCAGCAGTTCGCGGAAGCCCATCTCGTGCGCCCCCGCCTGGGTCAGCGTCGCGCTGTAGCCCGTGGTGAGAATCACGGGGAGCCGCGGCCAGTTTGCGTGCAGCTTGCGGGTCAGGTCGGCGCCGTTCATGTCCGGCATGGTCAGATCGGTGACCACGAGATCGAAGTGATCCGGGTGATCGCGCACGGTGGCAAAGGCGGCCAGCGCGCTGGTCTTCGTCGTCACCTGATACCCCAGCCCTTCGAGGACCTTGCGACCGAGCTGCACCAGCGCCAGTTCGTCATCCACAAACAGAATGCGCTCGCCCTGTCCCCGGGGCACCGGGGGCAGCACGACCACCGGGGCGGTGGCGGCGTCGAGAACCGGGAAGTAGAGGTGGAACGTGGTGCCTTCGCCCGGCTGGCTGTAAACAGTGACGCCGCCATCGTGGCTCTTCATGATGCCGTGAACCACGGAGAGACCAAGGCCGGTGCCCTCGCCCGGCGGCTTGGTGGTGAAGAACGGCTCGAAGATGCGTTCCTGCGTGGCGCGGTCCATGCCGCACCCGTTGTCCGCGACCGTCAGCCGCACGTAATGCCCGGGAGCCAGGTCGGCGTGGGTTTGCGCGAAGTCGGCGTCCACTTCCACTTCGGCCAGTTCAACTTTCAGGACCCCCGGCCGGCCACGCAGGGCGTGCGCGGCGTTGGTGCACAGGTTCATGACCACCTGGTGAATCTGCGAAGGATCGGCCAGCACGGTCGGCGTGTTCGCGAGATGAATCTTAAGCTCGATGGTCGTGGGCACCGTGGCACGCAGCAGCTTGAGCGCTTCCCGCACGACGACCTGCAACTGCATCGGCTGGCGCGCCTGTTCCTGCCGGCGGCTGAAGGCCAGGATCTGCCGCACGAGATCGGACGCCCGCTCGCTCGCCTTCATGATCGCATCGAGGCAGTCCGCGGTGCCGGGGCTGAGCTGCGCATCCGCCTTGGCCAGTTCGGTGTTGCCGATGATCGCACCCAGGATGTTGTTGAAATCATGGGCGATGCCCCCGGCGAGCTGGCCGACGGCCTCCATCTTTTGCGACTGGCGGAACTGCTCCTCCAGCTTCCGGCCCTCGGTGATGTCCTCGCAGGTGATGTCGTAGAACTGCACCACCCCGTTCGCGTCCCGCGCCGTGCGGCCATTGAGTGACACCCAGATCGTCTGGCCGTCCTGCCGCTTGAACTGGCACTGAAAACCGTTGCTGACCTCGTTCTCCTCGGTCAGCCGGAGGAACGTCGTCCGGTCGTCCGGGTTCACATAGACGTCCCGGCCCAGGGACGGCGAGCTGGCCAGCAGCTTGTCCACGGATTCGAAGCCAAGCATCCGGGCCAGCGCGGGGTTGGCGGTGATGAGATGCCCCTCGGGCGTGGCCTGGGAAATGCCCTCGACGGCGTTGTCAAAGATCGAGCGGAACTTCGCCTCGGCCTGCCGGAGCGACTCCTCGGCCCGTTTGCGTTCCGTGATCTCGGTCCACACGCCGACGATTTCCTTGGGCAGGCCGGTGGCATCCCGCACCACGCGGCTGTTGTCCTCCACCCAGCGGAACGTGCCGTCCTTGTGGCGGATGCGGTATTCGGTCGAGTAGCCGTCGCCCTTCAGGCCGTTGGCGACCACGGCCAGCACGCGCGCGCGATCCTCGGGATGCAGGCTCTCCAGCCACCACGATGGCTCGGCGGTTTCCGCGAGGGAAAAGCCGAGCACGAGCGTGATGTTGTCGCTGACGACCTGCGGAAACGATTCGGGCCCGGCCAGCTTGAGCGTGTAAATCACCGCCGGGCTGTGCGCCAGCAACTGGCGGAGCTGCTCATGCGTGCTCATCTTCGCCAGGAACTCGCTCTTCATGCGGTTGGCCTCCTGGAGGGACTGCTCGAAGCGCTTCCGCTCGGTCACATCCCGCGCGGCGGCGAACACGCCCTGCAGCCGACGCTCCCGGTCATAGAAGGTGGTGGCGTTGTAGGACACGACGGTCTCCTTGCCGTCCCGGGCGCGTGCGGTGAGTTCGTAGTCGGTGACCTTCTTCTCGCCCAGCACCCGCCGGATGCCCGCCTCGGCGCGCTCGGGATCGGTGAAGCAATCCTTGAACGGCGCGCCGATCAGCTCATCCCGCGTGCAGCCGGTGAGCGCCTCCATCTGCTTGTTGACGTCGGTGATGATGCCGAGCGGATCGGTGGTCATCAGCGCGTCGATGTTCGATTCGATCAGGGAGCGCGTGTAGAACTGCTGGTCGCGCACGCGCTGGTCGAGCTTCTTCCGCTCCTCCTCCACCTGCTGGCGCGCGGTGTTGTCCGTGCCGATCAGCAGGTAGCCGATGATGCCGCCGTGATCGTGCACATCGCGCAACGCGGTGACGGACACGACCGCCGGGAAACGGCTGCCGTCCTTGCGGATGTAGGTCAGCTCATAAATGTCCTCGATGCCGCGCGAGGCCTTGAACACCAGCGCCTCGAAGCCCGGGGCAATCGTGGTGCCCAGCTCCGCGCTCAAGCTCTTGGCCCGCGCGACCACTTCCTGCGGATCGGAAATCTCGGCCGGGGTGATCTTGTTCAGCACTTCCGCAGCGGTGTAGCCCAGCATGCGCTCCGCGCCGACGTTGAAGATCTGGATGACGCCCTTCGCATCGGTGGCGATGCTGGAGAAGTTGGCGCTGTTGAAGATGGCGCTCTGCAAGGCACCGGCTTTCGCCAGCGCCTCCTCCGCCTGCTTGCGCGCGGTGTTGTCCGTGCCGATCAGGAGATAGCCGAGGATGCCGCCGTCCGCATCGCGCAGCGCCGTCACTGAGACGACCGCCGGAAAGCGGCTGCCGTCCTTGCGGATGTAGGTCAGCTCGTAAATGTCCTCGATGCCGCGCGAGGCCTTGAACACCAGCGCCTCGAACCCCGGCGCAATCGGGGACCCCAGCTCCGCGCTCAACGCCTGCGCGCGGGCGATCACTTCCTGCGGATCAGAAATCTCGGCGGGCGTGATCTTGTTGACCACGTCGGCGGAGGCGTAGCCCAGCATGCGCTCGGCTCCGACATTGAAGATCTGAATGACGCCCGCCTCATCGGTGGCGATGCTGGAGAAGTTGGCGCTGTTGAAGATGGCGTCCTGCAGGGCGCCCGTTTTCAACAGCGCCGCCTGCCGCCGGACCTCGGTGACGGTCTCGACAGCAGCGGAATCCAAGGCGGTCCTTGAGGGCATAGTGTCCTGTGTGTGAACGATCATCGGCCCTGGCGCATGCCAGTCAGCTTGCCATCAGAACATGCTGGTCCCGGATGTTCCCGGGTCATGCCGCTGAGGTGGCTGCCTCAGCCTCGCCTGCGCAGAGGCGGATACGCCATGGGGTCTTCACCCCAACCGCGCGCACGCGCAGGCTGGCCACGGGGAATAACTTGTGCCGAACTGACCTGCCGTAGCTCCAGGCATCCGCCTTGACCGGCGCGAATGGATACGGCCTTGCCGAACTCTGGCGCGCTCTGGTCGCCCTCTCTTCCATGGAATGGAGGCCGGGGAGAGGAGGTGCGGCAGGTCGAGTTGCGTTGGGAGCTGATCGAAGCGCCCCTCTCCCCAGCCCTCTCCCCGCTCGTGCCTCGCAGGGCGAGGGAGACGGAGGAGCGTCGTGGTTCGGTCAGCGGTCGCGAACTCGTCCCCGCTCGGCGCAACTTTGCGGCCTCTGCGCCTCTGAGTTGAGATGCAGCGCCGGGGTTTCGATGGCAGCTTTCCGGCTCAGGCTGAAGCCGCCTGGTGCAGCACCGATTCCACCGTGCGAATCAGGTCATCCGCGCTGTAAGGCTTGCGGAGGAAGGCTTGCGCATCGAGTGCCTTCAGGGCAGAGGAGGCCGACAGGGCGTCTGAACCTGATCCGCTGGCGACGATGATCCGCAGCCCGGGCAGCAGGGAGCGGATCGCGCGGATGCTCCCCCGGCCGTCCATGACGGGCATGTCCATGTCCGTGATGAGCAGTTGCAACCTGGCCAGATGCTGCGCGCACACCCCAACAGCTTGGGCACCATCTTCGGCCGTCACAACCCGGTAGCCATAGGCCTCCAGGGTCTGCTGCGCTATGCTGCGGATGACGGCCTCGTCGTCGACCACAAGGATGAGTTCTCCATTGCCCATCGGCAGCGCGGGCCGTTCGGTGGGGGCGACTGCGGCCACCGCGTCCGGCTGCGCGGGGAGATAGACCTTGAACGTGGTGCCTTTGCCCGCTTCGGTGTCCACGGTGAGGAAGCCGCCGTGTTCTTTGGCGAGGTTGTGCACGGTGGTGAGACCCAGGCCGGTGCCCTTGCCCGGCGCCTTGGTGGTGAAGAACGCCTCGAAGAGGCGGGCACGCACCTCCGGCGTCATCCCCGTGCCAGTGTCCTTCACGGTCAGGACCACATACGCGCCGGGCCGGGCATCGGGAGGCAACTCCACACCCGTGGCATCCAGGGTGACATTGGTGGCGGCCAGCGTGAGCGTGCCGCCAGCGGGCATGGCGTCGCGGGCGTTGACACAGAGGTTCAGCAGGATCTGGTGCAGTTGCGTCGGGTTGCCCAGCAGGGTCCAGATGTTCGGAGCGATCTCGGTGCGGATTTGAATGGCCTTGGGGAAAGTGTGCCGGGTCATGTCAATCATCTCCTGGACGAGATGCCGGGGCTGGACCACGCCGCGCTCGCCCTCGCTGCCCCGGGCGAAGGTGAGGATCTGTTTGACCATGTTTGCGCCGCGCCGCGCGCAGTCGTAGATCGTGTCGAGGATGCGGCACTTCTCGGGGTCCGTGATGGTCAGTTTCAGGATCTCGGCGCTCATGAGAATGGGCGCGAGCGCGTTGTTCAAGTCGTGGGCGATGCCGCCGGCCAGCGCGCCGATGCCCTCCATGCGCTGGCTGCGCAGGAACTCCGCCGCGAGTTTCTTCTTCTCCGTGATGTCGTGGAACGTGACCACCGCGCCGGTGATGACGCCATCCTCACGGATGGGATGGGAGGAGTAGTCCACCGGGAAGGAAGTCCCGTCCCGCCGCCAGAAAACTTCCGTGTCCAGATGGCAGCTCTGGTCGCGGCGGAACACATTCAGGGTCGGGCACTCCGCCGCCGGGTAGGGCGAGCCATCCGCCTTGTGGTGATGCACCATCGCATGCATGTCCTGTCCGAGCGCCTCCGTTGGCGTGCAGCGAAACATTTCGGCCCCGGCCCGGTTGATGAAGGTGCAGCGGCCCGCCAGGTCCATGCCGTTGATGCCCTGGTCGGTGGATTCGAGCAGCAGTTCCATCTGCCGCGTCAGCCGCGTCCGCTCCGCCTGCGCCAGCTTGTCGCGCGTGATGTCCTGCGCGGTGCCGGCCATGTGGAGAAAGTGGCCCGCCGCATCGTGAGCCGCCTCGCCGCGGCCCATGATATAACGGACCGTGCCGTCCAGCAGGGTGATGCGGAACTCCAAATCGCCGGGTTTAGTTCCCTCCGCGCAGGCGGCGATCCAGGCCTGCATCGCCGGCCGGTCGCCCGGATGCATCAACTGGAGCAAAGCCTCGGCGCTCGGGGTGAACGTGGCGGGGGAAACTCCGTAAATATGATACATCTCGTCCGACCAGGCCATCGCCCCGGCCGCGTCGAGGAACCAGCTTCCGACATGCCCGAGCCGCTGCGATTCTGAAAGCAGGTGCTCTTTCTCATGCAACGCCTGCTCCGCTTGCTTGCGCTCGGTGATGTCGCGGACGGTGGCATGGAGCATCTTCGTCCCGTCCCCGAGCACCACGCGGGTCAGCAGCACGTCGGCGAGAAACTCCGCGCCGCCTAACCGACGGTGGGTCCACTCGAAGAAATGCGAGCCATCGCGCATGGCCTTCGCGATCACCCGGTCGGCTTTCTCGGCGGAGGAGGCCCCATCCGGCTGCCGCGCGGGAGAGGTGTCCGCCGGCCCGTGGGCGACAAACTCTGCCTCGTCCTTCGCCCCAAACAACTGCACGGCGGCAGGATTGCCGGAGGTGAACCGCCAGTCCGGCGGCCCCAGGGTCATGATCGCGTCCCGCGTCTTCTCGAAGAGGCCCTTGTATTTCTCCTCGCTGGCCCGCAGCGCCTGCTGTGCCTGCTTGCGCTCGGTGATGTCACGAAACGCCCAGATGCGACCGTAGTGCTGGCCGTCCTTACCCCGCACGGGCGAGGAGTAGCGGTCCAGCACTGTGCCGTCCTTGAGTTCGATCTCATCCTCGCTGACCTCATCGGGATGCGCGTAGAGATGGCGCACCTTGGCAAGAAACACCTCGGGGTTTCGGGTCCGGCCGAGAACGTGATCGAGTTCGCGCGCGTCGTCCGGGTCGGCAGCGATCTCGGGCGGGAGCTTCCATAAATCAATCATGCGCTGGTTCTGGAGGATCTTCTTTCCCTGCGGGTCCACCACCAGAATGCCGTCGAGCGTCGCGTCCACCTCGGCCTCCAGCAGCGCGGTTTTCCAGCGCAGCTCCTCTTCCTTCCGCTTGCGCTCGGTGATGTTGCGGATGTTGCACTGCACCACTTTCGCGCCGTTCACTTCGTAGACATTGCTCACAAACTCCACGTCCACTTTACGGCCCACCCCGGTCTCCAGCGGCAGATCTTCGTAGCGGACATACCCGACCCGCTGCAACTCCGCGAACTTCTCCTGGTTGGCGATCAGATGCTTGAAGCAGCCTAGCTCCCAGACCTTTTTTTGCAGCACCTCTGCCCGCGTGAAGCCCAGCAGTTCGATCAAGAAGGGATTCACGTCCTCGATCATCCCCGTTTCGGCATTGAGGATGAGGATGCCGTCCTTCGCCGCTTCGAACAGCCGGCGATACTGCGCCTCGGAACCTCGGAGCCTCGCCTCTGCTTGTTTGCGCTGGGTGATGTTTTCATGCGCCACCACCACCCGCACCGGGCCGTCGCCTGAGAAGCGGGTCACGCGCCCCTCAAACCAGCGCCGTTCGGTCGGCGCGTCGCAGGGGTATTCCATCGCGAACATGGCCCGCCCGCCCCCCATCACCGAGCGGATGCCGGCGGCAAACTCCGCCGCCCCTTCGGCCGACAGGCCGTGCGCCGCCGCACATACGGAGAGATAGTTCGCCCCCACCTGCACCGAAGCTCCGACGGGCGGATTTGCCTCGGCAAAGCGCTGCCAGGCCGCGTTGGTGGCGAGCATCATGCCCGCTGCATCCAGCACGCACACGTGAGCGGAGAGCGCGTCAATCGTGGACTGCGCGAAAAGCCCGGCCTCGTGGACGGCTGCGTCCGCCTTCGTCCGCTCGTCCGCCACCCGGTTCAGTGAAACGGCCGTGAGCCAGATCACGACTGAAAAGACAAATGCGCTCGAAGTGGCCAGGAGTGCGATGCCAAACTCCAGCGTGTAGAGCCCCGCCTGCCGGCCCGCCATCCCCAGCCAGCCGAGCAACACCGGAATCGCCAGAGTGAGCGGCAACAACCGGCGGGCCATCAAGCTGCCGGTGCCCTCGATCGTGAGAATGCCGAGTGGCCCTTGATCCACCCGCGCGCACAGCAGGCCCAGGGAAAGCACGATGAACAACACTGACGAGTGCAGCGCCATCGTGGCGAGGGGCACCGCGGCATAATGCGACTTCGCCTCATACAGGTAGCCCGTGAAGTCCGTCAGGCCGACGAACGCCACCAGCAAGGGTAACGCTTGAACGGGCCGAAGACCTCGCCGCGTCCTCCAATCCAAGCCTAGCAAGCCCAGCCCGGCCAAGACAAAGCACAAACCTGTGGCGGAGGCCATGCGACCCGGAAGAACCGGTTCCACGGCGGATGGCGAATCCTTGAACAAAACTTGGTCAATGCCCAAGTCGGCGTGAAACGCGTATTCGCCGAGCGTCAGCAGACCAAGGAGGCAGACGGCGGCGGCGCAGGCCTGCCCGAACCACCGCCTCTGACTCGTGACCGTCTCGTCACGCACGAGCCAGAGGGACAGGCCGCCGAGCATGAACCCAACCGCAGTGTTCGCCTTCATCGCCACCCAGTGGGGCGAGATGCTTTTGAGCGTCCCTATGTCGAACCCCCAGCCCACAAGAACCAGCCCGCCCGCCACCGTGCAGAGAACGCTGCTCCCGGTGGCAATGGACTTGAGCAACCGCACTCGTCGTAATTGCCGCTGGGAATTCATCTCCGGGAAGGCCTACTCGAGCCTGATCTGATGGCAACGCAGCCAGTTTGAGTCCAGCGTGGGTTTGGAGATGGCGGTGGGGTCGTGTTCCATGGCGTTCCGTTGATAAACTGCGTTTGGCCTCGCCTGCCTTGCTCCCGCCGGTCTTCGTTGCCGGCAACCTAATTCGTTCGTTCAAGATGACGAGGGCTCCGAAACGGTGAGCCGATTGACGCGCGTCGGATATGGGGTGTTCTCCCCACGTCTATCGGCGCGTTGGGGACACCCTCACCCGCGGTTGCCGGGCACTCGCCACCGGTGGAGGTGTGACGCGTGGGCCGGTCAGGGCTTGCGGCCGGCCATTTAGTTAGAGCAGTGCTTCCCGCTCGGGCTGCACGGCCTTCTGCTTCTGTCCGGCGAGTTGAGCCAGTTCTTTCCGCTGACGCAGCGCGACCACGCAATAGGCGAGATCATCCGCCAGCACGATCAGCAGCTTCACTTCCTCGTCCGCGAAGCACTGTGGCTCCCCCGAATACAGGCACAACACGCCAAAGACTTTTCCATCAGCACGCAGGGGCAGTCCCACCGCCGAGCGCAAGCCCGCCGCCCGCGTCCGGTCCCGGACCGCAGCAAACTGGTGGTCGGTCTCGAAGTCGCGGCAGACGCACGGCTGCCCCGTGCGGATGACCGCCTCGGCCAGGGGAAAATCCGCCTGCGCCACCACGCCGCCCTTCAGCAGTCCCACGAGCCCGCCGGACACCGTGCCGGCCTGCTCGACGACGCGCACGTGCTCAGTTCCCTCGACCATACCGATCCAGAGCAGCCGCGGCTCCATCTGCGTGGCCAGCACGGCGCAGAAGTCCCGCAGCAGGCTCGCTTCATCCGTCGCGCGCACCAGCACCGAATCGGCGGTGGTGGTGACCATCAAGGTGTGGTTGAGCTGCCGCAGGCGCTGTTCGACGTGCGCCATGGGCGAGATGTCGTGTGTCAGGGCCATCACCTCGCGCACCGTGCCATCGGCCCGGAGCAATGGCAGGAAGGTGTAAATCACCTTGATTTGGCCATCCTTGGTGGGCAGTTCCACCACTTGTGACTGCCGCCGTCGGGTCGTCAGGGCGCTGTTCAGCGTGGGCAGATAGGCGTTCACCAGCTCGGCTGGAAACACCTCTTCGTCGCGCCGCCCAAGGACCTGGTCCGCCGTCTTGTGCATGGCCAGCAGGCCTTGCGGATTCACATAGCTGAAGCGCCGCTCGGCATCGTAGAGCGCGAACGAATACGGATAGTGCGCGGCCGTGGCGGCAAAGCGTTCCTCGTTCTCCTCCAGTTCCAGCCGGATGGCCGTATCCTGCACCAGTTGGCGGCGCAGCAGCCAGTAGATCAGCCCGGCGGAGACGACCACCAGCACCATGCCCCGGCTGAGGTTCAGCCACAGGTTGTGCACCGGCGTGTTCAGCGCATAGGCCAGCGCCGCGTTGGACAGGCCGACCCAGACCGTGGCCCCCGCCACGTAGAGGCGCGTGACCCGCGCCGGCACGCCGGCCAGACCGGAAAGATGTGGCTGGTTCATAGAGTTGCTGACCGGCTTATACCGGCGCGCACCTTGACCCGGCGCGAATGGATACGGCCTCGCCGAACCACTGGCGTGCTCGGGTCTCCCGCTCCTCCATGGAATGGAGGAAAGGGTCGGGGAGAGGAGGTGCGGCAGGTCAAGTTGGGTTGGGAGCTGGTCGAAGCGCCCCTCTCCCCGGCCCTCTCCCCGCTCGTGCCTCGCGGGGCGAGGGAGACAGCGGTGCGTCGTGCTTGGGTCAGCGGTCGCAAACTCGCTGGGGCTTCGACACGCTGCCGGCCACCGGTCCCGGCACGAAGGGGTTCAAGGGCTGAAATCGCGCAGTTGGCAGGCTGTTGGTTCTCTCCCTCCTCCGAGGAAGGGAGAAGAGGCGCGTGGTGGTCCTCACCAGCCATTCCGATGGTTATTGGGATTAGTATCATTCCTCCGGCTTGTCTGCGGAAAAGGGAATCGGCGCATGGGTGGCCGGTGGCTTGCGCGCGGGCCAGGTGGGCATGAGGGCAGGTCCGGAGGGCTCCCAGGAGCGGGGGCTGGTATCGCTGCCACCGGCCTGGGCCCCACCGGGCACCGAGGATTCGCAGGTGGCACAAATGTCCTGGGCTCCGGCAGCCGTGAAGATGGCCTTGGCCTGGGCGATTTGCACCGGGTTCTCCGTGTGGACCGCGAGCAGGAAATTGCCGGCCTTCACCTTGCCCTCGTAGCACTTGGCCTGGATCTCAGGGATGCCCAGGCCGATGAGTCCGCCGGTGACCCCGCCCACGGCCGCCCCGACCGCCGCCCCGCTCAAGGCCACCATGACCGGTCCGGCTGCGAGGAAGGCGCCGAAGCCAGGAATGGCGAGCGCGGCAATCCCGGCGATCCAGCCCAACGCCCCGCCGATGACCCCGCCAGCGGCGGCACCCTCGGGAGCCTTGGTGTGCATCTCATGGGCGAAATCTCTCGTGGTCCCTTTGTCGGGGAACAGCACGGAGATGTCGGTGTTGGAGAAGCTCGCGGCTTTGAGGCGGTCGGTAATGGTTTCTGCCTGACCGCGAGAAATGGCGATGCAGAAAACGGAGGT
This sequence comes from uncultured Klebsiella sp., assembly GCA_964578245.1. Classification (GTDB taxonomy): domain Bacteria; phylum Verrucomicrobiota; class Verrucomicrobiia; order Limisphaerales; family SXTU01; genus SXTU01. The sequence continues at coordinate 4,523 of CAZOCL010000088.1, read as the reverse complement.
GTTGGACATGGGGTTTTGGTTCTGGTGGCTGGCGCTACGCCAACGGGAAAGCAAGGCGGTTCATACCAATTCCCATTCACACTCGGTAGAGTGCGGCCAGATGCACCCCTCACCCCACCCCTCTCCCCTCCTCCGAGGAAGGGAGAAGACGTGTGTCGCTTCCGCATCGGCCATTCCACCGATTGTCATTGGAGTTGGTATCATACGGTCACAAGCCTGCTCGGGGAGAGCCCGATCCGGCCCCATCAGGCTCCATGAGCCAGGCGGCATCAGTTGGCCGTGGTCTTCGGGGACAGCGCGACACCGAGGTTTTTGAAATCCGCAGAAAGGCCGATGAGGGAGGCACGTAAGGGCACCACCTCACTGTTCGCCTTGATCGACAGGTCCTTGACGGAGGCGATTCCACCGGTGGTCAGGTCGGTCGCCAGGGCGCGGCGAATGTCCTTGAGATCGGACATGAAGGGAGTGAACTCGGTGCTGGTCCGCGCGTAACTGATCCGGACCTGCTCGAACTGCGCGGCCACCGCATTCTTGCGGTCCAGGCTGCGGCTGTGAATGTCCTCATTCTGAATCTTGGCCAGTTCCAGGTCCCAGTTCTTGAAGTAGGCGACGCCCTGCGCCCGCATCCCGGCGGCATGGGTGGTCACACTGTCCGCAAGCGATTCCAGCCGGGTCACAGCGGCGCTGTATTTCTTGTATTGCGGGGTGATGTCCGGCTGCGGGTTGTTCACGAGATCGGCGAGAGTGGCCACCACGTGGTCGAGGGGATCGAGCGCGTGATCAATGCCTTGGGCCGTTTCCATCAGGGAATCAGAGGTCTTGCCGGCCTTCTGGTATCCGGAGGTGGCGCAGCCGACACAGAGGACCAGGGCGGCGGCGAGAGCTTGGAGGGGGAGAAGTTTTTTCATGTAGGACTAGGTTGAGTGGAGATCCGCAGGCGTCCTGCCGGTCACGAGACGGGCTCGACGCCGCAGCGGGTTTCCACGTGGCAACGCTAGCGGGTGAGAGGGTCACCGCCCATGGGGTCTAACCCGACTCAATCCGAACTCGGGAGTTGAACCACGGATGGACACGGATGGACACGGATTGGGGAAGGAGCCGAGCGTTGGCGTTCTGCCTACGAGAGTTATGCAAATGGACAGGGTTCTCCGCTGCTTTCAGTGGAATGGAGGGTGGAAGAAGCTCCAAATCCCAAGTTCCAAATTCCAAAGAAACTCCAAATTCCAAAAGGGAGGCGTTACCTGGCGCTGGACGGGCAAGTCGGACCATCCCAGCCATTGAATCAAGGTGCGAACCAGGTGGCATGGCAGCGAGGCGCGCAGGACGATTGGAATTTGGGATTTCTTTGGAGCTCGGGACTTGGAGCTTGGAATTTCCCTGCCCGCCTCCCGGCTCCACCGAAAACAGCGGGGAACCATGGAAAGAAACAACCGTCTGTCCGATGACGGCTTTATCCGTGTGCATCGGTGTTCATCCGTGGTAGCAAAATTCCTTTTTTCGGATTTCGGATCAACCGGGGAGGATGATCCGGAGAGCGGGACCTCAATGCCTTGGCTCGCGCATGAGGCATGCGCCGATCAAAAGGAACACCACGCCGGCCGCGAGAAACATCAGGTCGAACGCGAATTGATTCGGATGCCCGGGCAGCACGTGATGAATGCCCAGCAGGTGATGATCCACGATCCCCTCCACCAGTTGAAAGAGTCCCCACCCGGCCAGCATCGCACCAACCAACGCGCGGCCATGGCCAGCCGGGGCAGGCTGCCGAAGCGAGTGAAACAGCCGCATCGTCCCGGCCAAACAAATGACCCACAGGGCCAGGTGGAACCAGCCGTCCTGCGTGTTCTGAATCTTGAATTGCTCGATGGTGGCCGCCTGGCAATGGGCCGTCACACAGACCAGGTGATGCCACCCCAGGATCTGGTGCAGCACGATCCCGTCAGCGAAACCACCGAAGCCCAGGCCGAGCACGAGGCCCGCCTGAATCAGCGGCTGAGCCAGCAGCCGTTTCATTTCAGCGGAGCGGTGTCGAGCAGTGGCACCGCCACCGCCGGTTGAAGGTCCTCCGGCCGGGTGAACTCGGTCTGACCGGCGGTGGACTCCTGCCGCGCCGTGCGGGCGAGCCGCTCGAAGCGTGCCTTGATGCGGTCCAGTTCCTCTTCGGACAGCTCCTCGATGTCGAGCAGCGAGTTATGCGCGGCCTTGGTGGCCCGGATCAGTTCATCGAGCTTCAACTGCACGGCTTCGCTCTCGCGGTTCTGCGCGTTGCGGATGAGGAAGATCATCAGGAAGGTGATGATGTTCGCGACGGTGTCGATGACGAGCAGCCACGTGGTGCCGTAATGAAACCAGGGGCCGGTCAGGGCCCAGATCACGATGATGGCGATGGCGAAGCCGAACGCCATGGGGTGGCCGCTGGCATGCACCACCGTCTTGGCGAATTTTTGAAAGCCGCCCAGCAGCCGGGCTCCCACCCGCCGCTCCGTGATTGGAGGTTCACTGTTTTGCATCACGTTTGTGAAGCCAGTTCGTTCGTCGGGCACGGTCCGGGCGTGCATTCCAGCAACCGTTGCTGCGTGGCTTGCAGGCGCTTGATGGCGACCTCGGTGATGCGCCTCATGAGGGCATAGCCCAGGTCGTGATCCTGGTCGCACTGCTCACGCAGGCGTGTCCCATAGAAGGCGATGGCGCGCGTTGGCTCCAGCGCGCGGGCGCTCAGGTGCAGATAATAAGGCGGAAACAGCCAGGACCAGCCCAGATCGTCACCGGGGCCGAGCGTCTGGATCGTGATGGCCCCGCGATCCTTTACTTCCGATTCCAACACCACCTTGCCGGTCAGGATCAGAAAGAACCGGTTGGCGGGGCTGCCTTCTTGAAGGATCACCTCTCCGGCTTCGAAGCCAACCTCCAGCGCCGAGGCGGTAAGGAGCTTCACATGCTCCGCGCTCAGACCGGCGAAGAAGGGCTGCTGGGCAATGCGATCGTGAAGTTCCGGTATCGAAGATCCTGCTTCGGCCCCAGCGGGTGCAACTAGCGTGGTCAGGCCCGCAGTCTCCGGAACCGAAGTCGTGTCAGTTGAATTCATGGTGTGGGGAGAGTGGAGATGAGTTCGCTGGCCGTGTCCAGATCAGAGGCTCGCTGCGGAATTCTTGGCGGCCTGCAGCATCTGGTCGTGCTCGGCGGCGGCGATGCCTTCTTCGACCAGCCGGGTGCGGTCGCTCTGGCCCTCGTCGTCCTCATCTTCACTGGCGGCCACCGGTGCCTGATGTCCGGGCGAGCCCGGCAACGGGTCCCAGCGTTCGGATTCGGGCGCCGCTTCAAGGAGAGCCACTTTCGGATCGGCCTCGGGCTCGCCCGTCAACTCGCGCTTGGCTTGTTCCCAGTCGGACTTGGACGTCTGTGCCGCCGCACGGCCATTGATGATGGCGAGTTCGATGGCGCGTTCCCGCACGAGCTTGCGGGTGACGGTGCCGAGGCCGGTGGCGTGTTCCGTGAGGATGCCCTGCTTGAGCGGGTTTGCCTGCACAGGTGGTTGAGCGATGTCCATGGGAGGTAAGTGGCTGGTGCCGCGCGGAGTCGGGCCCGCAGATCGATGGCCCTGACACCGGGTGCACGGTGCAACGGTAGGAGACTCAACGAAGCCGCCGCCATGGGGTGTTCACCCCTGCCGCGCCGCTCACGCCTTCACAGCGCGGCGACCGGCACCGCGTCAGACGCGAGGATTTTGCCCACGGCTTCCGGGGGCAACGTCACGAAGATCGTGGAGTCCTCGTAGCTGATCCGGTCGATCTGGCTGGTCGGGACCGGCACGTCCTCGCCGGAAAAGCGGTTGCCGGTCCGGACGACCACTTCGAGAATCGCCCAGTTCTGCGGGTCCACCTTGAAATCGCACACGTGGCCCATGGTGCCGTGATTCGTCTGGACCAGGTAGCCGGCCACGGCCTGCGAACTGCGCAGGTGGGCGTCGGACTGTCGGGCCTGCGGATTGACGACCCCGTCGGCATCCGGCTGGGCGAGCGCCGGACCTTGGGCTCCAGGGAACCCGGTGGGACCCCACAAGCCCGTGCCGTTCCAGTAACAAGGCCAGCCGTGATGCCGGTAATACTCCTCCTCGTATTGGCGCGAAACGGGCTTGTGTGAATCGATCGAAGGGCTGTCCTCGATCTGCTGGCGGGTCAGGTTCACCAGCAACAGCATGCTGGCCTGATGGAGCGGGCCAAACGCGTGCGGGGCGATCAGCACCTTGCGTCCGGGGAGCCAGGAACCCGTGTCCGCCACTACGTAGCGCACCACCCAGTTTTGGTCGTCGAAGTAAAAGTCCTTCACGTGACCGATGGCGCAATCCACTCCCCCGAGTGACTTGCCGTATAATTCTTTGAGGCTCTGTAACATGGTGTGCCGATCTAAGTTAATCCTGCGTTCCGGGACCCCCCCCACGCCCTGACGCGCAGGGCGGCCGTGGCTTAACGGCGCGAGGTCTGCCGCGCGACGAGATAGCCGATGAGCGCCCCGAGACCGAGACC
>CAZOCL010000087.1:8208-19765 GCA_964578245.1 uncultured Klebsiella sp. | reverse complement strand
CCAGCAGCGAAGTTCACCCGTTCTCCAAGACGGGCGGGTTGGCGGACATGGTCGGCGCCTTGGGCAAGGCGCTCGCGGCGGCGGGTCACGATGTGGTCATAGTCACCCCGCTGTATCGAGGCATCCGCGGGCGTTTCACGGACCTACGCCCTACCGACCTGCACCTCGAAGTGACGCTCGGGACCCTGAAGGTGCAGGCCACGGTGTCAGAACTGCGGCTGAACCCTCGGCTTACGATTTACTTCGTGGACCAGCCCGGTTTCTTCGACCGCCTCGCGCTCTACGGCGAGAACAACACCGACTACCCGGACAACCCCCAGCGGTTCATCTTCTTCTCCAAGGCGGTCGTGCAGATCGCCCATCTCCAGCCGGACGGGCCGTTTGACGTCGTCCACGTCCACGACTGGCAAGTTGGGCTGGTTCCCGCCCTGCTTCGCTGGGAGCAGCACCGCACTGGCTGGGTCGCCCCGAAGAGCGTGCTGACGATCCACAACCTTGCCTATCAAGGCCGCTTCGCGAGTGCCGCTTTCAGCTTCACCAACCTGCCGCTGGACTTCTTCACCCTAGCGGGCGTGGAGTTTTATGGGGACGTGAACTGCCTCAAGGCGGCGATCATCTATTCCGATTACCTCACCACCGTCAGCCCGCGCTACGCCCGCGAGATCTGCACGGAAGCCTACGGGTGCGGCCTCGATCCCGTCCTGCGCGCGCGCCAGTCCAAGCTGGTAGGCATCCTCAACGGCGTGGACTACGACGAGTGGAACACGCACCGGAACATCCACCTGCGCCACCAGTATTCCTTCCGCAAGCTCTCGGGCAAGGCGGACAACAAGCACGACCTCCAGCGCGAGCTGGGGCTGCCCATGCGTGCGGACGTGCCGCTCTTCGCCACCATCACCCGCCTCGCGGACCAGAAGGGCGCGGATCTGCTTCTGGCGGCGCTCGAAGAGATGCTCGCGACCGACATGCAGTTCGTCCTGCTGGGCAGCGGCGATCCCAACCTCCAGCGTGGCTACCAGAACCTCGCCCGTCGTTACCCGACCAAAGTCATGGCCCGCATTGGTTATGATCACGCGCTCTCGCACCGCATCGAGGCCGCCTGCGACTTCTTCCTCATGCCTTCGCGATTCGAGCCGTGCGGCCTGAACCAGATGTATTCCCTCCGCTACGGCGCGATCCCCATCGTGCGCCGCACCGGCGGGCTGGACGACTCCGTAGTGGACCTGACCGAGGATGACCTGCTGGCCGACGGCATCAAGTTCACCGACTTCACCACCCGTGCCCTGTCCACCGCCATCCGCAAAGCGCTCGTGCTCTACGCCACGCCCGACCTCCTCGACGCGATGCGCAAGAACGCCATGACCGCCGACTTCTCCTGGGACCGCACGACCGTCGAATACACGAAGGTATATCAGCGGACGATGACCTGAGCGCCGAGCATTGCTCGGCCAGAACGGAAAATCGCTTTCTCACGCCGAGCAATGCTCGGTGCTCCTGGAGGAGGAAACCTCGCCCGCTATCGAACTGCCGAACCTGCCCGGTTTATCGAGTGCGGACGACGTCGCCCCCTCTCCCAGCGGGAGAGGGCTGGGGTGAAGGAGAACGGCCACGAAGTCGTGACCGCTCGATTTCGCCGGCCCATCTACGCAGTATGCCCCCGCGCTCGCCAGTTCCGCCGACAAATGCTACGCATTCCCCCGCTGCATGGAACTGCGTGAACTGGCCGAGCGGGTGCTCTTCGCGACCACGCTGGAGGAGAAGCTCCAGTGTCCCGCCGTCATCACCGACGAGCAGCCTGGCTCCGCGCTCGCTGCCCCCTCCACTCCCGGCCGGCCACAAGCGCTCAGCTTCAAACCCGCCGGCTCCGGCAAGGCCGAGTTCCCCGGCCTGCATCGGCTCGACGACGAACGTGAGCGCGGGCGATTGCTCCACTTCTTCGCCAATCACGAGTTGCTCGCCACCGAACTGATGGCGCTCGTGCTCCTGCGCTTTCCCGATGCGCCCGCCGCCTTCCGCCGCGGCGTGCTCCAGACCTTGCGCGACGAGCAGGAACACACGCGGCTCTACCTCGCGCGCATGAAGGCGTGCGGCATCACCTTCGGCGAACTGCCGGTGAGCGGCTACTTCTGGCGCGCCGTCTCCGGCATGACGAGTCCGATGGATTATGTCGCCGGCCTGAGCCTCACCTTCGAGCAGGCCAACCTCGACTTCGCCCGCCATTTCGCGCGCGGCTTCGCAACCGTTGGCGATGCCGAGACTTCCAAGCTGCTCGATCGCATCTACCGCGACGAGATCGGCCACGTCGCCTACGGCCTGAAATGGTTCCGTCGCTGGAAGCAGCCCGGCCAGAGCGATTGGGATGCGTTCTGTCAGCAGTTGAAATTCCCGCTCTCACCGCAGCGGGCCAAAGGCCTCTCGCTGAACGTGGAAGCCCGACGAGCCGCCGGACTGGACGCGGCTTTCATCGCGGAGCTGGACGTCTATTCGCAATCCAAGGGCCGCACACCGAGCGTCTTCGTCTTCAACCCTTTCGCCGAGGGCCGCATCGCGCAGGGCAAGTCCTTCACGCCAGTGAAGCATCAGACGCTGCTCGCCCGCGATCTCGCGAACCTCCCTCAGTTCCTCTGCCGCCAGGATGACATCGTCCTCGTCGAGCAGCGCCCGGCCGTGGAGTTCCTCAGCGGCATCAAGCAGGCCGGGTTCCCGTTGCCGGAGTTCGTCGAGTGGAGTGCCGGTCCCCGACCCGGCATTGCCAAGACCGCTCCATCCCTCGCCCAGCGCAAGCTCGGCCGCCTCCGCCCGTGGGCCTGGGGACCCGACAGCGCGGAACTATTAGCCCCTCTCTTCCCCAGCCTCACCGGCGAAGTCCGCACCCCCGAATCCTCCTTCAACGACCGCATCGCGCCACTCTACTCCAAAGCCTGGAGCGCGGATTTCTTGCGAACCTTCCTCCAACAACGCGAAGCGGACCGCACCGCCGTGCCGGCGGCTTGCAGCCGCCGTGTTGCGGGTGGAGCGCACGATGCCCCCTTGTCCGAACACGAGTCACAGTCGGCGGCTGCAAGCCGCCGGCACGGCAACAGTGCGCTCCCCCTCTGCACGCTTGCGGAGGTCGGCATCGCCGTCTCCACGATGCCTGCTGCACTCGACGCCATCGCCACCATCCGCCAGCGTGGTCATCATCGCCTCGTGGTGAAGCAAGCCTTCGGCCTCGCCGGGCACAACGCGATCCGCTTATGGGAGCCAGAACTGCTGGAATCGCAAGGGCGTTGGATGGAGAACGCATTCCAGAACCACCGCCCGCTCGTCATCGAACCATGGCTGGAACGTCTCGTGGACTTCTCCGTGCAACTGGAGATGACCACCGACGGCCTGCAACTCATCGGCTACACCGGCTTGCAGACCGATGCCAAAGGTCAGTTCGTCGCCAACACCGCCGCCCCGCAGCACGCTCGCTCCTTGCCCGTCACCGTGCTCGCCTGCTTCCGCGAGCATCCCGGTTCCCCTGCCCTGCTTCACACGCTCTACGCCGAACTCATCACCTTGCTGGGCCCGGAACTCAAAACCGCCGGCTACCTCGGCCCCGTCGGCATTGACGCCTTCGTCTATCGCGATGACCAAGGTGCTGTTCGCCTCAAACCCATCGTCGAAATCAACCCCCGTTACACCATGGGCCGCCTGACGCTCGAGTTGATGAAACGCACCGCCCCCGGCAACCACGGCACCTTCCGTCTCATCAGCGCGGCCAACCTGCGCGCCGAAGGTTTCACCGACTTCCCAGCCTACGCCCAGCATCTGCGCGAACACTTCCCCCTCCACCTCGAAGGCGAACCCGTTCCCAGAATCCGCTCCGGCACACTGTGCCTCAACGACCCCGCCCAAGCCCAAGCCGTGCTCGCCACCTTCCAAGTAGGAACGTGAAGCGGACACTCCTGTCCGCTATGACACTTTTCAACTGACCCCAATTCTCGATGACTGCGTGCGGACTGGCGGTCGAATAGCTGATGAGGACCGCGACGCGCGTCTTCTCCCTCTCCCTTCCTTGGAGGAGGGGAGAGGGTTGGGGTGAGGGGTAGCATCGGGGGCAATCTCCTGATTCGCATTGAGAATTGGTGATGCGGGACAGGAGTGTCCCGCTCACGGGCATAGGCTTAAATTCCGCACTCGGCTTCTATCCGATGCCTTGCCTATACTGCCCCCCATGCGCCACGCCCCGATTGACTCGCAGCTCTTCGTCGAAAACCGTGAGCGGCTGAAGAAGCTGCTGCTCCCGAAATCCCTCGCCATCGTCAACGCCAATGACGTGCTGCCCACCAATGCGGACGGCTCATTCGCGTTGCACCCGAACTCCGACTTGTTCCACCTCACCGGTATCGAGCAGGAGGAGAGCATCCTGCTCCTCGCCCCGGACGCCTTCGACCCCAAGCACCGCGAAATCCTCTTCCTCCGCGAACCCAACGAACTGCTCAAGATCTGGGAAGGCCACAAGCACTCGAAGGACGAGGCGCAGAAAATCTCCGGCATCAAGCAAGTCAAGTGGCTTTCCGAATTCCCCGTGATCTTCCGCCAGCTCATGTGCGAATTGGAGCAGGTCTATCTCAACTCCAACGAGCACAAGCGCGCCGTCGTCGAGGTGGAGACGCGCGACGCCCGCTTCATCCGTGAGTGCCAGCGCGACTTCCCGCTGCACACCTACCACCGCCTCGCGCGCCTCATGCACCAGACCCGCGTGGTCAAGACCGAGGCGGAAATCGCATTGCTCAAGGAATCTGTCGCCATCACGAACGAAGGCTTCCGCCGCCTGCTCAAGTTCGTGAAACCCGGCGTGAACGAATGCGAGGTCGAGGCCGAACTCATCCACGAGTTCACCCGCCGCCGCGCCAAGTTCGCCTACGGCCCGATCATCGCCAGCGGAGAAAACGCCTGCGTGCTCCACTATCACCAGAACGACCAGCCCTGCAAAAAGGGCGACCTGCTCCTCCTCGATGTGGCCGCCTGCTACGCGAACTACAACGCCGACCTCACCCGCACCATTCCCGTGAGCGGCAAGTTCACGCGTCGCCAGAAGCAGGTTTACAACGCCGTCCTCCGCGTGATGCGCGCCAGCATCGCGGGCGCCACCGTTGGCAAGCTGCCCCGTGACTGGCTGAAGGAATCCCAGGCGATGATGAACGAGGAACTGCTCTCGCTCGGCCTGCTGAAGAAGTCCGACATCAAAAAACAGACCGAGGACGAACCCGCCTGCCGGAAGTATTTCATGCACGGCCTGGGCCATCCGCTGGGACTGGACGTGCATGACGTGGGCTTCACCACCGAACCGTTCGCCCCCGGCTGGGTGCTGACCGTCGAGCCCGGCATCTACATCCCCAAAGAAGGCTTCGGCGTCCGCCTGGAGAATGACATCGTGGTCACCCCGAATGGCCCCGTGGACTTGATGGACGGCACGCCGGTCGAGGTGGAGGAGATTGAGGATTTGATGAACGCCTAGGCCCCGTTCACCGATAAATGTCCACTAGGAAGACCACCGCCTCGCCCTTGCCTTCGTTCACGATCGCATGCGGCACATCGGCACGGTAGCTCGCGGAGTCCCCGAGGCTCAGCGTCTCCGCGTCGTCCGCCGATTCCACCCGCACCTGCCCCTTTTGCACGGTGATGAACTCGCGCGTGCCCTCGAAGTGCGCCGCGCTGCGCAACGCCCCGCCGGCCTGCAACTGCACTTCGTAAAACTCCACGTCCTTTTCCAGATTTAGCGGGGAGAGGGTGCGGATGCGGCACGCCTTGTCCGAGCGGTAGTGAAATGCATGATCGTCCGCGCGGATGACGCTGACGGCCGAGGCCGCGCCGGGCATCTCCAGCAGATCGCCCAGCCCCATGCCAAACGCCTGCGCGATGCGCAGCGTCACCGCGAGCGTGGGATTGGCCTCCTCACGCTCGATCTGGCTCAGCATGGACCGGCTCACACCACTGGCATTGGCCAGCGCCTCCAGGGACCAGCCGCGCGTGGTGCGCAGGTTCTTCACCCGGGTGCCCAGGTGACGGTTGATGGCCTCGGCGGGCGGGTGGCTGGCGGATTTACGGGGTTTGGGTGCGGTGGACATGTTGTGCGATATACTGGAATCTCCTCTTGCATACCGGAACCCGGTGTCTAGCATATCGGAAACTACGTCCGACATACTGGACGCGCCGGTCCCGGTCCGCAAGCCGAATCGCCTATGAAAGCCCTCGTGAAACGCCACGCCGCCCGCGGCCTCTGGCTCGAAGATGTGCCCGCCCCCGTGCCCGGCCTGAACGACGTGCTCATCCGTGTCCACAAGACCGGCATCTGCGGCACCGACCTGCATATCTACAAGTGGGATGCCTGGGCGCAGAAGACCATCCCCGTGCCGATGGTCGTGGGCCACGAGTTCGTCGGCGAGGTGGTCCAGGTCGGTGCGAATGTCTCAGACTTCCATCCCGGCGAGGTGGTCAGCGCGGAGGGACACGTCGTGTGTGGGCGCTGCCGGAACTGCCTCGCGGGCCGCCGCCACCTGTGCAAGGACACCTCGGGCATCGGCGTGAACCGGCCCGGTGCCTTCGCCGAGTTCATCTCCGTGCCCATGACGAACGTGTGGCACCACCGCCCGGACATTGACCGCGAGGTGGCATCCATTTTCGACCCCTTCGGCAACGCGGTCCATACCGCCCTGTCGTTCGACCTGCTCGGCGAGGACGTGCTGGTCACGGGGGCCGGCCCCATCGGCATCATGGGCGCGGCGGTCGCCAAGCACGCGGGCGCGCGCTACGTGGTCATCACCGATGTGAACGACTACCGCCTCGGCCTCGCCAAGCAGATGGGTGCAGACGTCGCGGTCAACGTGTCGCGCGAGAACCTGCGCGACGTCCAGCAGCGCCTCGGCATGAAGGAAGGCTTCGACGTCGGCCTGGAGATGTCCGGCAACGCAGCGGCCTTCCGCGAAATGATCGAGCAGATGTGCCATGGCGGCAAAATCGCGATGCTCGGCATACCGGCAGAACCCATGGCCATAGACTGGAACAAGGTCATTTTCAACATGCTCACGATCAAGGGCATCTATGGCCGGGAGATGTATGAGACCTGGTATAAAATGTCCGTGATGCTGGAGAGCGGCCTGGATATCCGCCCCGTCATCACGCACCGCTTCCCCTACACGGAGTTCGAGCAAGGTTTCGCGGCCATGCTGTCCGGCAATTGCGGCAAGGTTATTCTCGACTGGGCCTGAGCTCAGGGGTCTTCATTGGCATCCGACACCTACTTTTTGATGAAATCATTGACTGCTGCACTGCTGTCCCTGTTGGCCATCCTCTCCGCGCACGCGGAGTTGCGTGTGCCGGCCTTCACTGCCTACCTCGACCCGGACTCGCGGGGGACTTCCATCTCAGAAAAGTCCGGCCTCACCAAGTGGTCCGACCCGAAGGTAAAGGTGCTCTGGTTCGGTGAAATCAAGACCCCTGGCAAACTGGACTGCTCGCTTGCCCTGCGCTTGCCGGCTGAAGCCACCACGAAGCTGCGACTCTCCGTCGCTGGCCAGTCACGGGAAGTGGTGGTCAAGGGTGCGGGCACCAACGCGGTGACCGCGGCCTTCGGCTCCTTCGAGATTCAGCAGGCTGGCTACCAGCGCTTCGCGCTCGAGTCGCTCAATGCCACTGGCCAGCCAGGGGGTGATCTCGACACGCTGATCCTCGACGGCCCGGCCACCGCTGACGCGCACTTCAACCTCAAGCCGCGTCGCAACGCCGCTAGCGTCCACCTCACCTACCCACAACCCAAGGACACCAAAGTGGCCGCGTTCTACTGCGAGGCCACCGGGGTTGAAGAGCCCGTCGCGACCTACTACATGGCGTGCGGCTGGCACCGCGGCTATTTCGGCATGCAGGTCAACAGCCCCACCGAGCGCCGCATCATCTTCAGCGTTTGGGACAGCGGCGGCGAGGCAGTGGACCGCAAGAAGGTCGGCGACCTGGACCGCACGACGCTGATCGCGAAGGGCGAAGGAGTGCATAGCGGTGACTTCGGCAACGAAGGCACCGGTGGTCACTCCCACCTCATCTTCCCCTGGAAAACCGGCGAGACGCAGCGCTTCCTAGTCACCGCCCAGCCGACTAACAGCACCTTCACGATCTACTCTGGCTACTGGTTCCGCCCCGACACCCAGCAGTGGATGCTCATTTCATCATGGCGGGCGCCGAAGGACGGGAGCTGGCTGCGCGGGCTGTATTCTTTCAGCGAGAATTTCGGCGGCAGCAATGGTCACCTGCAACGCAAGGCGCGCTTCGGCAATCAGTGGCTCCGCACCGACGCAGGTCTGTGGCAGGAGGTTACCACCGCCGGCTTTAGCCACGACGCCACGGGCAAGGCCGACCGGCTGGATCGTTTCATGGGGGTGGAAGACGGCCAGTTTTTCCTGTCCCAAGGCGGATTCGTGCCAGGTTTTACGAAGTTCGGAGAGAAGTTCACCCGGCCGTCAGGCGGAAAGCCGCCGGTCTTCGAGCTGCCCCGCCTGACGGGGAATTGAGCCATGTCCATGAACGCCTCTCTTCTTACGCTCGGCCTCTGGTTTGCCGCCAGCCTGGCTGTGTTCGCCGCCGACCAGCCACGCAACGTCATCTTCATCCTCAGCGACGACCACCGCTGGGACTTTCTGAGCTTCATGCCCGAAGCGCCCAAGTTTCTGGAAACGCCCAATCTGGACCGGCTGGCGCGCGAAGGGGCGCACCTGCGCAACGCCTTCGTGAGCACCTCACTGTGCTCGCCCAGCCGCGCCTCGATCCTCACCGGCCAATACATGCACCACCATCGCGTGGTGGATAATCAGCGCGCCGAGCCCGCTGGCATACGCTTCTTCCCGGAATACTTGCAGACCGCCGGCTACCGGACCGCTTTCCTCGGCAAGTGGCACATGGGCCACGACAGTGACGAGCCGCGCAAGGGGTTTGACTACTGGGCCGGGTTTCGTGGGCAGGGCGAATACTTCGACGCCACCCTGAATGTGAATGGCCAGCGCCAGCCCACCAAGGGTTACAGCACCGACGTGCTCACCGACCTGGCCATCGACTGGCTGAAGCAGGCGCGCTCAAAGCCATTCTTCCTCTACCTTTCCTTCAAGGCGCCGCACTTCCCCTTCGAGCCCGCCCCGCGACACAAAGGCCGCTACGCGAAGGCGACCGTGCCCTACCCGCCCACCATGGCGAACACTGAGCAGAACTATGAGACCCAGCCGCGCTGGGTCCGCGAGCGCCGGTTCAGCATCCATGGGGTGGACCACATGGAGACCGGCCGGTTCGACAATGACCCGGTGCCATCCTTCGAGAATCTGTTTCGCAGCTATGCCGAGGCGGTGCATTCGACCGACGAGAATGTCGGGCGTGTGCTGAAACACCTCGACGACTCCGGCCTGCGCGACTCGACCCTTGTCGTTTACATGGGCGACAACGGCTTCGAGCTGGGTGAACACGGGTTCTATGACAAACGCGATGCCTTCGAGACCAGCATCCGGGTGCCGTTGTTGATGCGGGCCCCTGGCCTTATCAAGCCCGGCACGGTCGTGACACAAATGGTGCAGAACATCGACATCGCACCCACCCTGCTGGAAGCCGCCGGGGCCAAGGCACCGCCCAACGCGCCCCGCATGGATGGTCGTTCCTTCCTGCCGTTGGTTCAGGGCCGCACGGTGCCCTGGCGTGATCACATCCTCTATGAGTATTACTGGGAGTGGAACTTCCCTGCGACGCCCACCACCTTCGCCTTGCGCACCGACCGATGGAAATACATCTACTACCACGGCATCTGGGACAAGCATGGCTTCTACGACCTGCAAACTGATCCATTGGAACGGCACAACCTCATCAACGTGCCGGCCTTCCAGGAGCAGGTCGGCAACTTCAAGCGCCAGTTATTCGATGAACTTGAAAAGTCCGGCGGCCTGCTACTGCCTGTCCTGCCGCCCGCGGGCGAAGCCCTGGATGACCGCAAACTCCCGCGCTGACCCTACCTGCACCTCCGTCATGAACGCTCAGTTCCAAGCCCATCTCCACCAACAACTCGACGGCATCCGCACCGCCGGCACCTACAAGCGCGAGCGCGTCATCGTCACGCCGCAGGGCACAACCATTCGTGTCGCCGATGGCCAGCCCGTGCTGAACCTCTGCGCGAACAACTACCTCGGCCTCGCGCAGCACCCGGACGTGCGGGCGGCGGCTCACGCCGCGCTGGACCAGTGGGGTTATGGCTGCGCGAGCGTGCGTTTCATCTGCGGCACTCAGGGGGTTCACCGGGAGCTGGAGCAACGGCTCACGGAGTTTCTCGGCACCGAGGATACGATTCTCTACGGCTCGTGCTTCGATGCCAACGGAGGCCTCTTCGAGACCTTGCTCGGGCCGGAGGACGCTGTCATCAGCGACGAGCTGAACCACGCCAGCATCATTGACGGCATCCGCCTCTGCAAAGCCCAACGGCTGCGCTACCGCAACAACGACATGGCCGATCTCGCCGCGAAGCTGGCCGAGGCGAAGAACGCCCGCTTCAAGCTCATCGCCACCGATGGTGTCTTCTCGATGGACGGCTACCTCGCCAACCTCGCTGCCATCTGCGACCTCGCCGACCAACATGGCGCGCTGGTCATGGTGGACGACTCGCACGCCGTCGGCTTCATGGGCCGCACGGGTCGCGGCACGCACGAGCACTGCGGTGTGATGGGCCGCGTGGACATTCTCACCGGCACGCTGGGCAAGGCCCTCGGCGGCGCGAGTGGTGGCTACACCAGCGGCCGGAAGGAAATCATCGAGCTGCTCCGGCAGCGTTCGCGCCCGTATCTCTTCAGCAACACGCTCGCACCCACCATTGCCGGCGCGTCGCTCAAGGTGCTCGACCTCCTTACCGCCTCCACTGAATTGCGGGACCGCCTCGAAGCGAACACGCGGTTCTTCCGTGCCGAGATGGACCAGCTCGGCTTCAACATCCTGCCCGGCACGCACCCGATCTGCCCGGTGATGCTGGGCGATGCCGCGCTGGCCACGAAGTTTGCCGATGCGATGCTCACACATGGCGTTTACGTCATCGGGTTCAGCTATCCGGTGGTGCCGCAGGGCAAGGCCCGCATCCGCACGCAGATCTCCGCCGCGCACACGCGCGAGGATTTGGAACGTGCCGTCCAGGCCTTTGCGGCGGTGAAACGGGAACTGGCCGTCTAAGGTGGATGAAAGTCCATGCACGCCAAACATCAACGCACCCTGATTGAGCGCGCGGCGGCACTCGCCCGCGTGCTGCAGGAGCGGGCGCGGGAGCTGCAAACGCCCCACGAGGCTCGCCAGCAGGCGGAGCTGGACCGGATGCTCCAGACCCCGGCCGACAAGGTCACGCTCGTCCAGCTCACCGACCAGGCTTTCCGCTCCAAGGCTGCCACCCGCACGGCGGAGCACCTGACGCACATCCTCGATGCGCAGGGCGTGCCGCGCTTCTTCAGCCCGTTGGATCGCACGCTGCTTCGTGGCTTCCAGACCTTCGGTGGCTGGCTGCCTGGCGTGGCTGTGCCGCTGGTCAAGG
>CAZOCL010000087.1:0-8108 GCA_964578245.1 uncultured Klebsiella sp. | reverse complement strand
GGCTTCCAGACCTTCGGTGGCTGGCTGCCTGGCGTGGCTGTGCCGCTGGTCAAGGAACACATGCAGCACGAGACGGCCAACGTCGTGCTGCCCGCCGAACGTGAACTCCTCACCCAGCACCTCGCCGCCCGCCAGCGCGAGGGCGTGCGGATGAATCTGAACTTCCTCGGCGAGGCACTGCTCGGCGAGGACGAGGCCACGCACCGGCTGGAGAAGTATCTCGAAGCGCTTCAACTCCCCGAGGTCGAGGTGCTATCGGTGAAAATCTCGACGATCTACTCGCAGATCAACCCGCTGGCCCGCGAGCACACGTTGCGCATACTGTGCGACCGGCTGGAGCTGCTCTACCGCGAGGCGGCGCACCTGAAATTCACCCGGCCGGACGGGACGCAGGTGCCGAAGTTCCTCTACCTCGACATGGAGGAATACCGCGACCTGCACCTGACCGCGCAGGCCTTCATGCGGACACTCGACCGGCCCGGTTTGAAGCACGCGACCGCGGGCATTGCGCTACAGGCTTACATCCCGGACTCGGCACGCGTGCAGCGAGAGATCAACGCGTGGGCCCGGCGACGCGTTGCCAGCGGCGGAGCACCCGTCACCATCCGCCTCGTCAAGGGGGCGAACATGGAGATGGAGCGCGTGGAGGCGGCGCTGCGCGACTGGCCACAAGCACCGTTCAAGTCAAAGCGCGAAACCGACGCGAACTACAAGCGCATGCTCCACGAAGCCATGCACCAGGAGAACCTCGCCGCCGTCCGTGTCGGCATTGCCTCGCACAATCTCTTCGACCTTGCCTACGGACTGGTGCTGGCCGCTGAAGCCGACGCAGCCGACCGCGTGCAATTTGAAATGCTCGAAGGCATGGCCAACCATCAGCGCCGCGCGTTGCTGGAGCACACTCGCAACCTGCTCCTCTACGCCCCCGCGTGTCGCAAGGAGGAGTTTCTCAATGCCATCGGCTATCTCATCCGGCGGCTCGACGAGAACACCGGCCCGGAGAACTTCCTGCGGCACACGTTCCGGCTGAAGGTGGACTCCTCGGACTGGCACCAGCTCGAACGCGGCTTCCGCGAGTCCTTCACCCTGGAACTCTCCGATGCACCCCGTCGCACCCAGAACCGGCTGACGGAGCGCTTCGAGGTCCCGCGCTCGGAGATGGCGTGGGACCAGTTCAAAAACGAGCCGGACACGGACTGGTCATTGCCTCAGAACAGCGAATGGGCTGCCCAGCTTGTCGCACGCAAAGCGCCGCGTCAGACGGAAATCCCCCTGGCCATTGGCGGCGAACAATTGGCTAGCGGCCATTCGCAATCGGCTATTGGTGAATGCCACGATCCCTCTCGACCTGACGTCGTCCTCGCCCGTTACGCACTGCCTGGCGAGACAGACGTTCAGCGTGCCGTCGCCTGTGCCAAGGCAGATTCGACCGGCTGGCGGACCATGAGCTTGGAGGCCCGCAATCTGGTGCTGGGTCGTGTCGCGCAAGAGCTGCGCCGTTCACGTGGTGATCTGATGTGGGCGGCGCTGGCCAACGGCGGCAAGACCCTTGCGGAGAGCGACCCCGAGGTGAGCGAGGCGATAGACTTTGTTGAGTTCTACCGCGCGAGCGCCCGGTCCTTCCATACGATTCCCAGTTTGTCCGCCGAGCCAAGCGGCGTGGTGGTCGTGGTGCCACCGTGGAACTTTCCCATCGCCATCCCTTGCGGCGGCGTGGCGGCCGCACTGGCGGCAGGCAACACGGTCATTCTCAAGCCTGCCTCTGACACCGTGCTCGTCGCCTGGGAACTCTGCCAGTGCTTCTGGCGTGCCGGCGTGCCGACAGCTGCGCTGCAATTTGTCCCCTGCCCCGGCAGCGGTGCGGGGGCACGGCTGGTCGCCCACCCCGATGTGGACGCGGTCGTTCTCACCGGCGCCACGGACACCGCGCTGCGCATGCTCAAGGCGCGGCCCGGCCTGCGGCTGTGCGCCGAAACGGGCGGAAAGAACGCGACCATCGTCACGGCCTTGAGTGATCGCGAACTCGCCATCAAGCACGTCGTTCACAGCGCGTTTAGCCACAGCGGGCAGAAGTGTTCTGCCACTTCGTTGCTCCTGCTGGAGGCGGAAGTTTACGACGATCCGGCCTTCAAGCGGATGCTCTGCGACGCCGTGAAGAGCCTGCCAGTCGGCAGCGCCTGGGATTTGCCCACGCGCATCGGACCGCTCATCCGGCCACCAAGCGGCGATTTGGAAACCGCGCTCAAGACGCTCGAACCCGGCGAGAGCTGGGCCTTGCTGCCGCGCCAGGTCGGCGACAATCCAAACCTCTGGTCGCCGGGCATCAAGTATGGCGTGCAGCCCGGCAGCTACACGCACCGCACGGAGTTCTTCGGCCCCGTGCTGGGCGTCATGCGTTTCGAGCGCCTGCACGAGGCGATCGCATTGGTGAACCAGACCGGCTACGGCCTGACCAGCGGCCTCGCCAGCCTGGATGACCGGGAGCAGGCCGAGTGGAAGGCCGGCATCCACGCGGGCAATCTATACCTCAACCGCCCGACTACCGGAGCCCTCGTGCTGCGGCAGCCATTCGGCGGATTGGGCAAGTCGAGTTTTGGTCCCGGCCTCAAAGCAGGCGGGCCAAACTACGTGGCGCAGTTCATGCGGTTCTCCGAAACCGGCGCACCTGAAGGTGTCGCCCCACATGCCGACCCGCTGCTGCCGGACTTGGTGGACAGCTTGCAATGCCTGGCCGCAGAACGCGCACCCCAGAATGAAGTGAAGCGACTGCTCGCCGCGATCAGCAGTTACGCACGTAATTTCAAGGCGGAGTTCGGCCACCAGCATGACCATTACCACCTGCTCGGTCAGGACAACTTCCGTCGCTATCTGCCGGTGAGGGAAATGCGCCTGCGCATCGGCCCGGGTGACACCTTCTTCGAGAACCTCGCGCGGGTCTGCGCCGCGCGAATCGCGGGCTGCCACATCACCGTCAGCCATGCGCAGGAGTTCACCTCACCCCCCATCGCCCTGCTGCACGAACTGACTGAGGAGTGGGCGGGGGCAATTGAATTTGTTGAAGAGACGGATGCCCAGCTAGCGAGCGTTATTCGCGCGCACCAGACCGACCGCATTCGCTTCGCTGCATCGGACCGGGTGCCGGTGGAGATTCGCGTGGCAGCAGCCGAGACAGGTTTGTTCCTCGCCGACACACCAGTCCTGGCCGAAGGCCGCATCGAGCTCCTCTGGTATCTGCGCGAACAAAGCGTGAGCTTCGACTATCACCGCTACGGCAACCTGGGCGCACGGGGAACCGAGGCGCGAACCGGCCCTCAATGAACTTTACGATCTGCGTTTCGCATTTGCCTCAACACATTGTAACTCCCTCGCACCCGTGACTCGACCCAGTCCTGCCCATTTGAGCGCGTCGTCCTCACCGATTCACCTGGCGGCCATAATCGTCGGCTGCTGCATTGCTTTCCAAGCCGTTGCGCAGGGTTCCAAGACCGATTACGAGCGCGCCAACAGCCTGCGCGACCGCGTGGCCAACACCGTCTTTCGCGCCGAGGTGAAACCAAACTGGCTGCCAGATAATGCACGTTTCTGGTATCGCGTGCAGACCGGTGCGCAGCAGCACGAGTTCGTGCTGGTGGACGCCGCTGCGGGCCGTCGGCAGGCGATGTTCGATCACGCAAAGCTGGCAGACGCCTTGATCAAGGCGGGTGAAAGGGACGTGCGCGCTGAGCAGCTTGCTCTGGAGCAATTGGAGTTCACCACCGACGGCAAACACATAACCTTTTCGCATCGCGGCAAGCGCTGGCAGTTCGAGTTGCCCGGCGGCGAACTCAAACTCCAGCCGAAGGCGAAGACCTCATCCGCTACCAGCCAGGTCTTGACCCAAATCCCCCGTGCCAGCACGCGCACCGGTGGCGATACTCATATCACCTTTCTCAATCGAACTCCCGGCGACGTGGAGTTGTTCTGGCTTTCAACCGAAGGCGAACGCAAGAGCTACGGCAAGCTGGCAACCGGTGAGCGCCGCGAGCAACACACCTTCGCCGGCCACGTCTGGCTAGTCGTGGACGCGAAGGGCGAAACGCTCGCCGCTTTCGCCGGTGAAGAGGCGGCCCTCACAGCGGAGATTACTGGCGCAAACCGGCCCGCCCCTGCTGGGCCGGCCAAGTCCAAGGATGCACCGAAGTCAGCGAAGGGGACTCGCCAAAGCGGAACTTCACCCGATGGCAAGTGGCGCGCCTTCACCAAGGACTTCAATGTCTGGCTCGCTGACATGTCGACCGGCACTGAGGCGCGCCTGAGCCAGGACGGGAGTTCAGGCGATGCCTACACCGAACAGTTCGCGTGGTCACTGGATTCCCGGAAACTTGTGGCGATCCGTGTCGAGGCTGGCCAGGAGCGGAAGGTCACCCTCGTCGAATCATCGCCGAAGGACCAGTTGCAGCCCAGGGTCATCACGTATGATTACTTCAAGCCCGGCGACAAACTGCCGCATCCGCGTCCGCAGTTGTTCGATGTGGCGGCCAAACGGCAGATCCCGGTCAGCGAAGCGCTGTTTCCCAATCCCTTCACCGAGAGCGGCAATCTGCCAGTGCGCTGGGAGCGCGACTCGAAACGCTTCACGTTCTCCTACAATCAGCGCGGGCATCAGGTCTTCCGTGTGCTCGCGGTCGATGCTGAGTCCGGCAGCGTGCAGGCGGTGGTGAACGAGGAGTGCAAGACCTTCTTCTGCTACAGCAGCAAGCAGTTTCAGCACTGGCTCGAGGACACACGCGAGCTGGTCTGGATGTCCGAGCGCGATGGCTGGAACCATTTGTGGCTCTATGACGCCACCACGGGCCGGGTGAAGCACCAGATCACGCGCGGGGCCTGGGCCGTGCGCGGCGTGGACAAGGTGGACGAGCAGGCGCGGCAGATCTGGTTCCGGGCAGGGGGTGTCCGCCCCGGCCAGGACCCGTATCATGTCCACCTCTGTCGTGTGAACTTCGATGGCACCGGGCTGGTCGTGCTCACCGAGGGAGACGGCACCCACACGATTGACTGGTCACCGGACCGGAAGTTCTTTGTGGATACCTGGTCGCGCACCGACCTGCCGCCGGTGAACGAGTTGCGTAGAGCCGATGGCACGCTGGCGTGTGAATTGGAGCGTGCGGAGTGGAAAGCGTTGCTCGCAACCGGCTGGCGTGCGCCGGAGTGCTTCGTGGCGAAGGGCCGCGATGGCACGACGGACATTTATGGCATCATCTACCGGCCGACGAACTTCGATCCAAAGAAAAGGTATCCCGTCATCGAATACATCTACGCCGGGCCGCACAGTGCATTCGTCCCCAAGGCCTTTGGCACACTGCCGGGCGGCTGGGTGCGCGAGATGACGGAGCTGGGCTTCATCGTCGTGCAATGCGATGGGATGGGCACGAATCACCGCTCGAAGGCCTTTCACGACCTGTGCTGGCAAAACCTTGGCGACTCCGGGTTTCCTGATCGCATCGCCTGGCTGAAAGCAGCCGCTGCCAAGTATCCCGAAATGGACCTGACACGCGTGGGCATCTACGGCGGCAGTGCGGGCGGCCAGAGCAGCACACGGGCAATGCTGGCGCACGGAGACTTCTACAAAGCCGCCGTGTCCGACTGTGGCTGCCATGACAACCGCATGGACAAGATCTGGTGGAACGAGCAGTGGATGGGCTGGCCGGTCGGCCCGCACTACGCGGAGCAATCCAATGTAACCCAGGCCAAAAACCTGGTCGGCAAGCTCATGCTCGTGGTCGGCGAACTGGACAAGAACGTGGACCCGGCGAGCACCCTGCAGGTCGCCAACGCGCTGACGAAGGCGGACAAGGACTTTGATCTGCTCATCATTACTGGCGCAGGTCACGGCGCGGCCGAGTCGGCCTATGGCAGGCGCCGGCGCGCAGATTTCTTCGTGCGACACTTGCTCGGCAAAGAGCCGCGCTGGCAAAATTGATTCCCAGAACCAAAATATGAAACCTCATTGGACGGGCGTATTCCCCGCTGTCACCACCCAACTCAAGAAGGACCAGTCTCTCGACCTGCCTGCCACGGCACGGCATTTCGAGGCGTTGATCGCCAGCGGCGTCAATGGCCTCATCGTCTGCGGCTCGCTGGGCGAAAACCAAACCCTTGAACCGGACGAGCGGCGCGCCGTGGTGCGCTGCGCGGTGGAGACAGCAAACGGTCGCGTGCCGGTCCTGAGCGGCGTGGCCGAGTCGTCCACAGCCGCGGCCATCCGATACGTGCGGGACGTGGAAAAGCTCGGCGCAGCGGGCGTCATGCTCATGCCCGCCATGAGTTACAAGGGCGACCCGCGCGAAAGCATGACCTACCTGCGCACCGTCGCGGCGGGCGGCGGTCTGCCCATCATGATCTACAACAACCCCATCAGCTACGCGAACGACATCACGCCCGCGCTCTTCGCCGAACTGGCGGACGAGCCAAAATTCGTCGCGCTCAAGGAAAGTTCCGGCGACCCGCGCCGCATCACCGAGCTGCACAACGTGATTGGCGGACGCTATGCCGTCTTCACCGGCGTGGACGACCTCTTGTTGGAGGCGAGCATCCTGGGCATCGACGGCTGGGTGGCCGGGACGGGCATTGCCTTCCCCGAGGAAAACCAGCACCTGTGGGAACTCACGCGCGCCGGCAAGTGGGATGAGGCACGCGCTCTTTACCGCTGGTTTCAGCCCCTGCTCAAGCTGGATACGCATGTCCACTTCGTCCAATACATCAAACTTTGCGAACAGGAAACCGGGCTTGGTGCCGAATGGGTCCGGGCACCGCGCCTGACCATCGCCGGGGAAGAGCGGAAACAGGTCCTGAAAATCATCCGCGACGGGGTTGCCAAACGGCCAAAGCTGCCGAAAGTGAAGGCAAAACGCTGACCCGACCCGATATGAATCCGCGCCTGCTCCTGCTCGCCGTTGCGCTCGCGACCGTCACTGTCCTTCGCGCCCAGACGCCCGCCGTCCCGCTATTTCCAACGGACGGGCGCGATGACACGGCGTTGAAGGCGGCCGCGAAGCAACTTCGCGAGTCTGGCGCACTCATTCCGGAGGCCACGCTCACGAACCAGTTCAGCCGCACGAACTGCTCGCTCACGCTTCCCGCGCCGCGCAAATCCCGGCTCACCGGTCGAGAGCTCTGGGCCGCCGCCCGGGCCGCACACTTGCGCGTGGGCTGGAACTTCCTCTGCACCAAATGCAACAACTGGCACCTCGACCTCGCCGGGGGCTACGCCATCACCAAGGACGGCGCGGTCGCGACCTGCCAGCATGTGGTAAAGCGCCCGGCCAATTTTAAGGAAGGTTCGCTCGTCGCCGCCGACGAAGATGGCAACCTCCATGCGGTCGTGGAAATCCTCGCCATCAACGCGCGGGCAGACACCTGCATCCTGCGCATCAATGCGAAAGACCTGAAGCCGCTCCCGCTCCAGACCGACGTCATGCCCGGCGATCGCTGCTTCTGCTTCAGCGATCCGCTGGATGAACGCGGCTATTTCAGCGACGGGATCGTGAACCGCTTCCTCGCCCGCTACCCCCGCCGCAACACGAACGCTCCGCCCGTGACGCGCCTGAACGTGACCACCGACTGGGCTCCCGGCTCAAGCGGCTCGGCCGTGCTGGATGAATTCGGGAACGCCATCGGCCATGTGACCACGATCACCACTTTGCCCGGTAGCGACGGCAAAACCGCGGACGGTGAAAAGGGCAAGCGCACCCTGGACCCGACGCTCATCACGCTGCACGAGGCGGTCAGCGCAAAGGATGTGCTGGCGATGATCCAGAAGCCCGGCAAGACAACCAAGTGATGAAGAACCGCCAGGTCAGATGGTTGGTTGCTTTCATTATTGGACTCCTCATTTCACATGTGGCTCGTATCCACAGGATTCCAGTGGGAGCTTCACGCTTTTTCTCCTGCTTGGTGGGACTGCGATCATGAAGTTTTCCCTTGATATGCTCTTCACTGAGCGAACGAAACCATGAAGCGCATCCAAGTCATCGACTCGCACACCGGCGGCGAGCCCACCCGCGTCGTTATCAGCGGCGGGCCGGACCTTGGAGGTGGCAGCGTCGTCGAGCAGCTCAAGGTTTTCCGCG
>CAZOCL010000086.1:0-19783 GCA_964578245.1 uncultured Klebsiella sp. | reverse complement strand
TCGGCACGGGCGGCACCATCACCGGCTGCTGCGAGGTCATCAAGCCGCGCAAGCCTTCTTTCCAGGCCATCGCCGTGGAGCCGAAGGATTCGCCGGTCATCACGCAGACTTTGAAGGGCGAGCCGGTCAAGCCGGGCCCGCACAAGATTCAAGGCACTGGGGCGGGTTTCGTGCCGGTGAACCTCCATCTCAAGGACGCGAGCGGAACTGGACAGATCACCGAGTGCGTGCAGGTGTCCAACGACGACGCGTTCGCCATGGCCCGTCGGCTGGCGAAGGAAGAGGGCCTCCTCGTGGGCATCTCGACGGGCGCGAATGTCTGGGCCGCGATTGAAGTGGCCAAGCGTCCTGAGAACAAAGGCAAGGTCCTGGTGACCATCGCCTGCTCGACCGGCGAACGTTACCTCAGCACCGCGCTGGCAGCGGATGCCCGTGCGGAAGTCGGGGCGTAACGTCGGCAGGAAGACGAAATTCCAAGTTCCAAATACCAAGCTCCAAAGAAGCTCCAAGTCCCAAATTCCAATCGCCCAGTGTTCCAGGCGGACAGTGCTTCCTCATAGCTTGGCCATTGGCCAGATGGCTGGTTCGATTTAGTTTGTCCACCCAGTCGCCAGGCAACGCTACCCATTGAAATTTGGAGTTTGGAACTTGGGATTTGGAACTTCACACGCCTGCCACTGGAAGCGGCGAAGAGTCGGCAACACAATTGTCGATTGTGGCTGAAGGATTTATCCGCCGCACCGTCCATACTGAGAGCAGATTTATTTGCACATGAAATCACCGATCCTCTCCCGCCGCACCGCGCTCAAGGGCCTGGGTGCCACGCTCGCGCTCCCCTGGCTCGAAGCCATGGGACCGATGACCAGTTGGGCCGCCGGCAATACTCCGGCAAGCCAGGCCGCGCCGAACCGCATGGCCTTCCTCTACGTCCCCAACGGCAAGAACATGGTGGACTGGACGCCCAAAGCCGAAGGCGAACTGGCGGCGGAACTGCCGTCAATCCTTCAACCGGTGGCCAAGTATCGCAACGATTTCTCGATCCTCACCGGCCTCACCGCCGACAAGGCCCGCGCCAATGGCGACGGCGGCGGCGACCACGCCCGCGCCCTCTCCGCATTCCTCACCGGCTGCCAGCCGCGCAAGACCGACGGCACGGACATCCGCGCGGGTGTTTCCGTGGACCAGGTCGCGGCCTCGCGGCTCGCGGACCACACGCGGCTCGGCTCGCTCGAAATCGGCACCGAGGCCGGTTCGATGGCGGGCAACTGCGACTCCGGTTATTCCTGCGTTTATTCTTCCACGATGTCCTGGCGCTCGGCCACGCAGCCGCAGCCGAAGGAAGTGAATCCCAAGCTCGTTTTCGACCGGCTCTTCGGCGCGGGTTCCGCCGCTGAACGCGCCAAGCGCGACGCCCAGCGCAAGAGCGTGCTCGACATGGTGAAGGCTGATTTCAACGACCTCAACGGCAAGCTCGGCCGCAGCGACCAGCGCAAGCTCGACGAATATTTCTCCGCCGTCCGCGACATCGAGCAGCGCATCGAGCGCGCGGGCAAGTTCGCCGAGCCCAAGCCCCCCGAGGGCTTCGCGGCACCCACCGGCATCCCGGGGACTTACGAGGCGCACATCCAGCTCATGTGCGACCTGATGGTGCTGGCCTTCCAGACCGACACCACGCGCGTCTGCACGTTCGTCATCGCGAATGAGGGCAGCAACAAGCCGTATCCCTTCATCGGCGTCAGCGAGGGGCACCACGACCTTTCGCACCACAGCAACAGCGAGGAGAAGAAGGCGAAGATCGCGAAGATCAATACCTTCCACACCACGCAGCTCGCCTACCTGCTCGGCAAGCTCAAGTCCGTGAAGGAAGGCGACGGCACGTTGCTGGACCACACGATGCTCGCCTACGGCAGCGGCAACTCGGACGGCAACGCGCACAACCACGACAACCTGCCGTTGCTCCTGGCGGGACGCGGTTGCGGCACGCTCAAGCCGGGCCGGCATGTCGTCTATCCGAAGGACACGCCGCTGAACAACCTCTGGCTGTCCATGCTCAACCGCATGGAGATCAAGACCCAGCGCCTCGGCGACAGCACGGGCGAGCTGGCGAAGCTGGCCTGAGCCGCAAGCAACTTTCGCATACGAAACGCGGGCCACCAGGCCCGCGTTTTTTCGTGGCGCGCGGCATTTATGCCGCTTCAAGGTGCGACGCTCTTGGGTATTCGCATCGTTGCATCGTCCGACGCTGAAGCGGCATAAATGCCGCGCGCCACGACCTTCTCGTGAAGCCTCCATCCAGCATGTCAGTCGAAACCAGAGCCATGAAATTCGCGCTGCTGGTCGCCACCTCGCTCGTTCTCGCCTGCACGCTGCCAGCGCAGACGCCGAACGCTGCCACACCGAAGCCGGCCAAGCCCAAGGCCAAGGCCGAACCCGAAGTCACTTATCCGCCCACCCTCCCCGGCGGGAAGGAACTCGTCACTGACACCGCGCCGGACTTCCTGCTGCCACCCGCCACGATCCTGCCCGGCATCGCCATCGCGAAGACGCCGCCGACCGTGGACTTCACCTACTTCCCCGGGCAGACCTACCGCGGCAATCCGTGGTCCAACTGGGGCGACAGCCTGTTCGCCAACGGCAAATACTACGCTTCCATCGGCGATCACCTTGCTCCCGGCGGCACCGCGTTCATCTACGAGTTTGATCCGGCGACGAAGAAGTTCCGCCAGTTGCTCGATGTGAAGAAGCTGATCGGCCTGCCCGCCGGGCGCTACACGCCGGGCAAGATTCACACGCAGCTCGCGCTGGCCCGCGATGGCTGGATCTACTGCGGCACGCATCGCGGTGGCACCCGCGCCACCGACGGTGACAAGGACTACAAGGGCGACTGGCTCATCCGGGTAAACCCCGTCACCGCCAAGGCGGAAATCATAGCGGAAGGACCGGTCCCCGGACACTGCATCCCCACCGGCCTGACAGACCCGCAGCGGCTCATCTTCTACGGCGGCACTGAGCCGGAGACGCGGGCGGGTGAGAAGAACGTGACCTTCTTCGCCTACGACCTCGCGGCGCGGAAGATGATCTGGTCCGGGTTCGGTGGTCCGGCCCGGGCAATGATTTTCGCGCAGTCCACCGGGAAGGTTTACTTCAACGAGGATGAACTCACGGGCACCAACTTCGTGTGCTTCGATCCAGCGAAGCCCGGCAAGCCCACGCCCATCCCCGGTGTCATCGGCCTGCGCGCCGCGAGCGATGAGACGCCGCAGGGCATTGTTTACACCGTCTCGCATCCGGTGAAGGGCATGGAGGCGCAGCTCTACGCCTTCAACACGAAGACGGAACGCATCGAAGCACTTGGCTCCGCGAGCATCGGCACGCAGCACTACACGACGTCGCTCGATGCCGACCCGACGGGTCGGTATCTCTACTACTGTCCGGGTGCGCACGGCGGCAGCGAGATTGATGGCACGCCAGTGGTGCAGTTCGACACGAAGACGCGGCAGCGAAAGGTCCTCGCGTTTCTGCATCCGTTCTATGAGAAGCACTATGGCTGCATGTTGCGCGGCACTTACAGTGTGGCGCTCGATGCGAAGGGCGAGACGCTCTATATCACCTGGAATGTGAGCCGCGGCACCAAGGTCTGGGACGCCTGTGCGCTGACGGTGGTTCACATTCCCGCGAGCGAGCGCTTGCCATGACGCGGCCGCGCAAGGCGACCGCGCTCGCAACGCTGACGCTGCTGCTGCTGCTCGGAGTGCGAGCGGGTGCACTGGAACCCTTCGCCACCCAAGTTCGTCCGCTGCTCGAGAAGTATTGCGTGGAGTGCCACGGACCCAAGACGAACAAGGCGGACGTGGACTTCTCCCGCTTGAAAGCGGAGCTGGATTTGGAGCGTGCGCCGGACCTGGTGCTGGGTGTCATGAAGGAAGTGCGTGCGGGGACGATGCCGCCCGCGAAGTCTCCGCAGCCCACCGAAGCCGAGCGGCGTTTGCTCAGCGACTGGTTTGCGCAGACGATGGAGGCGATGGATGCGAAGCTGCCGCGCCAGCCTGGTCCCGCCGTGCTCCGGCGTTTGAACCGCGGGGAATACAACGGCACGATTCGCGATCTGACGGGCCTCGACTTGCGTCTGGCGGACGACTTCCCCACGGACGACACGGCGCATGGCTTCGACAACGTATCCGCGGCGCTGACGCTGCCACC
The DNA here is from genome assembly GCA_964578245.1 of uncultured Klebsiella sp. Classification (GTDB taxonomy): domain Bacteria; phylum Verrucomicrobiota; class Verrucomicrobiia; order Limisphaerales; family SXTU01; genus SXTU01. The sequence continues at coordinate 15,583 of CAZOCL010000086.1, read as the reverse complement.
GTTGCTGCTGGAGAATTATCTCGCGGCGGCGGAAAAGGTCCTGCAGCGCGTCATCGTGACCGCTGGGCCGCTGACTTTGCTCCAGCAGAAGATCGAGTGCCGGTCGCTGCCTGGGGCCCGCATCACGAACCAGGTGGCCGATCTCGCGCTCGAACGGGAGCTTGTCACGCCGCTCGAAATCCCCGCCGCCGGCGACTACGAAGTCCGCCTGCGCGCGTGGCAGACCGGTGCCGGTGACGAGCCCGCCACGCTGGTGCTCAAGGTGGATGGCGTGGACTCCCACGTCTGGAACCTGTCCACCGAGGACCGGCCCACGGTGCTGTCGGCGGTCGTGCCCTTGCTCAAGGGAACGCGCAAGCTGTCCCTCCGGCACACGTGGCACATGGAATTGCCCAAGGGCCAGAAGCCACCGGAGGCGCACGCTTTTGCCGATTATCTGTTCATCGAAGGTCCGGTGCAAATCGCCGCTCACCGTCGGCTCTTCTTCGTCGAGCCAGATGTGAATCTCGCTGATCGCGAAGCAGCCCGGCAGGTGGTGTCGCGGTTTGCGACCAGCGCGTTCCGCCGTCCGGTCGAGGCCGGGGAACTCGACCGTTTTCTGAACCTCTATGATCAAGGGCGGAAGGCGGGCAAATCGCATATTGAGGCCGCGCGCCTGCCGTTGATCTCCGTGCTGGTCTCGCCGCAGTTCCTCTTCCGTGTCGAGCGCGACACGGCGGTTGCAGATGGTCGAGGCGCGTGCCGGCTCAGCGACTGGGAACTGGCCAGCCGGCTCTCGTATTTCCTCTGGTCCACCATGCCGGATGCGGAACTGTTCCAGCTCGCGGCGGAGAAGCGCTTGAACGACGATCAGGTGCTACGGCAGCAGGTCACCCGCATGCTGCAGGACTCCAAGGCCCGCGCGCTGGCGGAGAATTTCACCGGTCAATGGCTGGGGGTTCGCAAACTGGACGCCTTCACGCCGGACGCGCAGCTCTTCCCGACGTTCAAGCCAGGCCTGCGGCAGGCAATGACCGCCGAGCCATTGGAGTTCTTTGCCGCCGTCATGGCCGGCAATCGCAGCGTGCTGGAGTTTCTCAACTCGGACTGGACCATTGCGAACGAGGATCTGGCGAAGCATTACGGCCTGCGCGGAGTGCTGGGCGGCACGCTGCGCCGTATCGCGCTTACCAACTCGGTGCGCGGCGGCGTGGTCACGATGGCGGTGGTGCTGACCGCCACCTCGCACCCCACGCGCACGAGCGCGGTGAAGCGTGGCAAGTGGGTGCTGGAGGAAATCCTCGGCGCACCACCACCGCCGCCGCCGCCGAATGTGCCGGAACTGGAAGTGCCGGCGAAAGGCCAGCCACCCGGCACGACCCTGCGGGCGCGGCTCGAGCGGCACCGCTCGGACCCGCGCTGCTTCGGCTGTCACGTGCGCATGGACACGCTGGGGCTTGGCCTGGAGAATTTCGATGCCATCGGCCGCTGGCGCGAACGCGAAGGCAACTTGGGCATTGATGCCTCGGGCACGCTGCCGGACGGCGAGAAGTTCGCGGGCCCAGCCGAGTTGAAGGCGCTGCTCACGCGACATCAGGACGAGTTCGTGCGGAACCTTACCGAGAAGCTGTTCGTTTACGCGCTGGGCCGGGGCATCGAGCGGAGCGACCGGCGCGAGGTGAAGCTGGTCGTTGATGCGCTGGCCCGGGACGGCTGGCGCTTCTCCACGCTGGTCACGGAAACGGTGATGAGCTATCCCTTCCGCCATCGTCCAAACCCAGTTGCGACCGTCAGTCCGACCCAACGCGCGAAATGAAACCCATCTCCCGACGCACCTTGCTACGTGGTTCCGGGGCCGCGCTCGCCCTGCCGTGGCTGGAGGCGATGCTTCCCGCGCGGGCCAGCGCCGCCCTCGCCAAGCCGCCGGTCCGCATGGCGTTCTACATCGTCGGGGGCGGGGCGTATGTGCCGTTCTGGTCACTGGACGAGAGCGGGCGTCAGGCGGAGATCGCGCGGGAGAAGTCAGTGGTTTATCAGGCGGTGGCGCAGGAGCGCGATGAGGTGCTTGGCAAGCTCTCGCCCACGCTGGAACCGCTGGAAGCGCACAAGCAAGACCTGCTCGTGCTGGGCGGATTGTCGCTGATTGACACTCATCAGTTCGAGGACGGCCACTCGGCGGAGATTGCTGGTCTCCTTACCTGTGCTCCGCTGCAACGAGACCGCGTGCAGTGCGGTGTCTCCGTGGATCAGTTGGCGGCGCAACAGCTCGAAGGCCGGTGCTATCTCGATTCCATCGTGCTCGGACTAAACGGTTCCCGGCCCGGCGGCGCGAAGGGCATTGGTCGCGTCTATGCCCAGCACTACTCCTGGCGCAGTGCGACCACGCCAACGGGCGAGGAGCGCAACCCCAAGGCTGCGTTTGACCGGCTCTTCCGAGGCCTGGACGGCTCGGCGCAGGGCAGGGCGGTGCGCCAGACGGCGTTGTCTGATTCCGACCGTCGCAGCGTGCTCGACCTCGTGCTCGAAGAAGCCAGGCGGCTGCGCAACGGCCTCGGGGCCGGTGACCAGCAGAAGCTCGACGAGTATCTCACTGCCGTCCGCGACGTGGAGAAACGCATTGAGTTCGCCGTGCGCCGACCGGCTGCTCCCGACGCGCCCAGCCTGCTCGGCGATCCTAACTTTCCCGTGCAAGTGAAGCTGCCCGAAGGTTCCGGAATCCCGGAGAGCTATGTGGACTATGACCGGCTGATGGTGGACATCGTCGCCTTGGCTTTTGCGACGGATCGCACCCGCGTCGCGGTGCTGACGCATGGTGGTTACCGGAGCTATCCTGAAGTCGAGGTGAAGCGCGGTCACCATGACCTGCAGCATCACGAGGGCGACCCCGAGAAGCGCGACGACCTGCGCAAGGTGGACCGCTTCAACATCGGTCTCTATTCCTACATGCTGGAGCGCTTCAAGAGCATCAAGGAGGGCCCCGGCACGCTGCTGGACAATTCGATGGTGCTCTACGGTTCCGGCATGAGCAATGGCAACCGCCATGCGCGCGAGAACCTGCCCATCCTGCTGGCCGGTCGCGGCGGCGGCACGCTCCGGACCGGGCGGCACGTGGACTTCAACTGGAAGCGCCAGACTCCGCTCGCCAATCTTTACGTGGAGATGCTCCACCGGATGAATCTGAAGGTGGACAAGTTTGGTGACTCGACCGGCGGGTTGCCTTCACTCGGCTGAGAGCGAGGAGCACGGCGTTTACGCTGCAGGATCGTCCGTGCGCTCGGGGACAACCGAATGCCCGTTTCCGTCGGTGCTTTCTTCGGAATGGACGCCGTGCTTCGAAGGCATGACCCTCGCGCGCAGGGGGCGCAGCATGCGTGAAAACAACGCCTTCCGGCGGAGCGTTGATCTCCGACCCGGCGCGAATCGTGCGAAAGGCTGAACACGCCGGGTCGGATACCGGCGCTCCGAGCGGGTGGCAGCCAACCTGCTATCCACCGCCCGTGCCTGACGGCCTTAAGAAACCAGTCCTCTTGGTTGCCGCCATTGTGCTGGTAGCGCTGGGTCTCTCGCTCGCCAGCCGCGCGCCAGAGCAGTTGGGCTTTCTCCAACGCCTGGAGTGGATGACCTACGACTGGCGCGTGAAGCTCGCCGCCAACCCCTCCGCCCCCACCGACCCGCGCCTGGGCCTGCTCTATCTCGACGACGACAGCCTCACATTGATGAACGCCCAGCGCGGCCACCGCTGGCCGTGGCCGCGCAGCGTGTATGCCGAGGCGTTGCAGGAACTTCAGCGGCAAGGTGCGGCAGGCGTCGCGTTCGACATCCGTTTCTTCGAACTCCATCGGGAGAACTTGGCCGCCGACCGTGCGTTCGCCGACCAATTGCGCACCAACCGCAAGGTCGTGCTCGCCACGATGGGTGACCTCAGCGAGCACGGCGAGTGGCACGCGCTGCCACCGGCCTCGCTCTTCGCCACGAACGCCGCCGCGCTGGGCCACATTACCTCCGACCGCGATGCCGACGGTGTGATGCGCCGGACCTTCGCCTTCCGCGACGATCCACAGCTTGGACGCGTCTGGCATCTTGCGCTGGTGCTAGGTGCGCGGGCGCTGGGGCTGGACCTGGGGCATGCGGAAGTCCACCCCGACCGCATCGTTCTGCGCGGGCCGGGTGTCGAGCGTGTCATCCCGGTGGATGAGCGCGGGCGATTCCCAATTGACTGGTCGCTGGAGAAAAACGACTTCCGCGTCACGCAGCAAAGCATTCACGAACTGCTCACACTCGAAACCCCGGCTGCCCCATCTGGCAAAGCATCTGGGCCGGCCGCACGGTTCAAGGACAAGCTTGTCGTGATCGGCTCGGTCGGCAGCGGCAGCAACATCGCGGACCACGGCTCGACGCCGCTGGAGAAGGACTCGTTCCTCATGAGCAGCCATTGGAACGTGCTTAACAGCTTGCTCTCCGGGCGCTTTATCCGCCGCACGGGAGCGGGGACGGACTTGCTGCTCGTGGCCTTGCTGGGTGTGGCGGCGGGCGCGGCGGCCTTGCGGCTGGAGGTGCGGCGCAGCACGGTGGTGCTGGTGGTGGGTGCGGCGGCTTATCTGGGCATCAGCGTCGTGTGTTACTCACGCGAGCGGCTGTGGCTGCCCGTGGCGCTGCCGTTGCTCACGGCGTTTGCAGCACACGTCGCGGTAGTGACGTGGCGGGCGTTCTTCGAGGGACGGGAGCGGGCACGGTTGCAGGCTGTCTTTGCCAAGGTCGTCTCGCCAGAGGTCGCGGCCGAGTTGATGCGGCTGAAGGAACTTCGCCTCGGCGGCGAGCATCGCGAAGTCACCGTGTTCTTCGCGGACATCCGCGGCTTCACAGAGATTTCCAACCTGCGGCATGAGGAGGCGCTCGCTCACGCGCGCCTGCTCAAGCTCGACCCCGCAGCCACCCGCGCTTGTCTCGATGAACAAGCCGCCGAACTGCTCGAGACGGTGAACCTCTATCTCAAGACCTTCTCCGATCTGGTCAAACAGCAGCGCGGCACGCTCGACAAATACATTGGCGACTGCGTGATGGCCTTCTGGGGCGCGCCAGTGGCCAGCGACACACACGCGCTGGATGCGGTCCGCGCTGCCGTCGCGGCCCAGCGCGCGGTGCACGCGCTCAATCGCGACCGCGACTTGGAAAACGGTCGCCGCGAGGCCACGAACGTGAACCGCACTCTTGCCGGTCAACCGCCGTTGTCGCCCTTGCCGCTGCTCTCGCTCGGCTCCGGCATCAACACCGGGACGGTCATCGCGGGCCTGATGGGCAGCGAGGATCATGTGCTGAACTACACCGTTTTCGGGCGAGAGGTGAACCTCGCGAGCCGCCTGGAGAGCGCTTCGGGGCAGGGGCGTGTCCTCATTGGTGCGGAGACATTCCGTGCGTTGCTAAGGCTCGACCCCGCGCTGGCCGCGACCTGCGTGGCACAAACGCCAGTGCGCTTGAAGGGCTTTGACCAGCCGGTGCAATGCTACGAAGTCCCCTGGCGTGAAACCGGAGACGCCGAGCAGTTCAGCATCAGCGAGACGCGTCATTTTACGAAGACAGGCGAGACGCGCTTCCAAGTCCGGCCCGCCGAAACTTCCCGCTCGCCGAACCCGCCGGACGCCCCCAAGGTCACCACCACCTCCACCAATTCATGAACGATCCCTTCCTCATCAAACTGCGCGAGTCTGCAGAGTGGCTGCTGCTGGACCCGGTGACGCCGCTGCATCTCCTCGTTGCCGGCGGGTTGTGCTTCGTGCTGGGCATCATCGTGCTGCGCAAGATGGCCGAGAGCCTCGGCGCGTCGAACTGGACGCTGATGATGGCGGTGCTGTCCTTCGTGCTGGGCCTGGGCGCAATGGTCGCGGGCCTGACTGCGGCGGACATCTTCCTGCTCCCGCTGGTGCCCAAGAGCGTGCCGTTTCCCGCTTATGCTGGTGGCGTGCTGGCCGTGCTGCTGTTTGCCGTAGCCGCGCCGATTGCCAAGTTCCTGCTGAAGTGTGGTTACGCGGCGAGCGTGTCTGCGTGGGTCACCTCGCTGCTCGTGTGCGCAGCGGTGGTGTTCCTCGCGGACTTCGGCTTTACCAACTTTGGTCCGAAGATGGCCCGCGTGCTGGACATGAAGGGCACGGTCTCCTACCGGCTTGCCAAGGGCGAGCCGCTGGAAGAGATCAAGCGGCGGCGCATCGGCCTGCCCGTGGGCGCGGAGATCACCACCAAGGCTGATTCCTCCGCCACGCTGGACCTGGGCGCGAAGGGCTTCGTCGCCATCCGTCCGCTGAGCATCGTCCGCATCCGCGCGGTGGGCGATACCGCCACCGTCGAACTCGAAGTGGGCAAGATCATCGGCTCCGTGCGGCACACGGAGAAGACGAACTTCCAGATTCGCACACCCGCCGCGAACACGGGCATCGTGGGCACGGACTTCATGGTGGAATCCGACAGTGCGAAGCAGACCTTCGTCACGGTGGCCAGTGGGAAGGTGGCAGTCACCTCGACGAGCGGGGCCGCAACCGTGGAGGTCGGCGCGGGCCAGACGTTGAACTGTCCGAACGGCGGCAACCCTACGCCGCCGCGCCCGGCCAATCCCGCCGACCTCTCGACGGTGAACAGCTTCAAGACCGCCGTGGGCGGGGCGATGAACCAGCGGAACAAGCAGATCGAGGACGCGCTGTAGCAGCCAGGCCCGAACGTCGGAGCGGGCCGACGCCGAGGTGGAGGAGCGCGGCCTTCGGGCCGCAGAAATAGGAGCAAGTCCGGGGTGGTTCGAGCGGACCGTTCCCGTCGCAGCCTTCTGCGGCGTAAACGCCGTGCTCCGTTCGCCGCGGCGCTCTCTGTTTCGGCGTTCGGGCTAGATCCAATCGTCGGCAGCGGCGGCTGCGCGGCCGGCCCGGGTTTCGTTCTGCTTTTCAGCATTGTTCCTTCGGCACTGGCGGCTAGTCTCACGTCGCTCTCATGCCGACCCCGGACCAATTGAACGCCTGCCTCGGCGGTGCTTTGCTTGCCCTGGTCGTCGTGATGGCAGGCCTCTTGTGGCGGATGCTGCAGCTTCAGCGCCAGCAGGCGCGCGCGCTGGAAACCTTGATCGAGGAGCAGCGGCAGGCGTATCAGCGGCAACTCGCCATGGAGCAGGCCCGGGTGGCCGCAGCCCAGGCCGCGGCAGAAGCTGAGACCGCCCGCGAGCAGGCGGTGGTTAAGTCCCGCCAGAGCATGGCTGACGCCGTGGCCACCCTGCGCCAGCTCAAACGCCAGTTCGGATGAACCTCGACCTCATCCGCAAGCTGGCCGTCCTCCAGGCGACCGCCACGCAATTGCGCGGCGCGAGCACCGCTTTCCGCGACACGGCGGACATGCTGGCGCACCGCGAGTTTCAGAACGAGCTGGCGGAATACCTCGCGGCCCACCGAGCCAGCGAGGACGTGCCGGATGATCTCAACGGCTTCGTCAGCCGGGAAGTGGAACGGCTGGAGGAGGTGTTGCAGGCCATCGGCACCTTCGTGGACGACCAGATGAAGCTGGGCCTGGCGCTGCTCAATCCGAAGCCCAACACCCTGGCGCGCCCGCAGATTGTGGAGGAGCAGGCGGGTGCGGAGGCCGCCTTCACGGGGCTCGTCGAGAGCCAGCACCGGCTCGCGGCGGGCTTTCTGAACAAAGACCTGGCGATGGATGACGGCGCAATTGATGTCGTGCCGGAACTCCCGGCCTTCGCCCGGTTCACCCGGCCCGCATCCGTTCTGCTGCAGCCAGCCCGACCAGCGCTGTGCGCCTTCGCGCATGGTGAGGGTGAACTCCACGCCCAAGTCGTGACGCACCTGGAGACGGTCCGGGCTGCCGGGGCCGATCTGCTGGAACTCCACGACCAGCAGGCCGAGGCCTTGCAGCAGGCGCTGGCGTTTGCCGAGGCAGGAGATTTCGCCCGGGCAGCGGCGTTGGTGGAGAATCTCAACCCGCTCTTTTCCGACCTGCCTTACGGTCACATTGCCGAGGCCATCGAGGAGTGGCGCAAGAACCTGCGCGAGGTGGAGGCGAAGTTCGCGCAGCTCGTCGCCGAGGTGGAGGCCCCGTGGCGCGCGCCTTTCGCCCAGCCCTGGCAGGTCGCCCCGCGGCAGGTGGTGCTGGAAGAGAAGCTGCAGGGGTTCCACGACTATCTGACCAAGTTCCACGGCGGTCTGGAGAGCTGGAAGTCCTCCGATTACGCGCGTGAAGGGCACCTGCTCTTCAAGAAGCTCGTCCGCCAGCGGGATGCGTTGCGCGACAGCGTGGCCGCCCGCCTGGAAGGACCGCGCAAGCGGGCTTTGCTCGAACTGGCGGGAGTCGTGGTGCTGGGCTTGTTGTGCGTGCAGTTCCACCGGCAACTGCTGCCGGTGCTCGGGCCGGTGTTCGTGCTGCTGCTGCTGGTGCAGGCGGCGAAGCGCTTTGGCCGCCGGCTGGAGGAGCGCACGCGGGTTGATTTCCAGATCGAGGCGGGCGGGCACGCGATCGAGGACCCTGAGAAGCTCGGGGCTTACTTCAATGGCCGCCTGGTGCGTCCCGGCGAGCACCTCGCCCCTGGCACTTACCAGCTCACGCTCGACCCCAGCCTCTACGAGCCGCTGACGAAGACCGTGCACATCCATCTGGGCCGTCGCAACCGCCTCGGGGCGATCCGGGCCCAGCTCAATCGCGACACCTTCATCAATTCCCTCGGCATGAGGTTCATTCCCGTGCCCGGCGCCACCGCGCTCTTTGGGGTGTGGCCGGTGCGGGTGCAGGACTATGGGGTCTTCGTGCGCGAGCAGACCCACAAGTGGCCGCGGCCCAAGTTCAAGCAGGAGCCGTCGCATCCCGCCGTGAACACAAGCTGGGACGACGCCCGCACATTCTGTCACTGGCTCACTGACCGGGAGCGCAAGGCCGGCCTTCTGGGCGAACGTGACGAATACCGCCTGCCCACCGATCTCGAATGGAGTGCTGCCGTCGATCTGCCCAAGGAGACCGGGACGACGCCGCAGGAACGCGACGGCAAGATTCGCGATGTCTATCCTTGGGGCACCCAATGGCCGCCGCCCAAGGGCGTGGGGAATTACGATCCTGAGCTGCGCCCCAGCGGCTTTGACTATACCTCGCCCGTCGGCAGCTTCCCGGTGAACCGGCACGGCCTCTACGACCTTGGCGGCAACGTGTGGGAGTGGTGCCAGGATTCCTACGACGGCAAGCAGAACTACCGGGTGCTGCGCGGGGCCTCCTGGCACAGCGCCAAGCAGCACACGCTCCTCTCCTCCGCACGCCTCTTCAACTCGCCGGGGCATCGCGTGGACATCGTCGGCTTCCGCATCGTGCTGGAGGCCCGCCGGCCCAGTCCCGTGTTCGCCGCGCGGGACAAGGAGGCGAAAGAACCCAAGGAAGCGAAGGCTTGAGCCGGACGGACGAAGCGGGTTTCATCCCTCTGCTAACTGGCATGAACGACTCGCATCTCATTCTCGGTGTGGACATCGGCGGCACGAGCATCAAGGCCGCCGTGGTGGACACACGCAAAGGCACGCTCGCCTCGACCATTTATCGGGCCAAGACTCCGCAGCCCGCCACGCCCAAGAGCGTGGTCGCGGTCATTGGCGAACTGGCCAAGAAGCTGAAATGGCAGGGGGCCGTGGGCGTCGGCTTTCCCGGTCTGATCAAGCACGGGGTTGTTCGCCGCGCTCCCAACCTTGATCCCTCATGGGTGCGCCACGAAATCGTCGAGCACCTGCGGCGCACCTTGGGCGCGAGCTATGTCGCCGTGGGCAATGACGCGGATGCGGCCGGCCTCGCGGAGGCGCGCTTCGGAGCCGGACGCGGCGTGCGCGGCACCGTGGTGCTCGTCACGCTCGGCACTGGCATCGGCTCCGCCGTGCTGCACAACGGATCGTTGCTGCCGGACACCGAACTGGGGCACCTCGAAGTGGGCGGGCAGGACGCGGAGAAGTTCGCCTCCACCGTGGCCCGCGAGCGCAACAAGCTGAACTGGGAGCAGTGGGGCAAGAACGTGGACCGTTACCTGACCACGCTCGAATACATGCTCGCGCCGGATCTCTTCATCATCGGCGGTGGGGTCAGCAGTGATCCCGAGCAGTTCTTCCGCTACCTGGAGAATGTCGAGGCCAAGATCGTCCCGGCCACCATGGGCAACGATGCCGGCATCGTCGGTGCCGCGCTCTTCGCGCTGCCCGGCGTCAAGGCGCTGGCGAAGAAGCGCAAGCGCGAGGTGAAGTGAATCTGCGGTTCACCGAGTTTGTTTCAGCGAAAGAATCGGTTCTCCGCTGGTTTCAGTGGCATGGGTGTGGGAGAAGCTCCAAATCCCAAGATCCAAATTTCAAAGAAGCTCCAAACTCCAAATTCAAAGCGAAACGTCGTCTGGCACTGGCCGGGCCAGGCGGACCGGACCAGCCTTCAGACCAAGGGCCGAACGAGGGCGGAAGCGCTGGCGGCATGGCACGCGGAACGATTGGAATTTGGGCTTTGGAGCTTTTTTGGAGCTTGGGACTTGGAGCTGGGAATTTCCCGGCCCGCTTCACCGCGTCCACTGATACCCGTTGATCGCCCGGGTGTATTCCGGTGATTCCACTCGTCCGTCGAACAGCAGCACGTTTGTCACTTTGCGCCGGTCATGCCGCGCGCTGATGCGGCCGTTGCCCAGCCGGGTGCCCGCACCCGGGCCGTCCAGATTCCAGAAGCAGGGGCCGTCCAGCATGTAGATCGTGTCGCTGGGAGCCGTGAGCAGGGTCAGGCTCGGTGGCGTGGTGGCCATGGAGGCCCATGTCCAGAGGGGATACTGCGTGGTGACACCGCCGGAGCGCGCGTTGAAGGAATACCAGATGTCGTAGCTCACTCCGCCCACGCCGTAGCTGCGCCAGGGCCGGCGCGCTTCGTCACCATAGGGGTTGTAATCATTCTGCCCCGAGATGCAGTTGCCGGAGGTGCGGTCGTCCAGCCCGGACGGGCACTTGAAAACAGAGGATTCGCGCGTGGCCGGCGTGGCGTTGGCGAGCTGGTCCCAGCCGGGCATCGCCGTGGGGGCGGGCAGATAGCGGTTGTGCACCAGCAGCGGGATGAAGCCGATGTTGGTGTCGCCCACCACGAACACCGGCACGATTCTTCCGTTGTGATCGTCCGAATAGATGTGCGTGATCAGGCCGAGTTGCTTGAGGTTGCTCACGCAGCGGATTTTGGCCGCGCGTTGCTTGGCGTTGTTCAGCCCCGGTAACAGCAACGAGGCGAGGATCGCGATGATGGCGATCACCACCAGCAGTTCGATCAAGGTGAACGCAGCTCCGGGCTGCTTCTGCCGGACTGGCCAGACGAGCCCGTCACAACATGGCTTTTGATTGCTCTTCAAGGTTTTCCTCCCGCTGCCCAGGCCCCCACCGTGCCCGGGGTGATGATCTGATAAATGCGTTCAACCTCCTCGCGCTGGGTCACGGAGTGGTGCCAGTTCCCGGAGTCCCGGCTGCCTTGACGCGGCACGAGGCTAAGCTCCAGCAACTGCTGGCTCATCAAGCTGCGCGTGAGTTCGCGGTCTCCGCCGAGCACCAGCAGTTTGGGCCGGCGGGGCGGCAACAGCTTCACATCGTCAGGCCGGAGGACTGGTGGGCCGATGAAGGACACCACCGCGTCCGCGGTGGGATGCTTCTTGAGAACGGCCAGGAACGCGGTGGCGGGGCAGCCGACCTCCGTCGGGGTGACCAGTTCTTTCCCGTCCAGCCGCACACTGCTCCTGGTCTTGAGGTTGCGCTCGAAGCCGCGGAGAAAACTGGCATGGACCGGGGAGGGTTGCGCGCCGGTGTCGGGAGTGATGAGGACCACTTTGCCTTTGTTCCCGAGCAGGTGCGCCGTCTCCTCGGCCATCACCGCTCCGACCGCTTCGTAGAGCCGGGCATCCGAACGCGGCATCCGCTCGTCCATCCGCAGGTTCCGGGCGAGGAAGTAGCCGGATACGCCGATGGCTGTCACCGCCGCAAGGGCCAGCCAGACTTCACGCCAGCGCGTGAAGGACTGCGGGCGCGCCGCCTCGTCTGGCTTGCCGGGGAGTGCGGGAGTGCTCACGAAATTGGGTTCCCAAGGGTGGTGGACTCTAGACTGGCCTGACTCGTGGGTCAACCCCGGGAGGAGCTTCCGAAGTCGCACGGTTGCATTCTGACACTGCCTCGGAGCGCGGCTGTGTCCCGCTCGGCGCGGGATCAGCCGCAGCAACATTCGAGCGCCGGGCGTTATGGGATTTCCTCAACGGCTCGGCCAGGGGCAGCCGCTGCGGCTGGTCTCCGCGACACAGCCGCGCTCCGAGGCGGGCCAGCCACCCCGCAAAACCTACCCCGCCTTTACCCCGCTGAGCGGATGCTGGATCGCTGCCTGCCACGCCAGTTCCTGCAGCAGCTTCACGAGAGTGGGATCGGCGTGTTCGCCGAGCAGCGCCGGGGCCTTCAAGCCCACCGGGCTCCGACGATAGGTCACCGCGTAATGGCAATACGCCACCAGCGCCTGCACCGTCGGCCGGGGGTGGCCGACCGCATCAATGAAGAGGGCGTTCTGATCCTTGATGCCCGGGGCCTGGCCAGCGACGACTTTTTCCCGCAGCGCGAGCACCGCCTGGCCCACCGGCACCACATAGATCGCGCGTGTGCCCAGCTTCTGGTTCAGCTCCCGCACATGCGCGTCCATGGTCGCGAAATACGCGTTCTGCCGCTGGCGCAGGTCCTCCATGGTCACGGAGTTGTGGTCGCCGCCTTTGGGATTGCTCTTCATCGTGGGCGGCTCGAACCAGTCGTGCGGCAGCCAGAACTCCTGCAGCGTGATGCAGATGGCCGGGTTGTTCTCCAGCGCGAGCTTCGCGAAGTTCTCGATGCCCGGGTCCGGCAGGAAGATCGGCGCGAGCGTCAGCACGTCCACCTTGCCGGAGCGCAGCGCCTCCTTGGACTTGAACTTGTCGTCCGCTACGTCCCAATGCTGGATCACGCGCGAGCCGCCGATGGATGACAGCCCGACCTGCGTGTGGTCCTGGATCCCGGCAGTCTTGGCGATCTCGACGAGGATCTTCGGCATAAATACATGGAAGCTGTGCCCGACGGAATAGACCCGCTGGCCTTGCGTGATCGGCGCGGCGGACTTGGCGGGTGTGCCGTCTTGCGCGTGCGCGCAGAGAGCGATCAAGGCACAGACGAGGAGGGGTAAACCGGGAAGGTTTCTGAGGCGATGCGGCATGGGGGAGACTTGCCATCGGGGGAACTGGCGGCAACCCATTTCAGGCATGCGCGGGTGCGCGCGGGTGCGTCTGAAAGTGAGAACCACGGAAGACGCGGAATACACGGAAAGAGCAGGGCGGACGCTTCCGTATATGCCGTGGGTGCTGCGGTTTCAGCGGCTGCGTCGGCCCGCGTCAACTCCCCAAACTTTCACACGACCTTTTCCCGGCGTCCGGCGCAGCCCGATTTCCGCTTCCAATTGCCGGGTCCAGGTTGGGCATGGCCGGTCATACGGCAGGTGCAGGCGGGCTCTGAGTTCCGCCCAGGTTAATCCGGCGGGCTGACGTCGCAGCTCGCTCTGAATTTGATCGCGGAACTCGGTGTAGCGCATGGTAGAAAGTAGAGGGTGGTTCGCCGCTTGCGGATTTTCTCGGTCAGGACATTTGGGTGAACTTGCTCTTGCCGTCGTTAAGTAATCGAACGAGTTCGTCGGGGGAAAAACCGATGACAACCGGCAGGTTGGATTCTTGGATGGAAAAAACCGAGCCTTGGGCCTGCGGGTTTTGGTAATCGAAACACACAACGGCTATCGTTCCTATTTTGCCAACGCGGAAGGCATCTACTTCGCCCCATTTGTAAGTTGAGGGACGAAAGGCAGTAACAAGGATGAAGCCATCCTTCTCTAACCTGAGGTAAGTTGCTTGTGGAAGCAGAGCAAGGCCATAAATAAGGCTGCAGGTGCTGAACAGAAGGACCGCCAACCAGTTCCAAGGGCTATGCGTTAACGCCACAATCCCGGCAGTCATCAGCACAAGTGAGCCAGCTAGCCGGAGAAAGAGCCTCACTTTTGATGGATAATAAGTCATCAGTCCGATCGTTCGGCTAAAGTCGGGGACATGAAGAGAGCAGACATCCCTGCTGGCTTTGCGTTCGTTGGAACGCCTCGGCTTCAGCTCACTTCCCTCCCGCAAACCGCCCCTTCACCCACGCCACCACCGTGTCCACCATCAGCCCGGTGTGCTCCCCGCTGAAGACGTGACCGGAGCCCTTGAGCGCGACGAAGTGCGTCTCCATCCCGGCCCGGATGAGGATGTCCTTCGAGTCCTGGATGGGCACCACGTCATCCTCCGTGCCGTGGACGAGCAGCCACGGGACTTTGATCTTCGGTGCGGCGTCGAGCACGGTGCCGATCTGCGCGAGGTCGTCCATGTAGGCCTGCGAGAGCGGGCACTTCTCATCGTCCCACATGAGGCCCGCGTCCGGCTTCACCGTGCCGAACTCACGCTGGGCGAACGCCGCCGTCCGCACCATGCCTGCGAGCGACACGAGCAGCTTGATGCGCGCATCCTGGCTGGCGCGCAGCACGCCCACCGCGCCGCCCATGCTGTGGCCCACGTAGCAGACGTTCCAGCCCGCGCAGGCGTCCAGCACGGACCCGAGGTCGGCGACTTCCTTGGAGATGGTGGCGTCCACGAAGCGCCCGCCCGACGCGCCGTTGCCGGCGAAGGAGAAGCGCAGCGCGTTGACTCCGCTGGCGGCGAGGGCATTCGCGAGCGCCACCACGAACGGCCGGTCCTTGTTGCCCGTCACGCCGTGACCTAGCACGACGAGGTTCTTTGAAGCGGGATCGCCCGCGTGAAACGTGAGATCAAGGTTTTCGCCGGAGGAGTTTTTGATTGGGCCGATCATGGTGGCGAGGTTCTAGCCCCGGTCCGGCAACCGGGCAAACGGAAAGTGGAAAGCAGCCCGAATTCCGAAGGGAGAACCGCAGATGACGCGGATGACATGGATACGGAACAGATTGCGCTGCGAACTACCGGTCAGACTCGTTGCCAATGGGAAACTGCCACTCTTTCCCATCCGCGAACTCCGCGGTTTCAATTCGGAAGTTCGGGCTGCGCTCTGGCTGGCACTGCTCTGGAGCGCGGCCCGCCGGGCCGCTTTGCGGGTGCGTGCGTAAGGAGGGGTTTGCTCCGTTTCGGTGATCGCACGCGCAAAGCGGGCGAGGACGCCCGCGCTCCGGGGCAGTGTCCGAATGCGTCCCTAGCCATCCCGGCTACAAACCTGCGCTTGCCAGAAATGGTTCGGTCGCTACTCTCCGCGCCATGACGTTTTTCAAAGCGATTTTGGCGTGGTTGTTGATCGCGGCAGTGCTGGGTGGCGGCATCTTCATGACCGTCCATCCGAAGTCGCCTTCTTGGTGGCCGCTCCTCGGCGCGGTGGTTTTTCTGGTCGCCATCATCGGCAAGTTCGGCTGCCTTCCGCCCAGCGACGAGCATACTCACTGATTTCCCCGCGGACTGCCGCTGCAAAAGACGCGAAGGTGCGAGCCTTCGTGTCTTTGCATTTCAGAGGCACTGAAGCGTCGAGACCCGCCGTCGGTAGGGTGAGACTCTGTC
>CAZOCL010000085.1:0-19820 GCA_964578245.1 uncultured Klebsiella sp. | reverse complement strand
GCCAGCGTTCGTTCTGAGCCAGAATCAAACTCTCCGTTAAAAACGTTAGCTTGATTCTCGCTGAATCCGAAGATTCAGCAATTGTCATTTATCCGATTAAAACTCTCCAGGCATTCCGCTAACCGGCATTGCCTGAAGGGGCTCTCACTTGTCGCACAATTCAATTTTCAAAGAGCCATTCGACTTTTTCACCAAGTCGTTTCCCGTTTTAGGGGAAAAAAAACCTGAGCGCCGGTTCGCACTGCAAACTCGGCATCTCAGCTTCGTTCGACGCGAATACTTTTAACAGTTTCGCGCGGGTCGTCAACTTTTTATTTTCGACGAACCTTTTTGAACTGCGTCGTTCAAAACAACGGAGACAGATTAGCTCACTCCCAGAAGTGTGCAACAGTTTTTTGAAAGTTTTTGATCCCGCACTCCTTTTTACCCCTCGTTTCACCCTCCTCAAACTCGACAAAACCCCTGTAACCACGCACTCTTCTTGCGTGCTGGACTCCAAGCTCAAAAATCTTCGCGAAACTCTTCTTAGTTTCGGTTCCTGCCTCACCGCCTACTCCGGAGGCGTCGATTCAGTGCTCCTGGCCTTCCTCGCCCACGACGTTCTGGGACACCGCGCTTTGGCCGTAATTGCTGATTCCCCCAGCCTTCCCCGGCGTGAATTGACCGAAGCTCTCGAAATCGCAGCCCAATTCCATTTTCCTGTCCGGGTCGTCACCACAACCGAATTCGACAACCCCGACTACAAATCTAACCCATTGAACCGCTGCTACTTCTGTAAGCACGAACTCTTCACTCAACTCCTCCCCATCGCCCGCCAACTCCAGCTTTCCGTCCTCGCCTACGGTGAAAACGCCAGCGACATCGGCGATTTTCGCCCCGGAGCCCAAGCTGCGGCCGAATTTCAAATCCGCGCCCCCCTCAAGGAAGCCGGCCTCACCAAGGCCGAAATCCGCGCTCTTTCCGCCCGTTTTGGACTTCCCACGACGGATAAACCCCAAATGGCCTGCCTCAGTTCGCGCGTTCCCCACGGCGAACCCGTCACCGAGCAAAAGCTTCAAATGATTGAGTCCGCCGAGAATTTGCTGCGGGATCTGGGCTTTTTCGACGTCCGCGTTCGCCACCACGAACTCCCCGGCCAGCCGCCTTCCGCTCTCCTTTCAACCCCGCCGAACCTCAACAATCTCGCGCATCCCGCGCCTGTCCCCGTGCGCCCCTCCCTTGCCCGCATCGAGGTCGGTGCCGCCGAACTCCCTCGCCTCCTCGATCCTGCCACCACCGCTCGCGTTGCCGAAGAACTCAAACGCCTCGGCTACCAGCACGTCACCCTCGACCTCCAAGGCTACCGGCGCGGTGGTGCCAACGACCTCACCCTCCCCGCCTTTCAATCTCCCAAATCGGAAAAGGCCCAATAAACCAGCGGTTTTCTCCTCAATCCTCTCGTAGGTCAACCGCACCGCACCTACGCGGAAGTGCAGTAGCAGCTCGTCTCCTTTTAACCCGAACTCCTGAATTGAATCCGCAGTAAGTGCGGATGACGCGGATGGGAAGGCTCTCCAGTTCTGCGTTGGACAACCAACCCACCGACAGCGTGCCTGCGCAGAGCCCGACTTAACCTCGGTTCTCTGGAATCAAGTGGTTTTCCCCTACTTTCAGTGGAATGGCGTGTGGAAGAAGCTCCAAATCCCAAGTTCCAAATTCCAAAAAACTCCAAACTCCAAATTCCAAAGGGAGGCGTCACCTGGTGCTGGACGGGCCAGTCGGACCATCCCAGCCATTGAATCAAGGTGCGAACCTGGGTGGAATGGCAGCGAGGCGCGCAGAACGATTGGGATTTGGGATTTCTTTGAGGCTTGGGACTTGGAGCTTGGAATTTTCCTGCCCGCCTCCCTGTTCCACCGAAAACAGCGAGGAACTAATCCAGTCTCATCGCAGGCATTTTTCCCGCATATTCCGCGTATTCCGCAGTTCTCCTTGCCTCCCTTCTGATCATCTTTCCGACCTCTTTCCTCAAGCAGTATCTCCATTCGCCAGTCCTCATTGGTCAGTCATTTTTACACCCCTGCCGCGTCACAAGATCTCGCAAACTCACGAGACCGAATCCCCATCGCAACCAACGGAACGACCCCACCCACCCCCAGCGCACCTCCATTTTCGCGTCAATTCGCATGTTTCGCGAGCCACTCTTCGGGATTGATCTGTGCCCCACGCTCCCGCTCGCCTTTCCCCGCCCGCCTCGCTAGCCTCCACCCGTGCATCTGGCCCACCTGCGACTCCGCGATTTCCGCAATTACCCGCGGCTCGATGCGGATTTCAGCCCCGGCTTCCACCTGCTTTTGGGCCACAACGCCCAGGGCAAAACCAACATCCTCGAAGCCATCTACCTCCTCGCCACCCTGCGCTCCTTTCGCGGCGTCGGCGGGGCGCAGATGATCCGCCACGCAGCCAAGGGCTACTTCGTCGGCGCTTCCGTGATGAGCAACGCCCCGCACGAAATCAAAATGTATTGGTCCGCCGCCGAGCGGAAAATCTCCCTGGATGCCCAGCCCGTGCGCCGCCTCACCGACTACCTCGGCACCTTGCGCGCCGTCGTGTTTTGCACCGAGGATCTGCAGCTCGTCAAAGGCACCTCCCGCACCCGCCGCCGCTTCCTCGACCTGCTCCTCGCCCAGACGCAGCCCGCCTATCTGCCGCTGCTCCAGCGCTACGCCCACGCCCTCCGCTCGCGTAATTCCCTGCTGAAACAACGCTCCCCCGACCCCGCCCTGCTCGACAGCTTCTCCCAGGAACTCGTCTCCCTCGGCAACCAGCTCATCGCCGCGCGCCGCGAGTTGCTGCCCCGCATCTCCCCCCTCGCGCGCCTCGCCTACCGCCGCATTTCCCACGACGCCGAGGAACTCCGCCTCGAATACCAGCCCAGCGTGAAGTCCGATTTCGCCGTGGAACTCGCCCGGGCCCGCGACCGCGAGCGCACCTACCGTTCCACTGTGGTCGGGCCGCACCGCGACGAACTCGCCCTCCTGCTCAACGAGCAATCCGCCGCGCAATTCGGCAGCGAAGGCCAAAAGCGCACCCTCGCCATCGCCTTGAAAATGGCCCAGGCCGAATACGTCACCGGCCTTCTCGGCACCCCGCCCGTCCTCCTCATTGACGACGTCATGGGCGAACTCGACGCCAAGCGCCGCACCGGCCTCCTCCCGCTGTTGGAACGCTCCCACCACGCCCGTGGCCAGGTCTTCATGACCTGCACCGAAGAAAACTGGCCCCGCGAACTCGCCCGCGACCTGCACCGCTGGGAAATCAAATCCGGCACCCTCGCCCCCGCCAAGGCACCCTGACTCGTCGGGCCTCGGTTCGCATCCGTCCCATCCGTCCGATCAGTCCCATTTCCACAGCTCACCTCCAGCCGGTTCCTCATCCCCTCTTTGCGCCTTCTGTGCCCTTTTGTGGCAAAAAATCCCCGCCGTAGCGTGGCCTCAAATAGCCCCCCGCAGCACCAGCTCCAGCTCGCCCGCTGTCAGCGGTATCGGGTTCGCCTTCATGCTGCTCGCCTGCATCGCTTTCTGCACCACCCCGGCCATATCTGCCTCCGTCACCCCCCACGTTCGCAGCCGCGCGATGTTCAGTGTCGCGCACAATTCCCTCACCCACGCCACCCCATCCGCCGCCGTGGCCTGCGGACGCCCCGTGAGCAGCCGCGCCACCTCGTCATAGCGCCGCAACCCCGCGCTCCCCGGTGACCGCTCGCCCAGCGCGCGCACGTTCGCCTCCATCACCCCTGGCAGCAACGCCGCGCACACCGCCCCATGCGGCGCGGGAAACATCCCACCAATCGGCGCGGCAAACCCATGCACCGCCCCCAGCCCCGCATTTGCCAGCGCCATCCCGCCAAATAAACTCGCCAGCGCCATGTCCTCGCGCGCCCCGGCGTGACTCCCGCACTCCACCGCCCGCCGCAGCGACCGCGCCGCCCGCCGCATCCCCTCCACGCACACTCCATCCGTCATCGGATTCGCCCGGGGGCACACATACGGCTCGATCAGTTGCGTCAGCGTATCCATCCCCGTGCTCGCGGTCAGGTCCGGGGGCAAGTTCAGCGTCAGCTCCGGGTCCACCAACGCCACGCGCGGCAGCAGATACGGGCTCCGCAAGCTCGCCTTCACCCGATGCTCCGGCGATGCCAGCACCGCATTCCGTGTCACCTCCGCCCCGGTGCCCGCCGTCGTGGGAATCGCCAGCAGCGGAGCCGCCGGCCTCATCAGCGGCGCACCGCGCCCCACCACCTCCAGATAATCCAGCAGTTCCCCGCCATTCGTCAGCAGCCCCGCAATCGCCTTGGCCGCATCCATCGCGCTTCCTCCGCCAAAACCGATCACCAGATCACACCCCGCCGCTCGCGCCCGCGCCACCCCCTCGCTCACCGCCTGCGTCGTCGGCTCGCCCGCGACCGAGAAAATCTCCCCCGCCACCCCTGCCCCGGACAGCAACTCCCCCAGCCGCCCGGCCCGCTCCCCCGACCGCCCCGTCACCACCAGCGCCCGCCGGCCAAATTCCCTCGCGATGGTCCCCGCCTGCTTAAACGTCCCGGGACCAAAAATGACACGATGGGCAGTGGCGAATTCGAAGGTCATGACAAGATGCGAGGTGCGCGAAGCCTAGAGTGCCACCCGGCAGAAGTCACGCATCGCGCTGGAAATCGCGCCCCTGCACACTGACACGTTCTCGTCACTCTAATGGACTCGACACCGGGCACTTGCGACGATTAACTGAGCCCAGAATCCAACCAAGAAAGGCTGCGACAATTCAGACCACTACAGCCATGATTCCAGTTCTCCAGATTGTCGTCACTTCCCTTGAGTCAGTTGGTGAGGCGCTTGGCAGGAGCAGGCCAAAGACGCCACTGGAGATGGAGCGACAGTGCATTCAGTGTCGGAACGAACGAGCCACGATGTTTTTCGTCGTGTTCTCTCTCGTGCTTTGTGTGGTGTTGCTTGTTATGATGGTTTGGAGATGAGAACGACGAGGCCATGCGCTGCAGCGCCTAACGGCGATGGGCCATCGCAGTTACAAAGACAAAGGGCACGCCTCGTGACCACCGTCGCTGAGTTCGGGTCGTTGACCATTTCGCAAATGCCCAGATGAATATACTGCTCATCAACGCCCACCTCACCTACCCCGGATGGTCTGAGGGCAAGCTGAATCTTACCTTCATGAACGCCGCGAAGGCGCTGTTCGTGGAGCGTGGTCACCAGGTCACCGAGACGTTTGTCGGGCGCGGCTACACCCCGGACGAAGAGGTGCAAAGGCACGCGGCAGCAGACCTGGTCATCCTCCAGACGCCGGTGAACTGGTTCGGCGCGCCGTGGATTTACAAGAAATACGTGGATGAGGTCTTCAATGCCGGTCTCACGCAGAAGGTCCTGCTGGACGGCGATGGTCGCACCCGGCAAGACCCCAGCCGGCAGTATGGCACGGGCGGCAAAATGCAGGGACGGAAGTTCATGATCTCCGCAACGTGGAACGCGCCGAAAGACACTTTCGACAATCCCAGCAGCCTGCTATACGGCGGCAAGGGAACCGCCGACTTGTTTCTCCATATCACTTCCAATTACAAATTCTGCGGCTACGACATTCTCCCGGCATTTGGGATCTTCGATATTTTCAAGCATCCCGACGTTCCGGGTGCGCTGGCAGATTACCACCGGCATCTGGAGAAACACTGCCTGTGAGCCCGCGACACACGACACAGCAATGAAACCACTATGAAAAGCGTTGAACCAAAAGAAGAGCTGGCCCCAAAGCAACGTGATGCGCTCCTCAGCGCGTTGGAGGCCCGTTTCGAGAAGCACATGGGCCGCCACAAAGGGCTCGAATGGGCCAGGGTAAAGGCCCGGCTGGAGGCCAGTGCCGCAAAACTATGGTCCCTCAGCGAAATGGAAGGCACCGGCGGTGAGCCGGATGTGGTCGCTCACGACAAAAAGACGGGCGAATTCATCTTCGTTGACTGCTCGGCGGAAACGCCAAAGGGCCGCACCAGCGTTTGCTACGACCGTGAAGGGCTGGAATCGCGGAAGGAACACAAGCCAAAGACCACCGCCATGGACATGGCCGCGGCCATGGGCATCGAGCTTTTGACGGAGGAACAATACCTGGACCTGCAGAAGCTCGGGGACTTCGACACGAAGACCTCGAGCTGGGTGAAGACGCCGGCGGACATCAGAGAACTCGGCGGCGCGCTCTATGGTGATCGCCGCTACGGCCGGGTCTTCATCGGTCACAACGGCGCGCAGTCTTACTATGCCGCCCGGGCGTTCCGCGGCTCGCTCAGGGTTTAGTAGCGAGCACCGACCGACGTCGCGGCCCCCCTGTAATGCCCGGGCACGAGCCGCGTTACAGTCCCCTCGCCCCCATCGGGGGAGAGGGGGAAGACAGCGCGCGTTGCTCAGAGGTGAATCCCGGCGTTCTGCGTGAAGCTGTGGGGCAAGCGACGCGCTAGTGCAGCGCCCTCCTCACTCCACAGCCGGAAACACCGCCCCATACTTCACGCTCGTCCGCGGCACCGCCATCATCGGTGCGACCGTATCCCGCCACGTCGCATAATGCGCCGTCTCCTTGTGCCGCGCCGGTGCCTCCGCGTTGCGATACACCTCCACGAGCACGAATCGCGTCGGGTCATCCACCTGCTGCACCACATCGAACCGCGCGATCCCCGGTTCCTGCACACTGGCCTGCGCGTTCGCGATGGTCGCCGCCTTGAACGCCTCGACGCATTCGGGTTTCACCTGCACTTGGACGTGAACGATGAGCATGGGGCGATTAAACCAAAACCCCACCTGCCTGCACGCACCAAAAAGCAAACCCCAGCACAGCCTCTCACCTTCCCTTCGGATTTGTGCCAGCCAGTGCCGGTGCATGGTTCCCCTCTCATCCGCCTGCACCTCCAAACCTCGGTCGTGAAGGGGACACTCCTGTCCCCTGCCCGTCCACCAAGTCGCGGCCGCGTTGCCTGAAAGGGGACAAGAGTGTCCCCTTCACGCCAGAAAGCCCCTCCGTTCCTCTCCGTGTTCATCGCGTCTCTGTGTTCAAATGCATCCCCCCCCCGTTCATCGCCACCCCCGATGCTCGGGCCCGAAAAATCAATTAGCGGCCCGGCCCGGCCTTCTGCCATTCTCCACAACGTGAAACCCGCTCACCTGAACTCAAAGGAGCAACCCTGCGCGCCTGGAGGCCACCGTGCTTGCTAACAGCGAAGCCGGGTTGATCCTGCTCGGACTCCTAGTCATCGCCTATGTGCTGGGCATGCCCTTGCTGCTGTGGATCAAGATCAGTTCCACCCAGGAGGATCAGGAGCGCTTAAACCACCGCACCACCGACCTGGAACGCCGGTTGGCCAATGCTGAGAAAGAACTAGTAACACTCCGCAAGCTCGCCTCCGAGCAGACCGCGCCTCTCCCGGTGGCCGTCACCGAGCCCGTTGCCGCACTGATCCCAGCAGCACCCGAGACGCACATCCCGTTGGTCGTCGCCACCTCTGAGCTTGTCCCAACCCTCGTCTCAACTCCGCCGCCTATCCCGGTGGAAGCGATGCCATCGTTGAGCAACATCGTCACGGAGTTGCCGCCACCCCCGGTCACGTCCCTGCCCCCGGTGCCCCCGCCACCTCCGGCCTCGCTGCCAGCCATCAAGCCATCGCCGCCCAAGCCGGCCTTCAACTTCGAGCAGTTCCTCGGCGTGAAGATGTTTGCCTGGGTCGGTGCCTTCGTCGGGTTCCTCGCGGTTGTGTTCTTCCTGAAGTATTCCTTCGACCGAGGGTGGATCAGTCCCGCCGTGCGGGTCGCGAGCGGCCTGGTCATCGGTATCGGTCTGATTGTCGGCGGCCTCCGGCTGAACCGCGAACGCTACGCCGTCACCATGCAGTCCCTGTGTGGCGCAGGCATTGTCATCCTCTATGCGGACCTGTTTGCCGCGCACCATCCAACCTTCAATCTGCTTCCCAGCCCCTACGTGACGTTTGCCTTCATGTCGCTCGTCACCACGGTGGCCTTCTTCCTGGCCGTGCGCCTCGACGCGCAGGCGGTCGCGATCCTCGGCCTGCTGGGCGGCTTTCTCACGCCGGTCCTGATCAACACCGGCCATGACAATCCCCTCGGCCTCTTCGGCTACGTCGCCCTGCTGGACCTGGGCCTGCTCGCCGTCGCCCTGCGGCAACGCTGGCTGCACCTCACCCTGCTGGCGGGCGTGGCCACGGTCGTGATGCAGCTCGGCTGGGCCGGAAAATTCTTCGCGGTGGAGAAGATCCACACGGCGATGGCCATCTTTCTGTTCTTCAGCGCGCTGTTCTTCGTCATGTTCACGCTCGTCCACCGCATCGCCATGAAGGCGGCGGACGCCTTCGACAAGTGGAGCGCCGCCGCCGCGGTGCTCATGCCGTCCATCGGCCTGGCCTTCGCGCTCCACATCTTCGCCCATCCCTACCGCGAGCTGTGCGAACAGCCCGGCCAGATGTTCACCTTCATCTTCCTGCTGGACCTGGTCCTGCTCGGGGTCGCCTGGATGCGCCTGCCGCTCCGGCCCGTGCAGCTTCTCGGCGGCGGTGCGTCCCTCTTTCTGCTCATGGTGTGGACCGGCGGCTTCCTCACCAACGAGCTGCTGAACTGGTCGCTTGGCTTCACCCTGCTCTTCGCCGTGCTGCACTCGGTCTTCCCCGTCGTGCAGCAACGCCTCAAGCCGAACCTCTCGCCGGTCTGGTGGGCGCATATCTTCCCGCCTGTGGCGCTGCTGCTGGTGCTCATCCCGATCATGAAGCTCGACGCGCCCTCGTTCCTCGTCTGGCCCGTCGTGTTGCTGGTGGATGTCCTCGCGATCGGGCTGGCCCTCTTCAGCGCGTCGCTCATGTCCATCGCCGCCGTGCTCGTGCTCACCGTGGTGGTGACGGCATGCTGGATCATCAAAGTCCCGGCCGTGCTCACCGGCTGGACCGGCCTGCCGGGGATGCTGCTGGTCATCGGCGGCTTCGCGGTGTTCTTCTTCGCCGCCTCCTTCTTCGCGCTCAAACGCATCCTCCCGAAACTGGAGGCGGCGAAGACCGATCCCAATGCCGCCACCGGCCTGCCGCTCTCTGGCTCCGTCACCCCGGAACTCGCCGTGCAGCTCAGCTCCATGGCCGCCGTGCTGCCGTTCATCCTGCTCATCATGGTCGTGGCCCGACTGCCGCTGACGAATCCCTCGTCGGTCTTCGGCCTCGCGGCACTGTTGATCGTGCTGCTGCTAGGCGTGGTCCGGCGCTTCGGCACGGATCTGCTGGCACCGGTCGCGCTCGCGTGCACCTTGCTGTTGGAATTCGTCTGGCACACCCAGCACTTCGCCGCCTCGCGGATCAGCCCGCCGGAGCTGGAGACGGCGAACTGGCTGCCGCTCGCGTGGTATGCCGGCTTCTCCGCCGTGTTCACCCTGTTCCCGTTCGTGTGTCACCGTCAGGTCGGCGAGCGGCCTCTGCCGTGGATCACCGCCGCCCTCGCGCTCCCGCTGCACTTCCACCTCATCTACCAGCTCTGCAAGGCGAACCTCCCGGAGTTCGGCTACCTCGGCCTGATTCCCGCCGTGTGCGCGCTGCCCGCGTTCGCCGGCCTCGCCTGGCTGCTGAAGAAAATTCCCGCCACCAACGAAGGCCGCAACGCGTTGCTCGCCCTGTTCGGCGGCGCGGGCCTGTTCTTCGTCACGCTCATCTTCCCGATCCAGTTCGAGAAGCAATGGCTCACCGTCGCGTGGGGTCTGGAAGGCGCCGCGCTCCTCTGGCTCTTCCACCGCGTGCCCCACCCGGGCCTGCCGTTCGTTGGCGTCGCCCTGCTATGCGTGGCCTTCGCCCGCCTCGCCATCAATCCCGAGGTGTTCAGCTACCACGAGCGCAGCGCGACACCGATCTTCAACTGGTATCTCTATACCTACGGCCTCGTGACCGCCTGCCTCTTCGCCGGCGCGCGGCTGCTCGCCCCGCCGCGGAACAAGGTTCAGGGCTTCAACGTATTGCCCCTGCTCTACACCCTTGGCACGTTGCTGGCGTTCATTCTGATGAACATTGAGATCGCCGACTACTTCAGCGAAGGCACGCGCACGACGTTCTCGTTTGGCAGCGAGGGGCTGTCGCGCGAGAAGCAGCTCGCACGGGACATGACCTACTCGCTCGCGTGGGCGGCGTTCGCCTTCGTGCTGCTCATCACCGGCTTCAAGCAGCGCGTCGTGGCGGCGCGCCGGGCGGGGATGGCGTTGCTGGTGTTCACCCTGGCCAAGCTGTTCCTCCACGATCTATGGAATCTCGGCGGGCTCTATCGCGTCGGCTCGCTCATCGGCCTCGCCGTCGTGCTGATGCTCGTCTCCCTCTGCTATCAGAAATTCCTCGCCACCGAGGCGGAGCGGCCGGAAACCACGGGAGAACCGAAAGAAAAGACATGAACGAAGTGCCAAGCTCCAAATTCCAAATTCCAAATAAATTCCAAGCCTCAAGCTCCAAGCGGAGCCCATCGGTTCACGCACGTCGATTGAAGCTTGGAGTTTGGAGCTTGTTTGGAATTTGGTGCTTGGGATTTGGAGCCTGGCTGCACGCCGCTGAACTCCCCGCCGCCTGGAAGAACTCCCAGCCCGTCACCCTCCCGCAACCTGGCCTGCTCCGCTTCTCCGTGCCGCTTGAGACACTCGATTCCGCGCGGCCCGGCCTGGAGGACCTCCGCATCCACGACGCCAGCGGCCGCGAAGTTCCCTTCGACCTCGACCGCCCGGTGCAGCGCACCACGCTCTCGGCGGCTCCGCGCAAGTTCCTCTCCCGGTTCGAGTCCAATTCCACCGTCGCCTACATCGAGACCGGGCTGGCGCAGCCGGTCGTCGGCGTGACCTTGCAGACGCCGGCCAAGGATTTCCTCAAGGCGGTGCGCGTCGAGGGCAGCAGCGACGGCCTGCGCTGGGCGACCATTGCCGACGGCCTGCCCGTCTTCGAACTGCCCGGTGGCGCGACGCAGTTGCGTGTGGACTTCTCCGCCGGCACCTGGGCCCACCTGCGCCTCACCCTCAACGACCAGCGCGCCAAGCCCATCCCCGTCACCGGTGTCGTGCTGCACCCGGAGGCCGCGGAGGCCGCGCCGGCCGAACCGCTCGGCGTCGAAGTGACCGAGCGCGCCGAGACCGACAAGGAAACCCGGCTCACCCTCCGGCTCAATGGCGGCAACGTCACCTTGGCCGGCCTCAGCCTCATCACCACGGAAGCGCTCTTCTCCCGCCGCGTCACCCTTGCGCAACGCAGCGTGAGCGAAGGCGAGTTGCGCGAGAGCCTCATCGCGAGCGGCCATGTCTTCCGTTTCGCGCTCGAAGGCCGCACCGCCGTGTCCAATGTCACCTTCGCCGTGGATGTCCCCGTGCAGGCGCGCGAACTCCTGCTCACCATTCACAATGAGGACAACGCACCGCTCGCGCTCGCCACCGTCGAGGCACGCCGTCGCCCCGTCCTCGCCCTGCTGCTCAACGACCGCTCCAGCCCGCTGCAACTCCTCTCCGGCAACGCGCAGGCCTCCGCGCCCAGTTACGACCTCGCCAGCCTCCGCCGGGATTTACGCTTCGTCCCGGTAGTCACCGCCAAGCCTGGAAGTCTCGCGGTGAACCCCGCCTTCCAGGCTCCCGACCCGTTGGCGCTGCTCGCCGCCGGCACCACCCCGCTGGACGTGAACCCCTGGCGCTTCCGCAAGGCCATCCGCGTCGCCGCCACCGGCATGCAGCAGTTGGACCTCGACCTCGAAGTGCTCGCACGCGGCGCTCAAAGCTACGCCGACCTGCGCGTGGTCAGTGGCGGCCAGCAAGTGCCGTTCATCCTGGAGCGCACCCCGGTCCAGCGCAGTTTCCCCGTCGCCGCGACCAAAGCCGATGACCCGAAACGTCCCAAGGTCAGCCGCTGGGCGATGGTGCTCCCGCACAAGTCGCTGCCGCTCACGCGCCTGACTTGTGAGACGACCGTCCCGTTGTTTCGCCGCGAGGCCGTCCTCTACGAGGATCGCCCTGATTCTCGGGGCGAGAAGTATCGCACCCCGCTTGGCAATGCATCGTGGGTCCGCACCCCGGACCAGAAGCCCGCCAAGCTGATCCTCACGTTGAATCAAGTCCCCGTCACCGATCAGGTCTGGCTCGAAATCGAGAACGGGGACAACCCGCCGCTGCCGCTGACCGCCTTCACCGTCTGGCACGCGACGGCCCGCCTCCTCTTCCGCGCCCCGGCTGAGACCACGCCCGCGCTCTATTATGGCAACACCCGTGCCGCGTTCCCCCGCTACGACCTCGACCTGGTCGCGCGCCAGATCCTCGCAGCAGACAAGGCCAAGGCCACGCTCGGGCCGGAAGAAAACCTGAAGGGCACGTCGCTGGGCGAGTCGCTCGCCGGGAGCAAAGGCAACGCGCTCTTCTGGGGCGTGCTGGTCCTCGTGGTCGCCGTGCTGCTGTTTGTGCTGAGCCGCCTGCTGCCGAAGCCGCCGGAAGCGGGGAAGTAGAAGCTGTTTGGAGTCCTGGCTTCAGCCGGTGGAGCGCACCAGCGATCAGGGCGCTTCGCGCGCAGCGTTCGGAAGAGTCGTCCGCCCCGCCGCCTGAAGACGGGACTCCAAACGCGGACCCGGTCAAGCCGCTCGGCCTTGAATTTTCGCCGTCGCCAGCCGTCGGTAGCCCAGTTACTTTTTCAGCATGACTACCGGAGCCAAATCCTGCCAGGGCCCAACCTCGCGCCGCAGCTTCCTGCAGGCGGGCGCGCTGGCCGCCACCGGCCTGGGACTCAGTGATTTGTTCCGCTTGGAGAGCATCGCCAAGCAGACGGGCAAAAACCTGCGCGACACTTCAGTCATCTTCGTCTGGCTCCCCGGCGGTCCGCCGCACATGGAGACCTACGACTTGAAGCCGAACGCCCCCTCCGACTACCGGGGCATCTTCCGCCCCATCAGGACGAACGTCCCCGGCATCGAGATTTCCGAACTGTTCCCGCAGCAGGCGAAGATCGCGGACAAGTTCACCATCGTCCGCTCCTGCCACCACACGTTTGCGGACCATGGCGGCGGCCACAAGCGCTTCATGACCGGACGGCTGCCCGCCGAGCCGACCGGCTTCGTCAATGACGCGCCGGCGGTGACTTCCTACGTCAGCAAGATTCTGAACGAGCGCCACAGCGGTCCCAAGGGCATGCCTCCCTGCGTGCTCGGCGTGGATGGCGGGCGCGCGCAGATTGACACGTTCAGCCTCGGAGCGGCGTGGCTCGGCTCGGTGAACACCCCGTTCGTCGTGGGGGGCGACCCCGCTTCGCCCACGTTCAAGGTGCAAAATCTCGGCCTGACCCGGGACATGGAGACCCGGCTGGACGACCGCCTGCATTTGCTGCAGGGCATGGACCGGTTGCGCCGTGACGCGGATCGCAGCGGGCTCATGGACGCGATGGATCAATACAGCCAGCGCGCCTTCGACATGCTCACCAGCGAGCCGGTGCGTG
Source organism: uncultured Klebsiella sp. (assembly GCA_964578245.1). GTDB lineage: Bacteria > Verrucomicrobiota > Verrucomicrobiia > Limisphaerales > SXTU01 > SXTU01. The sequence goes on along the minus strand of CAZOCL010000085.1, from coordinate 6,322 downwards.
AAGCCTTTGATCTCTCCCGCGAACCGCAGGCCGTGCGCGAACGCTACGGCATGAACGCCTACGGCCAGCGCGGCCTGATGGCCCGCCGGCTCGTGGAGGCCGGGTGCCGCTTCGTCACCATGGTCTGGGAGCATCCCGGCACCACCGCACCGAAATACGGGTCCTACAACTGGGATTCCCACGCGGTGAACTGCCACATCTTTGACGACGCACGCTGGCGCTTCCCGCCCTACGACCAGGCGGTGGCCGCGCTGATTGAAGACCTTTACGCACGCGGTCTGGATGAGAAGACGCTGCTCATCGTCACCGGTGAATTCGGCCGCACGCCACGGGTTTCGAATTCCATCGGCACCCAGACCGGGGTGATGCAGCCCGGTCGCGATCACTGGCCCGGGGCGATGTCCTTCATCGTCTCTGGGGCCAAGATGCGCACCGGGCAGATCGTCGGCGCGACGAACAGCCGGGGCGAGCATCCCATTGAGCGCCCCATGTCACCGAACGACCTCTGGGCCACGGTGTATCAACATCTGGGCATCGACTGGGAACAGTCCTTCCTCGATCACGCCGGCCGCCCGATGCCGATCCTGCCCTTCGGCGAGCCGATCCCGGAACTGCTGCCGGTGGGCTGACGAGGTCGCGAAGCGTCTTGGAGTGCGCCAGCCCTCTGGCGCTTTTGGAAACGCACGAATTGGCAGGCGCTCTCAATTTCACTTCGCGCTGTCGAGCTATTCTCCAACGCTGCTTCAGGTGAAGTTCGTGCGTCCCGGCCAAAGCGGTGGAGAGCCACCGCACTCCAAGCCGCTAGCGCGCCATCGGCGGAAGTGCGTGCAAACGGCGGCGCTTTGGTTTAGGTGTCCGCCCCGCGCGTGAACCCTTCGCCGCTCCAGCAACTGCTCCAGGACAATCCCGTCGTCGTGACGGGCATGGGGGCGTTTTGCGGAGCGGGCACCAGCGTGGAGGAACTCTGGCAGAGCGTGCTGCGCGGGGTATCCCCGGCGGACTGGCTGCCGGAGGAGCTGCAGCCCACCGGTCTGCGCGTGGCCGGCTGCCGCGCGCCGAATCCGCCGCTCACCCGGCTGACACGCAAGATGGACCGCAGTGCGCAGCTCGCTCACGCTGCGGCACTGGAGGCGTGGCGGTCGGCCCGGCTCGACACGCGGCCGGTGGCTCCCGAACGCATCGGCATCTTCGTGGGCAGTTCGCGCGGCGCGATGGGCAAACTCTCAGATGCGGTAGCCGCCGACGTGAGGAGGCGGATTCCCTTTGCGGCTCACAGTGCTCCGCCTCCTCAGGTCGGCGGCTACGGCTACCGGGCACGGCCTTCCGATGCCGCTCACTGCTCGCTCGCAAATGTCAGCGGGATGCTCTCGCTGGCGTTTCCGGCACACGGGCCCGCACTGACGGTCTCCGCGACATGCGCCTCAGGAGCGGTGGCCATTGCGCTGGCGGCGCAGCAACTCCTGCTTGGCACGGTGGACGTGGCCATCGCCGGGGGCACGGAAGCGCCGCTGCATCCGCTGGTCATCGCCCAGCTTCAGGCCGCCGGCATTCTCGGCGGCGATGCCGACCCGCGACTAACCTGCAAACCTTTTGATGCGGCACGCAATGGCATCGTGCTCGGCGAGGGGGCGGGATTTCTCGTGCTGGAATCGCAGGCCTCCGCACGACGACGGGGTGCGAGGAGCCTCGCGCGCCTTTCCGGCTGGGCACTCGGGGCGGAAGGTGGCGACCGCGTGGGCATGGACCAGACGGGAGAGAGCCTGGGACGGGTCATCACCGAAGCACTGGCCCTGGCGGGCGTCGCGCCGGCGCAGCTTGGCTATGTCAACGCGCACGGAACCGGAACCGTGCTCAACGACTTCGCCGAAGCAAACGCGCTGCAGGCGGCACTCGGGGTTGCGGCGGAACAGGTGCCCTGCTCCTCGACGAAGGCGGTGACGGGGCATTGTCTCGGAGCCTCGGCCGCACTGGAGGCAGTGATTGCGATTCAAGCGATGCGGGAGGGGCGGCTGCCGGGCACAGCGAACTGCAGCGCACTCGATCCGTCCGTGAAGCTGAACTTGCTGCGGGCGAGCTTGGCAGCCCCGGCGGAATCCGTGCTGTCCGTCTCGGCGGGCTTTTGGGGAAATCAGGCGGCGCTGGTTTTCATGAAGGGGGACGGGGGTGGGCGTGATCGAGTGGTGGAGTGATGAGCCTAAATTCCGAAGTCGAAGCGACCCTGCACCCGTAGCGCAGACTTGCAGTCTGCTGTTTCGCCGGCTTGCTGCCGGCAGACCGCTCTTGGCTCCGGAGGAGTAGAAAAGCTCGTGGCCACCACTCCATCACTCCCGGTTCCCCATTCCCTCATTTCCCCGGTGCGCTGCCCTCCGGCTTCAGCGGCGTGCCGCAGTTCAGGCAGTAGTTGGATTGCGGCGGGCAGTTCAACTCACAGTCCGGGCAGAGGATGTGGGCATTCTTGTGGCGGCGGTGGATGACAAGGTTGCGGATGTAAGGAATCCACGTAAAGGCGTAGGCGAAGATGAAGACGGAGTCCTTCTGGTAAAAGAGCGCGTAGCCCAGCAGGAGCAGGGAGCCGGTGAGGCTGAGCCACCAGAAGGCGGAGGGCACCACGACCTGTTTGCGCTTCTCGGTGGCATACCATTGCACGACGAAACGCGAAAAGAAGACGGCGTTGCCCAGCCAGCCGATGACCTTCCAGACATGCCACTCGATGCCGAGAAACTTCCCGCCGGGGAAGAAAATTGAGTCCATGACGGAGGATGGACAGGGGCGGCGGGGTTGAGAAGGGGAAAGAGGGGCGAAGGGAAGGTTGAAGGGGACGGAGGGGCGCTACACTCGGCAGATGCGCGTGTCCAAAATCAAGGGGAGGCTGCCTGACACGCGCAACGGGGCCGGCGGGCCGGCGAGGACGCCGGCGCTCCGGTGGGGCCAATGGGTTTCGCTCCGCTCAGGGATTCTCCCGCAGCCAGTAGCGGATGGCAGTGGCCTGGGGGTGCTGGGGACGGAGTTCCAGCACGCGGAGATAATGCTGCCGCGCTTTCGCCGGCTGGTTGAAATTCTGCGAGTAGAGGTTCGCGAGGACGAAGTGAGCACCGGCATCATCGGGTTCGCGCAGGAGGAGTTTTTCGAGCTCGATGGCGGCGTCGCGCAGGTAACCGCCGCGTTGGAGGGCCAGGGCGAAGTTGAAGCGCGCGCTGCCGGAGCCGGCGTCCAGGGCCAGCGCGGTCTCATACGCGGCGGTGGATTTCAACAAGTCGCCCATCTGGGCGGCGACGATGCCGAGATTGTGATAGGCCTCGAAAAAGGCTCCGTCCGCGCGGATGGCGCGCTGGTAGGAGGCGACCGCGTCGCTGTTCTTGCCGATGCGCTGCATGGCCAGGCCCTGTTCAAAGTGGGACTGGGCGTCGGCCCGGGAGCCGGGCGTGGGCGCGTCGGGGGACAGGTAGGCGTAGCGCGGTCCCGGCCAGCCGGGGGCGATGTCATCGCCGAGGCGAGGAGGCGCGGGCTTGGGGGCGGGGGCGACGGGTTCGGGACGGAAGACAGGGACCTCGGACGGGGCGGGCTTGGGCGGGGGCGGTTTGACCACGGGTTCCAGTTCGATGGGAGGCGGGGGTTTGGGCGTGACGGTGGGCGGCTTCGGTTCGACCTTGGGAGCGACGGCGACGAGCATGGGGGGCTTGACCGGCTCGGTTTCGGGCTTCTTGGCTTCGACGGGAGGCGTGGGCACGGGCACCGGGACGGGGACTGGCTTGGGCGGCAGGGGTTCGGGCTTGGGAGCAACGACCACGGCGGGCGGCGGATTCGTGGCGGGAGTGAGGACGGGCTTGGGCGCAGGGGGCTTGGGGGAGATGTCGGCTTCGAGATGGGAGACGACCTGCTGGATGGCGTCGAGGTTGTCCACGGTAGGGCGCAGGGCGAGGAAGGCCTTGTATTTGTCCAGAGCGAAGGGCCGCTGATCCACGGGCTTGCGAGGCAGGTAGAAGTGAGAAACGAGCGCGGCGTTGAAGAGCGCGGGCGCGTAGGTGGACTGCTGCTGGATGCCGCTGTTGAAGGCGAAGAAGGAGTCGGAGATGCGGTTGCGGTAGAGCTGCACGATGCCGAGGGTGTTCCAGACTTCGGGCTGCTTGGGGTTCAGGGCGAGCGCGGCCTTGTAGCTCTTCTCGGCGGCGTCGAATTGACGGGAGAGAAACTCGGCGCGGGCGCGCTTGAGCCAGCCATCCACGGCCTTGGGCTGGGTGAGGGTGTAAGCGGAGAACTCGGTGGCAGCGGCGGCGGGCTGGTTGATTTCCAGGAGGAGACAGCCGAGATTGAAGCGCGCGGCGGCGAGGTTTACGTCCACATCCAGGGCACGGCGGTAGGCGCGGAGGGCTTCGTTCGGATGGCCGGCCTGGTGGTTGGCGAGGCCAAGATGGTTCCAGGCCTGGGCGTTGCGCGGGAGCTGGACGGTGGCCTCGACGAGCGGCGCGATGGCGGCCTCATACTTGCCTTCCTTGATCAGGCGTTCGCCGGTGAGGAGCGCACGCGGACCCGGAGGCATGCAAGCCGTGAGCGCCAGGATGAGCGCGAGAGGCAGGAGCCGGACGGCGGCAAGCCACTTTTGATTGGTCAGCATCGAACCCGTCGGTAACATCCGCCGCTCGCAGTGTCAAGAAACGCACAGGAAAGAGAAGAGATGATGCGTGGTGCGTGGTGCGTGACTCCGTTTCGGGATGACCGAAGGAGATCACGCACCACGCACCACGCACCACGTTCCATGATCATGTCACTCGCGCTCTGGCTGGCGGCCTGGCTGCCTGTGTTCGCGGCCGCTCCGGCGGTGACTGCTCCGCCGCAACTGCCCCAGGCGCGGGTGGTGGTGGTGCAGGACGAGCAGGCCATGGCGGCTTACTCGCCGCGGCCCGAGGTGGTGCGCGGCATGGTGGACCGGGGTTTGCAGTCGCTGACGGGCAAGGCAACGATCACCGAGGCCTGGCGCACGTTGGTGAAGACCAACGACGTGGTGGGCCTGAAAGTCTTCTCCGCGCCCGGGCACACCACGGGCACGCGCCCGGCGGTGGTGGCGGCCGTGGTGGAGGGGTTGCTGGCGGCGGGCCTGCCGCCGAAGAACATCGTGATCTGGGACCGCCAACTGGTGGACTTGCGGATCGCCGGTTACTTCGAGCTGGCGGCGCGCTATGGCGTGCGCATTGCCGCCGCGGCGAGCGCGGGCTGGGACGACAAGACCTATTACGAGAACTCGCTGCTCGGCAACCTGATCTGGGGTGATTTGGAGTTCGGCAAGAAGGGCGACGGCATCGGGCGCAAGTCCTTCGTCTCGAAGCTGGTCGCGCGCGACATCACCCGGCACATCAGCATCGCGCCGCTGATCAACCACAACCTCGCGGGCGTGGGCGGCCACTTCTGCAACCTTGCGCTGGGCAGCGTGGACAACACGCTGCGGTTCGAGTCCACCTCCCGCGCGCTGGCGGAGGCCGTGCCGGAGATCTTCGCGCTGCCGGTGATCTACGACCATCTCGCGCTGTGCATCACGGACGCGCTCATCTGCCAGTATCAAGGCGAACAGCGCACGATGCTGCACTATGCAAAGACGTTGAACCAGTTGCGCTTCTCCAAGGACCCGGTCGCGCTGGACACGCTCTCACTGGGGGAGCTTGAGGCCCAGCGGCAGAAGGCGGGAGTGCCCTCGCCGAAATTCACCTCGGAGCTCTACAAGAATGCCGCGCTGCTGGAACTCGGCGTGAGTGATGTGCGGCAAATCCGCGTCGAGATGAAGTAACTTGCCGATCATGCCGCTGCTGGACATCAGCAATTTGAAGAAGGCCTACGCCACCCCGGATGGTGGCACGCACATGGTTGTGGACGTGCCGGACTTCAAACTGGAGGCGCAGGCGCAGGTGGCGCTGAGCGGTGAGAGCGGCTCGGGCAAGACGACGTTTCTCAATCTCATCGCCGGCATCCTCGCGCCGGACACGGGCTCCATCAAACTCAACGGACAGGAGCTGGCGGGGCTGCGCGAGTCCGCACGGGACCGCGTGCGGGCGACGACGATTGGCTACATCTTCCAGACCTTCAACCTGCTCCAGGGCTACACGGCGCTGGAGAATGTGCTGCTCGGGATGAGCTTTGGCCCGGGCGCGGACCGTGAGTTCGCGAAGGCCTTGCTCAAGCGCGTGGGCTTGGAAGCCAAGCTGGATCATCTGCCACGCCAGCTCTCGACCGGCCAGCAGCAGCGCGTGGCGGTGGCGCGCGCGCTGGCGAACCCCCCCAAGCTCGGGCTTGCCGATGAACCCACCGGCAACCTCGACCATGCGAATGCACGCCA
>CAZOCL010000084.1:0-19958 GCA_964578245.1 uncultured Klebsiella sp. | reverse complement strand
TCACCCGCCTGCCCAACGGCCTGACCATCGCCACCGCCGCGATGCCGCACATGGCCAGCGTCTGCCTCGGCGTGTGGGTGGGTGTCGGCTCGCGCTATGAGACGGCCGAGCAAGGCGGGGCATCGCACTTCATCGAGCATCTGCTGTTCAAAGGCACGCGCCGGCGCAACGCCCGGGAAATCTCCGAGGCGGTCGAGGGCCTGGGCGGCTACCTGAATGCCTACACCAGCGAGGACCACACCTGCTTCTATGCGAAGGCCCGGGCCGACCGCTTCCCCCTGCTGCTGGACGTGCTCATGGACATGTTCCTCGACTCGCGCTTCGCCCCGGTGGACATCAACAAGGAACGCGACGTCATCAAAGAAGAGCGCGCGAGCTATCGCGACCAGCCGCAGCAGCTCGTGCAGGAACTGCTCAACGAAACGCTCTGGCCGGACCACCCGTTGGGCCGTGCGATCGAAGGCACACCGGAATCGCTCGACGGTCTGAATCGCGCGCGGCTGCTGTCCTTCTTCCGCACGAACTACGTGGCGTCGAACACCTTCATCGTCGCCACCGGCAATCTCGAGCATGGTTCCGTTGTGAATGCCGTGCGCCGGCTGGCCAGACACTTCCCTGAAGGAGAACGCCCCACGTGCGTCACCGCGCCGCCCAGCAACGCCCCGCCCCGGGTGGCCTTGCAAACCAAGGCCACCGAGCAGACCCAGCTCGCGCTCGGCATCCGGGGCGTCTCACGGCATGACGAACGGCGCTTCGCGTTGCGCGTGCTCAATGCGCTCCTCGGCGAGTGCATGAGTTCGCGGCTGTTCCAGAGCCTGCGCGAGGACCGGGGCATTGCCTATGACGTGCACAGTTCCGTGAGCAACTTCGCCGACTGTGGCGACCTCTCCATCTACGCGGGCGTGGAGGAGGACAAGCTGGAGAAGGTGCTCCGCCTCATCGCCAAGGAGCTGCGCCAGCTCGCCAGCAAGGGTCCGTCCGCCCCAGAAGTCCGGCGCGCGCGGGACTACGTGATCGGCCAGTTCGATCTCGCGCTCGAAGGCACGGAGCCGCACATGACCTGGCTGGGCGAGCAGCTCGTCAATCACGGCCGACTGATCCCAGCAGCCCTCACCCGCGAACGGCTGGCGGCGGTGACTCCGGCGCAGATCCGCCGGGCTTGCTCCGACTGCTTGCGCGCTGGCGGAATGAGCCTCGCGTTGGTCTCGACAGCGAAGAAGCTGCCGTTCGATGCGGCCGCGGTGTTCCGTCGGCTGGCCTGAGTTCAGCGCGCCCGCCGGATGTAACCTTCCTCCGTTTTCGACTCGATCAGCGCGGCCATCGCCTGCCGCGCACCCGTCTCGTCCGCAAAGGCCTTCGCCTTCGACTGGCCTGCGGAACCAATGCGGCCCCACCGGGTGGTAAGCGTGTTGCCCGCCTGGGTGACTTCCCAGAACTTGCTTGAGCTGCCCTCTACAAACTCGAAGTAGTTCGACCCGGCCGCCGCAGCGCGCGTGGAGATTTCGGGGACCACTGCGGACACTCGGGTTTGAGCGGGCTTCGCCGCCGGTTTACCCGCAACCTCCTGCCGCACTCCGACCCAGCTGGGAAACCGCGGCACACCGGCATCGGAAAGCTCCTGATAGCGGAACGTCACGGTGGAGCCGATGCCCGGGGGCGACTCCCGTTCGCGGTCGCTGAAGCCCGTGCCGATGGCGAAATCCGTGCCGTCCGGGAGTTGCACGAGCAATGCGCCCAGGCGGCCCTTGTGACGACCCGCACCGGCCTGATGGCCCACCACGACCGCTTCCGCATCGTGAAACGTCTTCACCTTCACCAGCGTGGCCGAGCGTCCCGCCACATACTGCGAACCCGGCTGGCGCAACATCAGCCCCTCCCCGCCCAGCGATTCGATCCGCGCCAGTTCGGCGCGCAAAGCGTCGAGGCTCCGGCAGCGTTCGTGCGCGTGCTGCTGCGCAAACTTCGACCCGCTCCGGGCCAGCGTCTCATGCAGGAATGCCAGCCGGTCCTCGAATCCGCCGGCCGCCGCCGGCGCGTCAAACACAAGGAAGCGCACCTCGCTCCATAAGTCGGCGTGGTCCTGCCGTCGGACGATGCTGACGGTGCGCTGGAACTTCTTCCGGCCAATCCAGAGTTCACCGTCCAGCGGCACCGCAGGCAGACCTGCCACAAACCAGGCCGGCGCGTGGTAGAGGTTGCCCTGGCGCGACAGGAACTGCTTGCCGTCCCAGTAGGCGCGCACTCCGTCGAGCTTCTCGCTCATCCACCAGTCGGAGAGATCAGCCGCGTTGTCCCAGCTCTCGGCGAGCAGCAGCGGTGGGCCGGCGTCAGCGTCGTCTGCGCCACCGTCGGACGTAGTCCTGACTGGCCGCTGCGGGAGCGCTCCACCGGTGCGTTCGGCCTCCGCCGCATCTCCGCGCAGCTTGCGGAGGTGCTTGCAACTGCGCTGCTCGATGGGGATGGACTGGTTCCGCCACGCCGGGCAACTGCACGAGTAAACTCCTCCCGTGTTGCGCAGGACGTAAGGCTTCGAGCCGGAGCCCTGCATCTCGACCGACTCGCCATCGCTCAGGTCAGGCATGGTGGGCGGGGCTTATTCAGCGGCGGCCTTCTTCGCCGCCGCCTTTTTCTTCGGCTTGGGTTCCGCGGGCTCAGTCGCCGCAGGTTCGGCGGCCGCCGCCGCCTGTGGCCCATCCGCGCGCACGAAGCCCTTCGAGACATTCTCCTCGATCAGCTTCTTCAACAACGCCTCGGCCCGCACCTCCGAATGCGCAAACAGGCTGGTGACTTCCAGCGGCGTCTTGCGACCGGCGGAGAAATCGGTCCAGAAGACCACATAGGGAAAGGCCCCGGCAGTGACCGGGCGGCGGCCCACGACCAGCTTTCTGACCGCCACCGCGCCCTTGATCTCCTTCGTGTAGACTTCCCGCCGGACAACTTCGAGTGGCGGCAGATGGCGGTTGATCAATTCCGGCGCGGCGAGTTCACGACCCGTCACCTGGGCGAGCCGCACGGCCTGCGGTGAGAATTCCTTGTCCGCTCGCAATCGGTGATAGGTGGGCAACAGCAGGCGCTGACATGCGGCCAGCCCGTCAAAACTCCACCGTGCCTGATGCCAGCCAAACACCTGCTGGCCGCTGGCTTCCTCGTCGGCGGGCAGGATGTCCTCCGCCTCCAGTTCCACCACGAATCCCGGCCGCACAAAGCTGATGGGGCGGCCATCGCTGTCGCTCATTGCCAGCGGAGCGGCGGTGCGCAGCGCGGCTAATCGCCCAAGCCAGTCCACCCGGTCCTGATCGCTGAAACCGGAGCCGACACGGGCGATGGACTGCAACAGCAGGCTCGAACTGGTGGCGGGATAGCTCAGCGCCGTGAGCAGGGACATCATCCCGTAGTTCCCTTCGAACTCGCCTTCCACGAAGCCGACCACGGCCGCATCAATCGAGAGCCGTGGCTTGAGCTTGCAGACTTCGGGCCGGTCGAGACGACGGATCACGACTCCTTCCAGTCCGCCCGCCGTGCGTTCGGCAAAGAGCTTGGGCAAATCGCCGCCGGACACTTCGCCGCCCTCGGCACGGTGAAAGCGACCGGCTGCATTCACCCCCACGAGGTCGCCCAGCAGCTTCCACAGCGTGAGGAAATCAGACTGGTGCGCGCGCAGATCGCGGCCATCCAGCATGATGGCGTCGAACACCGCGAGGCGGAAGCGGCCCGCATCGGCAGGGTCGTTGGAGTAGCTGGCCCGCGTGACGTCAGCACTGGCACAGCGCCGGCCCTCGTTGGTTTCGCGCAGGTAAAGCTCCGCGCGCAGCAGCACCTTCTTGGTGCCCCGGGCCTGCAGATGCGCGCCAAGTTCTTGCAGGCAGGGCAAGCCCACGCGCACCCGGCCCGACGGCGCGTTGAAGGTGAAGATCGCCGGATTCTGACCCGCCTCGAAATAGATGAACACGCCTTCCCCATCGTATTTGGTCGTCGCGAGGACGCGGCTGTCCGGCCGGTAGCGGGCAGTCAGTTCGGAGGGCTGGATGCCGATGAACCGGTTCGAGACTTCGGTCTCGTAATTCTCGGCCACCTCCATCAGCACGCGGTCCGTCACCGCCGCGCGCGGACCGAAGTAATAGTCGCCGCTTTTCTTGGTCAGCCGGGCTAGGTCAATCATGGCGCGGGTGCCGGGGCCGCCGGCCGTTTCAGTTCCTGGTCGGACAACAATAACAGCAGCCGGTAACGTGCCTGGTCCCCGCTGCCCTCCACCTCGCCAAACAGGAACGCGCGGAACGGCGTGCCACCATCCCGGAGGACCAGCGGGCCCGCGCCCTTCGGACCCGCCCCGAGCAGGGCCATGCTCTGGCTGTCCTGCAGGGATTTGGCGAGCCCGTGGAGGAAATCAAAGGTCAGCCCATCCGTGTGCACGAGTTGCTGGAGGCCGCGAAAAACAAAGCGTGTCAGGCAGTCCTTGATCGGGAGCCGTCGCGCTATCTTCAAGGGTGTCGTCGTGTCCAGATTCGCCGAGCGGAAAACCCGGGGCCGACGCTCCTTTTCCTGCCCGTCGATGGTGTAAACGACCTCAACGTCCTTGAAGTCAGTTGCGATCGTCGGCTGGCTGACAGCCGGATCGAGATAGACAGCGGTCGCGTCGCGCATCAGGCGACCAGCGGACTGGAGATCCAGTTCGGGGTCGCCCGCGACGAGTTCCGCCGCCGTGACAGCGGTAAGAGGCTGCTGACCGTTGAGCGCCTGCACGCGTTTGAGGCGGCCGGCGCTGGTGGCCTGCTCAAACGGGGCCGTGGCCTTCTCCGCTGGCAGGGAGCTCACGCTCACCCGCGCACTGCGGCCCTCGTTTTCCAAGTGAATCGTGAGCATACTCAGGTCACATCATGCTGAAATCCAACGGGTCCGAGGACTCCTCCGACGCCCCGCCCGCCGCGTCAAAGAACTGATAGGCAACCGCGCGACCGACCATCGGGCACGCTTTCAACTGGCCCACGAGCAGAAACGCGCCGTCTTCGCGGACCAGCACCACGGCATCCCGCGGCTTGGCGGACTTGCGATAATTGAAACTCCCGCGATAAGCACCAGGGGCCAGTCCGGTGGCCTCCAGCGGATACACGTCCGTCACCACCATCCGCGCGATTGTCGCCAAGGGAACGGGTTCCAGCGCCTCCACTCCTTCGAAGGAGCTGGGACGCAGCTCCACCTTTTGCCCCGCGCAGAGCATCTCGGGCGTTTCAGCGGGCGAGCCCTCCGGGTCCACATTCGTCGCGGCCACCTGGCTCTTGCGCAGGATCGCCCCATCCGGCAGCAACCAGCCACGCTCCATCACCCGGCCCTGCTGTTCGACCACGTGCACGACGCGCCCATACAGGTCGTCCTTGCCGACTTTGGATTCGAGGCTGGCGGCAATCTCCTGGCCGCCTACGCTGAGTTTGAGGATTTTGGAAGCCACAATAAATCTGGGATCAGAGCTACCTTGTATAACTCGAAACACCTGCTGGCCGTCTAAAGCAGCACGCCGCCACGGCGGTTTTTCCATAGGGGGTGCTCACGCCCATGAGGGTCTTCAAAACTCCAAAAATGTCAAGATTGAGACGCATCCAGGATGAAGATGAAACACTATTTGGCCACCCCCCGCAGCAGCGCCGCCGCCAGCCAGTTGCCATAACCCGCCATCTCCTGTCCCTGATCCGGACGCAACTTCAACCCGCGCGCAGCATCAACCTCCACCGTGCCACTCACGGCTGGCTCCGCCCGCGTGTTGCGCGCACCCACCGCTTCCACGATGCGGACGGACTCCGGGGGCAAGGCCGCCGCGATGAATCTCAAGTCAGCCGCACGCGCCGCACCCGTCACCGCCGAGTCGTGCGGCACATACGTGTAGGCGCTCTCCAGCAACTGGCTGGGCCGCAATAACGAGCGGCTGACCTGCACCGCCTGCACCTGAGGCTCAAAGACCGCCCCCAACAGCGCCAGCGTGCCACCCGCCGGTTCGCAAACGCGCGCCTCGCCCTCGCCCAGAAGTGGATCAATGAAACCTTGCTCATTCAGCGGCGCGAACGAATCACCCCACAATGCCACGCGCGTCGCATCCAGGTCAGCGCGAGCACGGACATGCGCCAGCACCGCCCGTAGATCACGCAGACGATCCCCCAGCACCGGCTGCCCGAGCATCAGCGCGGTGGCGGAAAGCGAAGTCGCCTCGCTCTGCTGCCCGCGCGAGCCCGGCAGCGCGATTTCCCCTGTCCCGCGCAAGTCGGGCAAACACACGGCTGCTCCCCGCGCGAGCAACGTCGCCAGCTCATCGGCACGTTCTTTGAGAAACGCCGCCTTCCCCTGCTGCGCCACGCACACGACCACCGGCATACGCTTCCCGTCCCAGCCCATCGGTCGCACCAGCAACATCGGCAGCACGAAGCCGCGCTCCACTTCGAGCGTCAGCTTCTCGACCTCGAACCCCTCCGCCTTCGCCACTCCGCGCGAAGCCGCCTTCGCCTTGCCCGGGGCAACGTCCCCCAGCAGCCCTGCCCACTCAGCCCGGAGCCGTTCGCGTAGCCGGTCAGGCGCCAGTTTTAGCAGTTCGTTCTCGTTCGCAGCCGCACGCGCCTTCGCTAGTTCGCCGTAGATTTCCCGGAGTGGTCGCGGCTTCAGCTTCACCCGCAACTCCGGCGTCCAGCAGCGCAGTTCCTCAGCCGAGAGTGGCTTGGAATACTCTTCCGCGCGGATGCCAAACCATTGCTCCAGTGCGGCGTGGATGCGCACGCGATGCTCTCTCCCGATGTTATTGCAGTGCGATGCCTCCGGCGGCCGTCCGCTCAGCCCGCCGTGCCCGGTGGTAAAGGCGAGGTTCTGCGTCGCGCCCTGCCACGCGTAAATCTGCTCCAGCCGCCGCCACACCGGATCGTGCTCGCGATCCCAACTGAACTCGTGCCCATAGATAAGCCGTCGTGGTGCGATGCTGCCCACGATCACCCACGGGAGAAATCCGTCCCGCCCGCTGAGCCGCAGGTTGCGCGTGGATTCCCACGAGCCGGAACCCAGGTAGTTGAAACTGCTCTCCACGTCAGCCGGCAGCGGGTAGCGCGTCTCCGGCTGCGGCCCGCCAAAGTTGAACGGCACGACACAGGTGAAGCGTGGATCCAGCGCCCCAATGACCGCCGCCGGATCACCACCGCCCGCGACCGAGCCAAGCAGGACCACCTTGTCCCGGTCGATGCTCGCGCGCTGCAGCACCACGTCCAGGCCCCGCATCGTGTCCCACGCCATCCAGCCCATGAGGCTGTCGCCGATGGTGCTGAGTTGGAGCGCGCTGACATAGCGGTAGCGGTAATCCTGCCGGTTGCCCGGCTGATGATCGCGCCGCTCGCCGTAGCCAAGCTGGTCCGGCACCAGCACCGCGCAGCCCGCGCGCGCCCACGTCATCCCCATGTCCTGCAACTCGGATTGTGTCTTCGAATTATGATGGCTGTGAACGATGACGAAGGCCGGCAACTTGGCCGGAGCCTTCGCGGGCAAGTAAAGGTTCGCCGTGACGAACACCCCCGGCCGGCTCTCGTAAACCAGGCACTCAATGCGGAACCCCTCCCCTTCCACCACCCGCACACCATGCACCGGCACCGTCGTCGGCACCGGTGGAAACTCACCGAGCGACTGGCGCAGCGCCGCGATGCGCGGCATCACGAATCTCTCCCAATCCGCCCGGGATTTGAGCCCCGCCCAAGCCTCGCGGTCCCGCCGATTGACCTCGGCGATCCGCGCCTGCATGTCGCGCCGCAAGTCCAGCGAGTGGAAAGCGCGCTCCTCCGGCGTGAGCACGTTCGGATCGAGGGCACGCAGGGCCGGGGCCAGTTCCGCTCCAGCCGCCGCCACGGCGATAAGCAACAGCCAGAGAGCGCCAAAGCGAACGGGGTTCATGCAGCACCAATTCCCGCAAAACCCACCACCGAAGGCAAGCGAAACGGTGTGGCCTCGCAGCTCGACATTCCAATGTCGAGTCCTCCCGGCAAACCCGCCCCCCGTCCTTCGATCAGTCTGAATTTTGAAATCTCCAATCTTGGATCCCCCTCCACCAGTGGCTTCGTTTCGCAAAATCCGCCTCTGCACTCATCCCGCTTCTGCGGTGCCAGGTCTATCCGTGGTGTCCCAATGGCTTCGTTTCGCAAAATCCATTCGCGGAGCGCCGGTTTCCGACCCGGCGTGTTCCTCATCTTTGTCTTTCCCAAATCTTTGGGGCCCCTTTCCGTCCCCCATCAACCGGCCTTGCTCAGCCTGAAATTTGAAATCTCCAATGGCTTCGTTTGGCATTTTCTGACCCCATCTTTCTGACCATTTCGCGGGATGACAGTTGGCCGCCCAATGGCTTCGTTTCGCAGCTTCTTCATTTGCGTCATCCGCGTGATTCGCGGGCTCTCCGTCCTTTCCCCGTTTCGCAATTTCTCCCTCCCGATTCGTGTCCCTTCGTGTTCATTTGTGGTTGCCGCCCCCACATCCTGCCCCCACCGCCCTCCTCCCGCACTTGCGTGGCGCAAATGCTCTCCGATCACCACTCAGGCTCATCCGATTCGTCCCATCCGTCTCATCCTCATCTCCAGGCTCACGCCGCCTCCGGCAGCGCCTCCCGTTGCGCCATCATCGCGCGCAGCTTCTGCAGCGCGATGTTCTGCAACTGTCGGATGCGCTCCCGCGTCACCCCAAACCGCCGGCCGATCTGCGCCAGCGTGGTCTTCCGATCCGAGTCATCCAGTCCGAACCGCTGCTTCAGGATGACCACTTCTCGCTCTGGGAGTTTTCCGAGCAGCTCATTCATGGTCTCGCGCATCGTCCGCTTCTCCAAATCCTCGTAAGGCGTGCTAGCCCGCTCGTCCTCAATGATCTCCCCCAGGCGGCTGGAATCCGAGTCAGTCCCCAGCGGAGCGTCGAGGGATGCCGGCCGCAGGTTGGCCTCCCGAATCACGGCGATGCGCTTGGCCGTGGTGCCCAGTTCCGCCGCGAGTTCGGCATTGGTTGGCTCCCGACCCAGCTCCGCCTCGAAGCGCAGGCTCACCTTGCGGATCTCCCACAGCCGTTCCATCGCGTGGACCGGCAGCCGGATGGTCTTGGACTGGTTGGTGAGCGCCCGGCGGATGGACTGCTTGATCCACCAGGCGGCGTAAGTGGAGAGTTTGCCACCCTTGGCCGGGTCAAAGCGCTCGACCGCCTTCATCAGGCCGATGTTGCCCTCGTTGATCAGGTCCAGCAGCGGCAGTCCGATGCCATCATACTCCCGGGCGATCTTGACCACGAGCCGCAGGTTGGCCCGGATCATCCGGTCCCGGGCGGCCTCGTCCCCGCCCTTGATGCGCGCGGCCAGTTCGACTTCCTCCTGCGCGCTCAGCAAGGGCTCCTGGACGGCCTCCCGCATGTAGCGCGACAGGCTCGTGGGCGCTTCCCACTCCTGATAGTGCGGGTTGGCCTGATGCGCGTCGGCATCTCGAGGCACCCAAGCCACCACCGGCAAGGTTGGCACGGGCACCGCCGGTGCTGGCAAACGAGCGGAACGGACCACGCGCGGCAACCTGCCCCCACGGGAACCTCGTTTGATTCGGGTGTGAGCCAAAGTGGCACGTTTGGACCGCCCCAAGGCGGCGATGCGAGGGCGGGCGGGGCCGATACTGCGATCCTGTGTCAAGGCGTTCATGGCATTCATCGTAATTCTTTCGACCCCTACTGTTTAACTCCTGTTCAATATCCTGTCAATTTTGTGTCTATTAAATAGTAAGACAGCCTCCGCACCGGTTTCTCCTGCTAAAAGTCCCGATAATTTACCAGTTTCTCCCCACGTGACTTGCCCTTGTCCAGATTCCGTCTAACCTCTGCCCATGCCGAAAGGTCAGCACGCCATCCGGTTCGTTGCGCAGAAGACCGGGTTGAGCGCGCATGTGATCCGCGTCTGGGAGCGTCGCTACTCCGTCGTGGCCCCCAACCGCAGCGGCACCAACCGTCGGCTCTACTCGGATGCCGAACTGGAACGGCTCATCCTCCTCGCTCAGGCCTGCCGGTGCGGCCATAACATCGGAACCATCGCCAGCCTCCCGGAAGAGCGCTTGCGCGTGCTGGCCGCCGACTGCCTGCAAACCCGCACGACCTGCGCCGATCCGGATGGCTTTGTCTGCACCGCCCTGGAGGCAGTGCGCGCGCTCGACGCCTGCGGGCTCGAAGCCGTGCTCACCCAGGCCAGTGTCACCATGGGAAATCAGGGCGTGCTCTGCCGGGTGATCGCGCCGCTAGCCTGCGCGCTGGGCACCGGGTGGATGGCCGGGGAGATCACTGCCGCCCAGGAACACTTCGCCACGGCGATCATCCGCGGCTTCCTCGGCCAGATGCGGCCCTTCGCCGTCTCCGAAAACACTCCCCGGCTCATCGTGGCGACGCCCTGCGGCCAATTGCACGAGTTGGGCGCACTCCTGGTCGCGGCGGCGGCGGGAAACGTAGGCTGGCGGGTCACCTACCTCGGGGCCTCGCTGCCGGCGGTGGAGATCGCCGGGGCGGCGGTCCAGGTCAAAGCCCGTGCCGTGGCCCTCAGCGTGGTGCATCCCGAGGACGACCCGCATCTGCCCTTCGAACTCCTGCGCCTCCGGACGCTGCTGCCCGCCAGCCTGCCCCTGTTTGTCGGCGGAAGAGCCGCCACCGCCTACCGCCCCGCACTGGGCGACGCCCCCATCACCTTCATCGGTCCGCTGGGCGAATTATACGCCGCCCTCGACGACTTGCGGATGCAGCGTTGAGCCAACGAGGGAAAGAATTCAGGGAACGAAAGCGCCGGCCCCGGTGGCCGTGTCACAAGCGTCCTTGCTTACCCGGTGGGGCGAGGTCGGAGCAGTGTCAAGATGCGCCCGGTCTTCTCCGCGTCTTCCGCGGTTCAGAATTCGGATTAGTGGCAGTCAGTGCCGGTTAGTGGTCTAGAGAATTCGCCTCGGCCCGATTCAGCCTGCCTGCCTTCCCCTTCCGCGTGTTCCGCGTCTTCCGTGGTTCATCTCCAGCCTCCCGGATTCGCGTCAATCTCTGGGCTCCACTTCGGCCTTCGGATTTAACCTTCCGCCCCGCGCGACGGCCTGCTAAAACGTGTGCCACATGGCTTCCGAACTCACCATTGGCTTTCTTGGCGCGGGCAAGATGGCCACCGCCCTCGCCCGGGGTTTCATCGCCGCCCGGCTCACCAGCGCCAAAAGCATCGTCGCCAGCGACGTCATGGAGGGCGCGCGCAAAGCCTTCGCCGACGAGACCGGCGTCAAGCCCATGCCCACCAACCTCGCGGTGTGCAAGGCCGCGTCCATCCTCATCCTCGCCGTCAAGCCGGATCAGGTGCCCGGTGTGCTTGTCGAAATCCGCGACCACCTCACGACGAAGCACCTGCTGATCTCCATCGCCGCCGGGGTGCCGCTGGCCCGGCTCGAGGCCGGCCTCGGGCCCGACTCGCGCGTCATCCGCGTGATGCCCAACACGCCCGCCCTGGTTGGCGCCTCCGCCAGCGCCTTCGCCACGGGCAAGAGCGCCACGCCAGCCGACGCCGCCCTGGCGCAGAAGCTCTTCGCCTCCGTCGGTGTGGCCTTGCAGGTGAAGGAATCGTTGCTCGACGCCGTGACCGGCCTGAGCGGCAGCGGCCCCGCCTACGCCTACCAGATGATCGAGGCGCTCAGCGATGGCGGCGTCGCCGCCGGCCTGCCGCGCGACGTGGCGACCAAGCTCGCCGCGCAGACTCTCCTTGGCGCGGCCAAGATGGTCCTCGAAACCGGCCTGCACCCCGGGGCCCTCAAGGACATGGTCACCAGCCCCGGCGGCACCACCATCGACGGCCTGCACGAACTGGAAAAGGGCGGCGTGCGTGGCGCGCTGATGAATGCCGTCCGCGTGGCGGCAGAGAAATCCAAAAAGCTCGGCCAGGGCTAGCCTCCAAACTTCCTGACTTGCTTGCTTGGCGCTTTGCGAAGGAATGGCGCGGCATTGACCGCTAATCCCGACCTTCGGAGCCGGGATCGAGTCCGCTCTCCCCCGTCGGGGGAGAGGGTTAGGGTGAGGGGGCGCGCTACGGAGTAAGGCAGGCTAAGCAGGCCGCACGCCGACGAAGAACCTATGGGCATTCTGCAACTTCCCATGCTGCGTCAGAACCCCTTTCGGAGCCCCGGCTTCCGCCAACCAGACGCGCCTGCCACCCAGACGCCTCGCGGTAGCCCACCGCTGGTCGAACGCCTCCGGCTCCCTCTCCCTTCCTCGGAGGAGGGGAGAGGTTGGGGTGAGGGATGGCCTCCGGCGACACGCTCCCGACTTGCATTGCAAATCGATATGGCCCCAATTTTTCCGCGACGGCTTGAAACAAACTTCTGGTTTTTCTGCTTCAATCAGACCCCGCCAACCGGCAAGCTCCCCCTCGCATGAACTTTCCGCCGCCCTCCACCAAGCAGGCGCAGGTCATCTGGTTCTCCCTGACGATCCTGGCGGTGGCCGTTGTCCTCGGGGCCGTCGGCGGGACCTTGTGGGCGCTCGGCCTGCTGCTCAACAAGCTCGCCTCCCTCATCGTGCCGCTGGCCGTCGCGGGCATCATCGCCTGCCTGCTGGACCCGGTCGTGGATTTCTGCGAGCAGCGGATGAAGATCCCCCGCATCCGGGCCATCCTCCTCGTCTTCTTCATCGGCCTAGCCATCGTGGTGCTCATGCTTGGCACTGTGGTTCCCGAACTGGTCGTGCAGACCAACAAGCTGGTCAACAACCTGCCTGAGTATTCGGACAAGTTCCGGGACCGCTTCAGCCTCTGGCTCGCCGACTCGCCGCTGGGCCAGAAGGCCAAGATCGCGTGGGACGAGGAAATCGGCGCCAAAGTGCAGCAGGCGCTCAAGGACACCGTGCCGCTCATCTCGGACTGGCTCCTGGCGCACGTGGGCAGCTTCGCCGTCTTCATGGGCTACGCCGTCGGCCTCGCGCTCGTGCCGGTCTATCTCTTCTACTTCCTGCTGGAAAAGTCCGGCATCCAGAGCAACTGGAGCGACTACCTCCCCATCCGCGAATCCGCCGCCAAGCAGGAACTTGTCTTCGTCCTCTCGTCCATCAACGACTGCATCATCGTCTTCTTCCGCGGCCAGATCCTCGTGTCCATCTGCTCCGGCACCCTGCTGGGCATCGGGTTGCTGCTCTGCGGCATCGACTACGCCGTGTTGCTCGGGGCGCTCGCGGCGGTGATCTGCATCCTGCCCTATATCGGCAGCATCATCACCTTCGTGCTCGCGGCGATTCTGGCCGCCGTGCAATACGGTGATCCGAAACACTTCATCGCGGTTGCCGGCGTGTTCGTGTTTGTGCAGCTCGCGGAGGGCCTCGTTTACTCGCCGCGCATCCTCGGCAACCGCGTCGGCCTGCACCCCCTCACCATCATCATCTGCGTGATGGCCGGCACCAAGCTGCTCGGCGGCATCCTCGGCGGCCTGCTGGCCATCCCCATCACCGCCGCCCTGCGCACCATCATGTTCCGCTACGTCTGGAAGAAACCGGTGGAGGAGAAGCCACCGGCCGTGCAGCAAGCCGTGGTGGGCTAAGCAGTCAGTGATTAGCGATTAGTCCAGCGGCCCGGAGTGCCGAAACGACTAATCACTCATTACTAATCACTTCCCCTCTCGGTCAAACCACTCCCGCAACTTTCCCACCGCCTTTGCCCGGTGGCTCATTCCGTTCTTCACTTCCTCGCCCAGTTCCGCGAAGGACTTCCCCTGCCCCAGCGGAATGAACAACGGATCGTAGCCGAACCCACCCACACCGCGCGGCGCGAACTCAATCCACCCCTCGCACGCACCATCAAACAATTGCGGCGTGAGCAGGGGGACCGCCCGGTTCACCTCCACCAGTGCCAGCACGCAGCGAAAACGCGCCGTGCGCTTCGCCTGCGGCACGTCCGCCAGCAGGCGCAGCAGTTTCGCATTGTTGTCCGCGTCCGTGCTGTTGCCTTCCTGCCCGGAGTCCAGGGCGGCGAAACGAGCTGAGTGAACACCTGGCGCACCGTGAAGCGCATCCACTTCGAGACCGGAATCATCGGCCAGGACAAACGCCCGCTCAGTCCCCAGTGCGTCGCGCGCGGAGTTGGCCAGCCCGGCCAGCCACTCAGACAGCGACGCCGCCTTCTTGAGCGCATTGCCAGCGAACGTGTCCGCATCCTCGATGGCAACCGGTGCGGCCGGAAAATCCCTGAGCAACGGCCGGCAGTTGAAGCCAGCCCCCAGCATGGCCTGAATTTCCCCGACCTTGTGCGCGTTACGCGTGGCGATGAGCAGCGTCGTCATGCGAGCTTACAAGGACTGCCGGACGCGATAAAGCCGTGGGAGCTGATTCGTCAGCACCGAGTCCGAGAAGATGAAGTTGTTGCTCGGCGCGGTGTTCGTGGCGAGGGGAAACCAATTCGCGGGGAGCGTGCCGGTGAAGTTCGTGAGCGCGTCGAGCAGATAGGTGTGCCCCACTGCGGTGTTGCTCACGGTGAAGGAAGCCGTGGTGGAAAGCGACGACGGCACCAGCGTGACATTGGTCGAGAGGAACTGAAACGTCACCGGCGCGGACGTGCCCATCAGCCCGCCGTTATCCGTGGCGACCGCGACAACCGTGTGGGTGGCCAACCCGCCAGCCTGGATGTTCGTCGTGAACGGAGCGGGCAGCGTGAAGACCAGGCTCCCGGCCTCAAACAGTTCGACTTTGGAAACCGTGCCATCGGCATCGTTAGGTGCAAACGTCACGGGAAAACTGCTGCCGGAGAAAAACCTCGCCCCGTTGGTAGGCGTGGTGATGCTCACCGTAGGAGCGACGCCACTGGTAGCCACCACGACCAGCCCAGTCATCCCGAACCCAAAGTGAAAGTTGCACCGGTAGGGGAAACTACCCGCGGTATTGAAGGTGACTGACTGGCTCACCGCGATGGTGCCGTTGCCACAGATCGGGTCGGAGCCCGTGCCGCTCGCGGTGTGAGAACCGCCTTGATTCACCCAAGTGATCGTGTCGCCCACCTTGATGTTCACCACCACAGGCGTGAAAGAGAAGCCGCTCATCAGGACATTCGTCGCCGCCGCCTTCGCCGCCAGCGCACCACCAAGCAGTTCGATGAGGACCACCAGAGCGGCCAGTTCGGTCAGAGGGCGACGGATATTCATGAGGCGGATTGCGGTCAGGGCAGGAGAACACATTCACCGCCCTTGCTCAAGCACGCAGAAACCGCAGTTGAAGCAATGTTGCCCACGACCGACGCGGACGAACCACGCCGCCGCGCAAGCATGCCGCAACTCCCTCGTTTTCATTCGTCAGTCCCCATTCGTCAGTCCAACTCCCGTTCCTCTCTCGCTCTTTCGCGTGTTTCGCGGGCACTCCTCCAAAATTCAGTGCCAAACGGACCGCGAAATCACATCACGCTTGAATTCTCGAACTGCCGATGGCATCAAACCCGCAACTTGTTCAAGCGCGCCGCCAAAGTTGCCGTGATTCTGGCTGTGGCCCTCTCCGTAGGGTTGCACTGGGCGCTGCTGCAGTCCGTCGCCTGGACTGGCATGTTCGTCAGCTTCGCGCAGCAGACCTCCCTGAAAGAAGCGCTGGTCAAAACCTTCGACGGCAAGAACGCCTGCCGGCTCTGCAAACTCGTCCGCGAAGGCCAGCAGTCCGAGCAGGAAAAGGAATCACTTCAGCCACTGGTGAAGATCGAGTCCCTGCCCTGCGCGACCAGCTTCGTCCTGACGCCGCCCGCCCCGCTTTCGTCCCCGACCGGTTCCGACCAGGCCGCGTCCCCGCGTGCCGAGTCCCCTCCTCTTCAGCCGCCCCGAGCGGCCTAGTCCCTCCTCCCAAGCCCGCGTGATCACGGGCTTTGACCGGGTATTTTGTCCGGTCGTTGCCCTTCTCCCGCGGACCTTCGTCCGGCCCTTGCGCCACGATGTTTGGAACCCATTGGGCGGAGAGGCGAAATACCGAAGCCCGGACCGTTATTGTCCTTTCTGTCCGGGCCCGGATTTCAGACGCCTCTCCGCCCTTCCTTAAAAACTGCCCCCGGTCTGTGCCCGGTGTGCGGTGTGGAAATCCAGAAGCAGATTTGGGATGCGGGACTCGATGAACTGCCAGGTGGTTTGTTGTCCTGATCCACCCGGCGGTCGCACCGCATCAGTCCCACATCCCACCCATTGAAAGTTAGATCGCCTGACATGAAACTGATCCGTTTCCAATCGAAAGCCGCCAACTCCCCCCGCCTGCTCCCCGGCATGTTCGCGCTCCTCGCCGGAGCGCTGGCCCTGCCCGCCCAGACCGCCACGAACAAGCCCCCGGTGAAACTCCCGGAGGTGGTCGTCACCGGGAAGAAGGAAGCCCCCGCCTCCCACACCGTCCCCACCGCCGAGCAGGCCAAGGAAGCCATCTACACCACCCCCGGCGGCGTCTCGCTCATCAAGGCGGAGGAGTTCCGCACGGGCCGCATCTCCAACATGAAAGACATGCTGGAATACACTCCCGGCGTCTTCGTGCAGTCCCGCTTCGGCGCGGATGAATCCAAGATCTCCATCCGTGGCAGCGGCATCAACCGCATCACCCCGTTGCGCGGGCTCAAGCTGATGCAGGACGGCGCGCCCCTGAACCTCGCCGACGGCACCTCGGACATGCAATCCATCGAGCCCTTCGCCGTGAGCTACATCGAGGTGTTTCGCGGTGCCAATGCGCTGCAATACGGTTCCACCTCCATGGGCGGCGCGGTCAATTACGTCACGCCCACCGGCTACACGGCGGACCTCGCCCAGGCACGGCTCGAACTCGGTTCCTTCGGCTACATTCGCGGCCAGGTCAGCAGCGGCCAAGTCGTCGGGCAGGCAGACTACTACGTCTCCGTCACGGACGGGCGGCAAGATGGCTACCGTGTGCACGCCCGGCAGAGCAACCAGCGCGTGTTCAGCAACTTCGGCTGGCAGTTCGCCGAGGGCATCGAGAGCCGCATGTATTACACCTACACCCTCGCTGACATGAAGCTGCCCGGCAGCATCACCAAGGCGCTGTTGGAGGCCAACCCGCAACTGGCTGATCCGGCCAGCGTCGCGGGTGACCGTCACCGGGCATTTGAACTGCATCGCATCGCCAACAAGACCTCCTTCGCCGCCGGCATCGGACGCATGGAGGTCAACACCTTCTGGTCGCACAAGGATTACTACCACCCCTTCACCACCGTCACGGACGAGAATTCCAACGACTTCGGAACTGACATCCGCTGGCGCTATGACGAGGATGTCCTCGGTCGCCGCAACCAGTTCGTAGTGGGTTTCAGTCCCACCGGCGGCTGGGTGGAGAACGCCACGTTCGCCAGCAACGCGGGCAATCGTGGTGCCCTGGTCGCCCAGTCCTACCGCACAGCGGAAAATCTGGACCTCTACGCCGAGAACCGCCATTGGGTCGGCGACAAGCTGTCGCTCGTGACCGGCGCCCAGATCACCTGGGCCAACCGCGACGTGCAGGGGAAGGTGGCCCAGCCGACCTTCAACCAGGAATACTGGGGCCTCAACCCGAAGGTCGGCTTCATCTATGAGCAATCGGAGAAGGTCCAGTTCTTCGGCAACGTGAGCCGCAGCTTCGAGCCGCCCTCCTTCGGCGACATGGGCAACGTCACCGCCGGTGTTCCCCCGGTCTCCATCTTCATCCCGCGCGAGGCCCAGTCCGCCTGGACCGTGGAGCTTGGAACAAGGGGCGAATCCGGCCGCTTCGGCTGGGATGTCACCGCGTTTCACGCGTGGGTGGACAACGAGCTGCTCTCGCTGGCCCTGCCCGACGGCACGCCCAACGGCAGCCTCAACGCCAGCACCACCGTCCACATGGGCGTGGAGGCCGGTGCCACCGCCCGCGTCTGGGAAGGGCTGACCACCACGGACAAGCAAGGCAAGGATGCCGATGCCATTGTCTTCCGCGCGAACTACCTCTGGAGCCGACTTCGCTTCCAGGACGACCACGTGTTCCGGGACAACACCATCGCTGGCATCCCCGAGCACTACCTCCGCTTCGAGGCGCTTTACCAGCACCCGTGCGGCTTCTACGCCGGGCCAAACGTGGAATGGGTGGCCACGAAATCTCCGATCGACCTGGCCAACCGCTTCTACACCGACCCCTACGCCCTGGTTGGGCTCAAGGCCGGCTTCAAGACCAAGCACGGCCTCTCCGGGTTCGTCGAGGTGCGCAACCTGACGGACAAGCGCTACGCCGCCACCACCGCCGTCCTGCGCACCGCCGCCACCGGACCCGGCGGAACTGTCGTGGACCAGCCGTCGTTCTTCCCGGGCGATGGCCGCGGCTTTTACACCGGCATCGAATGGAAATGGTAACCGACATCACGCAGTCCAGACCTGCTTGCGCCACGGCGGTCCCGCCGTGGCGCAAGGGTGCGGAAACAAATCGCAAGCTGCCGGAAGCAAGGCCAGCGGCTTGCCTGCATATTGAACCGGCTTGAGACAAATCGAATTCACAAGCGCTGCCCCGGTGGCTACGTTGCTCGATGAGTCGGAAGCAATGACGGCCGCTGGATCAAAGTCGCCCGCCCGTGCCGCTGCCCGCAGCAGCGCGTGGGCGGAGCTTTCCTTCGTCCCGGTCACCACGCTGGTGCTCTGGGCCGGCTGCCTGCTGGTCGGTTGGATTGGATTCGTGCTGCCTTACTCACGCCCCCGCCCGCCCGCCCCGCCCGCCCCGCCGGTGCAGGCGGAACTCATCAAGGTGGAGCTGTCCGCCCAGCCCGAGCCGCCGCCACCCGCCGCCTTGCCGCCGCCACCCGACCCGTCCCAGCCCCCGCCGCTCTTCGCGCCTGCTGCTCCGCCACAGGCCCCGCAGCTTGTGGCCGTCGCCGCGCCCAGTCCGGCGGTGGCCTTCGCGCTGCCCATCGAGGCTCCGTCGCGCATCGTCGAGATCAAGCAGGCGGCCTTCGTCCGCCCGGCTCCCCAGCCGGTGACGGTCGTGGCCAAAGCCGCACCCACGAACGCACCCACGAGCGGAAGCGGCCAGCCCAGCACCGGTGCCGGCCCCGCCACCAGCACCGGCACGGTGGCTGCACCCGCCGTCGAATCTCTCACCTTCGGCTATGGTGACGGGGATCAGCCTGCTCCGGACTATCCGTTCGCTGCCCGCCGCGCCGGACAGGAAGGCACCGTGGTCGTCCGCTTTAGCGTGGGCGCGGATGGCCGGGTCCTCGCTGCGGAACCAAGCTCCCCGTCCCCATGGGGCGCCTTGAACCGCGAGGCCGTGCGCGTCGTCCGCGACCAGTGGCGCTTCAAGCCCGGCCCTGTGCGGCTGCACGAGGTGGCGATCCGATTTGAACTGACTAAGTGATTTCTGAAATGAACCCGATCCTTGCGAATGTCGCGGTGAACCTGTTCCTCAAGGGCGGCCCCATCATGTGGCCGATCTTGCTCTGCCTCATCGCCGCGCTCGTCGTCGTGACTGAGCGCGCCCTCTGGTGGTGGCAGCTCAAGCGCCGCTGTAACGCCCGCGCGCTCCACGAGACCTACGACGCCGTCGCCAGCGGTGGTTTCGAGCGCGCCGTCTGCCTCACGGAATCCTCCGGCGATCCGTTCCTCCTCACCATGCGCGAGGGCCTGCTGCACGCGCACACCTCGCTGCTCGGCGCCATGCAGCTCCGCGCGACCGACGAACTCGAACGCGCCGAGAAGCGGCTCTGGATTCTCGGCACGTTCATCACCCTCGCCCCGCTGCTGGGCCTGCTCGGCACCGTCACTGGCATCATGCACTCGTTCAGCTTCGTCGGGGACGAGGCACTGGGGCCCGCAAAGGTCAGCGGCGGCATCGCCGAGGCCCTGATCGCCACCGCTGGCGGCCTGGGCATCGCGATCCTCTGCCTGCTGCCCTACAACTGGTTCAACCGCCGCCTCGCCCATTACCGCGCCAGCCTGGAGCGCACCATCAACCACACCGAACTGCTGGTGGAATCCGCCAAGCACCACGGCCAC
>CAZOCL010000083.1:0-20136 GCA_964578245.1 uncultured Klebsiella sp. | reverse complement strand
CGGTGCGGGAAATCACCGGGCATGTGCTCGGCAAATTTGGCGCGGATGAGCGGGAGCTCTTCGCGCAGGTGCTCGCGCAAGCGGGCGACCAAGTCGGGTGCTGGCTCGCTGCCGGCATCCAGAAGGCAATGAGTCAGTTTAACGGGCCGGTGAAGAGCCGGCCCCAGCAGAAAGACAAACCGTGAAACGTTACGAAGGCCTGTTCATCCTGAACACTGCGGGCAAAGAAGAAGGCGTGACCGACATCATCGAAAAGGTGCGCTCCGAGATCAACGCCGCCGGCGGCAAAGTTGAAACCGTCCAGAAGATGGACAAGCGTCCGTTCGCGCGCGTCGCGGACAAGAAGCACTCCTCCGGCTTCTACCTGAACGTCATCTTCGAGGCCGCGCCCGGTGCCATCGCCCCGCTGCGCGCCAAGTTCGCCCTGAGCGCCGACGTGTTCCGCGTCTCGTTCACGAACGCGCCCGTGCCGGTCCCCGACAAGAAGTAACCTTCACCTCCGCCGCGTATGGCCAACTTCAACAAAGTGATCCTGGCCGGGAACCTGACGCGCGACCCGGAGCTGCGCTACACCCCGAAAGGGACTGCCATCGCGAAGTTTGGCCTCGCAGTCAACCGCACCTGGACCGGCGAGGACGGCCAGAAGCGCGAGGAGGCCACCTTTGTGGACATTGACTCCTTCGGCAAGCAGGCCGAGGTGATCAGCCAATACCTCCGCAAAGGCCGCTCCATCCTCATTGAAGGCCGCCTGAAGCTCGACCAGTGGGACGACAAGCAGACTGGCCAGAAGCGCAGCAAGCTCGGCGTCACTTTGGAGTCCTTCTCGTTCCTGGACAGCGGCAATCGCGAAGGTGGCGGCGCCCCCGCTGCCCCGTCGTCCGCCCCGTCGTCCGCCCCGGCTGCCCGTCCCGCCCGCCCCGCCGCCAGCGCCCCGCCCGCCGACTCCGGCGGTGACGAACCGCCTCAAGGCGACGATGTCCCCTTCTGATTTACTGAACTTTTAACCTAGCTTTTCGTATGCCCAAAATTGAAGTCATCCTCACGCATCCCATCATTGGCCTTGGCGCTGAATCCGACCAGGTGAAGGTTTCCGCCGGCTACGCCCGCAACTACCTGCTCCCGCAGGGCCAGGCGATCCCCCTCACCCACGGCAACAAGCGCCGCCTGGAATCGCTCCGGCAGAAGCGCGCCGAGCGCGAAGCGCACGAGCTGAACGCCATGACCGAACTGGCCAAGAGCCTGGGCAAGATGACGCTCACCATCGCGGTGAAGACCGGCGATGACGGCAAGATGTTCGGCAGCGTCACCAACGGCACCATCGCGGACGAGCTGAAGAAGCAGTTCGATGTCGCGCTCGAGAAGCGCAAGATCCACATCGAGAAGCCGATCAAGGGCGTGGGCGAGCACGAAGTCGAAATGCGCCTCCACCAGGGCGTCCTCACCACGCTCAAGGTTGTCATCGTCAGCAGCAACCCGATGCCCGCCGCGGAAGTTGCCGCCGCCGCCCAGGCTCCCGAGACCGAGAAGCGCGGCAAGCGCCGTCCCGAAGCCAAGGCGGAAGCTCCCGCCCCGGCCGCCGAAGCCAAGCCGGAACGCAAGGGCAAGACTGCCAAGGCCTGAGCCCGTTCCTTAACTCTCCCGCAAAGGCAGGCCTCGTGCCTGCCTTTTGCTTTTCAGCGTGGGCTGAAAGGTGAACTATCCGCGCGCCCGACATGAGCACCCAGAACATCTACACTGCCGTCCTCCGCCTCGCGGAACAGCGCGCGGCCACCCAGCCATTCCGCAAGCATCTCGATGTCGGAGCCGGCACCGGGGGACTGATCCGACTGCTGCGGGAGCGTTTCAAGGTCGAGTCCTCCGCCTGCGATTACACCGACCAGTTGATGAAGCTCCCCGGCCAGCGCGTGGAGATCGCCAATCTGAACACCCAGCCCCTGCCCTACCCGGCCAATGCCTTTGATCTCGTCACCGCGACCGAGGTGATCGAGCACCTGGAGCACTTCCGCGAGACGCTGCGCGAGTTCTACCGCGTGCTGGAGCCGGGCGGCATGTGCGTGTTGACCACTCCCAACATTCTCAACCTCAACTCTCGCCTGCGCTTCCTGTGGTTCGGCTACTGGAACCTCTTCGGTCCCCTGCCGGTGAAGCACGGCGCGCTTTATTCCACGGGCGGCCACATCAACCCCGTCTCTTTCTTTTACATCGCGCACGCGCTCATGGACGCGGGCTTTGAGCAGGTGGAGTGG
Organism: uncultured Klebsiella sp.; assembly: GCA_964578245.1. Classification (GTDB taxonomy): domain Bacteria; phylum Verrucomicrobiota; class Verrucomicrobiia; order Limisphaerales; family SXTU01; genus SXTU01. The sequence goes on along the minus strand of CAZOCL010000083.1, from coordinate 17,890 downwards.
ACCGTGGACAAACCGCAGCGCTCCGCCATCGCGAAGCTCGTCCTGCTCTATCCCTTCATCCGTCTCTTTGGCGCACTGGCTTACCAGAAAGAAGTCGCCAAGTATCGCACCGTGGACACGTTGAATGCCCCGCTGGTTCGCGCGATGAACACCATGGACATGCTCCTCGGGCGAACAATCGTTGTCTCGGCAGTGAAGCCCGGCGGGAAGTAGGCATCACGCCACGACTCGCAGCGCGCCGGGCACCAGCCCGATCTCCACCGGCAGCGCTCCGCACAAATCGCCTTCCACCTCGAACGGAACCGCAACTGCGGCCGACAGTTTGAAACGCGACACGCGCAGCATTCTCAAATCATCTGGCACTAGCGGGTGTCCCGTCACTAAGCCCATGGCATAGCGCGCCACCAAGCCCCACGTCACGCGCGTGAAGACGCACACGTCGAGCAGGCCATCATCCAGCTTCGCCTGCGGGAACACGGGCAGGCTGCCGCCGTAGAATCGTCCGTTTCCCACGAGCACAAATTCGCCCGTAACCCGCTGCCCGTCCGCCTCCACGGTGATGAGCGGATGCGGCCCGCGCATCGCCTTCATGCCCGCATAGACGTAGGCCAGTTGCGAAAACCGTTTCTTTAACCCCCAGTCCACCAGGCTGATGGCCCGCGCATCCAGACCGGCCCCGGCCAGTTGCGCGAACCAGCGACGCTGCCGGGAACCATCGGAAGCCACGAACTCGGCGAAGGGCGCATCAATTCTCCGTTCCGTGCCGGTTTGAATCGCGTGCCACGCGGCACGCAGGTTTAGGGGCAGGCCAAGTTCGCGCGCGAAGACGTTCACCGTCCCCAGCGGCAGCACCGCCAGGCGGGCGCGGGCGAAACCATCCGGTGCGTCGGCGAGACCATTGAGCACCTCGTTCAGCGTTCCGTCACCACCAGCGGCGATGAGCGTGTCGAAACCATCCCGCACCGCCTCGGTCGCGAGCCGCCGTCCGTCACCGGGAGCCAGGGTGGGCTTGAGCGCGACCCCTCCGCCGAGGTCGTCCACATGCCGACGGAAATGGCGTGCCTTGTCACCCTTCGCAGTAGGATTGAAGATGATGCAGGCACGCACGGCGGCGCAGTCTGCCCAAGCCGGAGAGGAACGCAACTACTCGGACGGATCACCCCCGATGCTCGAATCGACTGAAGCCAGCAGGAAACCAAAGACGGGCCACGGCTTTCGGAGAAAGCCAGCCTCTCAAACCGCTGCCCAGTGAAGGCAGTAGATCAAGACCGTATAGATTCAGGAAATTGATCAACCACGGCGACTCCTGGCCCGGTCTGAACTCCAGAGAGAAAACCTGATAGCGCACCGGCGTGCCATCCAGGTCAAACGTTCCTCGCTCGCTGAATAGCGGTCGGCTGCCACGCAAGCCAAGGATCACACCCACTAGCAGCCAGACCGGCAGAATAGCCAGGCTGAGGCAAAGCAGCGCCAGCCACTGCAATCCGAATAGAAATCTGACTTTCACGGTGGTTGGAGCGCCGCAGAATTCGCGGGTGCCCTTACGGCGCCTTCAAGTTCTTCAGTGCATCGCGCACCCGGGCCGCCTGCTCGTAGTCCTCGCGTGAGACCGCGTCCTGCAACGCCTGCTCCAGCTTCTGCCGCTCGGAGAGCTGCGGGGGCTGCGCGTCGGGCTTGTCTTCCCGCTTCTCGCGGTTGTTGCGGAGGTTCTCCAGCCATTGCTCCAGCGAGTTAATCTCGCCGGACTGGTCAGCCAGCTCCGGCCGCTCGAAAGCGTTGTAAAACTCGCGGATGGAGGCGATGCCGTTCTCCACCTCGCGGGCGGTGGCGGCAAACTCCTTCTTCTCCAGCGCGATCATGCCCTTGGCACGGGTCAGCATGAGCAGGAGCTGCGGACGGAACTGCTGCAATGCCCAGGACAGCTCGTCCGTCTCAGCGAACTCGTCCACGAAATCAAAGACTTCCAGGTTCCGCTCGGCGTCGCGCACCACCGCCTCGTAGTCACCAAGCTGGTAGAGGCAGATGTAGCGGTGATGATACTGGATGGCCTCCTGCTGGAGCCGCGCGCAATCCTCGCCGGTGAGGACGAACTCCTCATCGTTGCCTTCGTGGGCGGCACGGTGCTTCTCCAACTGGGCGACCAGATGATGGAAAAACGACTCGTGCCCAAGCGGCCGTTTGCCGTCCGGCCGGCCCACGGCATGCATCTGCAGCACGCCCAGATCAAGGCGAAGCTGGATCTTTTCAGATCCGTCCTTGGACTTGAACCGGCGGACAAGCACCTGCCCGGGCTTGTATTCCCATGTGTCCAGAAGGCGCGCGATGTCGTGCTTCATCTGGGCGAATATGGAGGCGACCCTGCGAGGCGTCAATTGCGGGAAACATCTTATCCGTGCAAGCCTGGCCTGTCCCCGGAGCGCGGCTCGCCGGGCCGCTTGGTGGGTGCGTGGGAAGGAAGGGTTCGCCCCGCTTCGGTGATCGCCCGCGCTCCTCTTCAAGCAGCCGGCGGGTCCACCGGAAAGCCCAGCTCACGCAGCCGTTGAATCTTGTAAGTGAGCGCGCGCCGGCTGATGGCGAGGGTTTTGGCCGTCTCGGTGCGATTGAAGTCGTGGCGCTTCAAGGCCTGGAGGATGGCATCCCGCTCGATCTCTTCGAGCCGTTGGGCGTCAGAAGTGGTCAGTGCGGCCGGCATGTGCTCGGTGGTCCGCACGCGGTTGGGCAGATGCTCCAGCAGCACCACGCCACCACGCGAAAGCAAGGCGGCGCGCTCCATCGCGTTGCGCAGCTCGCGCACGTTGCCCGGCCAGGCGCAGCGCTCCAGGCACTCCGTCACCGCGGGGGCAAAGCGCGTCTTGTCGCCGCCAAACTGCGCGATGAAGTGCGCTGCCAGCGGGAGAATGTCCTCGCGCCGCTCCCGCAGCGGCGGCACCCCGAGTTCAACGACGGCCAGCCGGTAGAACAGGTCTTCGCGGAAGCGGCCTTCCTTGATCAGCGCCTCCAGATTCCGGTTGGTGGCGGCCAGGATGCGGGCGTTGGTGTGCAGTTCCTTGCCCGAACCGACCCGGCGGAAGCCCCCGTCCTGCGTCACCCGCAGGAGCTTGGCCTGCAATTGCGGTGACATTTCGCTGATTTCATCCAAAAAGATTGTCCCTCCGTTCGCCTCCTCAAACCGGCCGGTGCGGGACTGGTGCGCCCCGGTAAACGCGCCTTTCTCGTGGCCGAACAATTCGCTTTCCAGCAACGTTTCGGGGATCGCCGCGCAGTTCACCTTGACCAGCGGGCCGTTCACCCGCGGGCTCCAGCCGTGGATCGCGTCGGCCAGCACTTCCTTGCCCACGCCGCTTTCGCCGGTGATGAGCACGCGGCTCTCCGAGGGTGCGATGAGTGCCGCATCGCGGAACACCGAGCGCATCAGCGGGCTGACGGCGATGATGTGCGCCGGCAGCGGGGTCTCGTCTGGCTGGAGGGCGGACGCCCCCGGGTGCCGGCCGGTGGCCTGCTCGACAATGCGCAGGAGTTCATCCAGGTCGATCGGCTTGGACAAGTAGTTCACCGCGCCATCGCGCATCGCCCCGACGGCCTCGCGTATGTCGGCGTAGGCAGTGACCAGCAGCACCGGGAGCTGCGCGTGAAGCTGGCGGGCGCGGCGCAGCGTCTCCAGACCGGTCATGCCCGGCATGCGGACGTCGGAAATCATCAGGCTCACCGGGTTGGTGGCCAGCAGCTTGAGCGCGGCCTCCCCCGAATCCGCCACGAGCGGGTCATGGCCGTTGCGCCCGAGGAACGTCTGCAGCAGGCTGCGCTGGCCCGGATCGTCATCCACGATGAGGATGCGCGGAGCGGCCGGGTCGCTGGGCTTGGCGGTCATGCGATTCGTTGGGGAAGTGTTCGGGAAATGTGGAGATTCGTCCAGCCTTGGGGCAGAAGGCAGCCTTTCCCACGCAAGACCAGCCACCCGCGGGTTCGCTATCGCTCAGGACAGCGTCTTGACGTGACTGATGCGGAACAGCGCACCGCGTGGTTCGTTGGGCTGACACTCGATCTCCCAGCCGTGCGCCAGGACGATTTGCTGGACGATGGCGAGGCCCAGGCCGGTGCCCTTCTGGTGCGTGGTGAAGTAGGGCTTGAAGATCTCCTTGCGGTTCTCGGGGGCGACGCCGGGACCGTTGTCCCGGATCTCCAGCGTCAGTTTGTGTTCGCCACTGTGCAGGACGCTCACGTGAATTTCCCCGCCCCGGTCCAGTGCCTGAGTCGCGTTCAGAAGGAGATTGAAAAGCGCCTGTCGCAGCAACTGCTCGTCCGCCTCGATGCGCGGGAGATCGGGCTGCACGGTGAGTTGAATGGCCTTCTCCTCCAGATCATAGCCCAGCGCACGCACGACTTCGGCGACCGCAGCACTCAAGGCTACGGGCGAACGGCGAACCTCGCGTGGACGGGAGTAGTTGATGAACTCGTTCAACTGGGCGGTCACGCGGTCCGCCTCATCCACGATGTCCCGTGATTTCGCGCGGACGGCTGTGGGAGCGTCCTCCTGCTTGGAAATCATCTGTGCCAGGCCGCGGATGATGTTGAGGGGGTTTTTGGTCTCGTGGGCCAGGCCGGCGGCGGCGAGGTTCATTTCGCGGAGGTGCAGGTTCATCTCGCTCGCTCGCAACAGCCGGAGTTGAAGGTCCGCCGATTTCATCAAATTGCGGAGTGCTAGGGCGACACCGATGGCCGCGACACCGGCGAAGCTCACGATCATTGCGCGCATCCAGAGATCCGCCTCCCGTGAGCTCACTACAGGGGCCGTGGAAAGGGCAATCAGGAAGCTGTGGGTGGTGCGGTTCTCCGCCAGCGCCTTGAACTCCGCCTCGGGGATCCACGGCGGGCGACCAAACGAGCCTCCGGGCGGGCGGCGAAAGGGTTCGCGCCGCTCAGGCCGGTTAGTGGACACCAGACTGCCAGGTGGCCCGTTGGTGCCAGCGATCGCATTCGTGCCAGTCGCGAGCGAGGCCGGGGCTGCGTTGGTGTCCTCAGGCGGTCGCGGTGGCGGGCGGAAGTCTTCACGCGGCGGCGCATTCGTGTCGCGCGGAGGGAGGACGACGACGACGTTGGTCCCCAGGTCCATTGGGTTGACCACCGTGAGCAGCTTTTCGCCCCAGTGGACGCCGTTTTGCACCAGCCCTTTGGCTTCCAGATCCACCGGCGCGCCGGCCGAGGCAACGATCTCACCGGTGCGGTTTAGGAGAGCGAGCGACTGCAAGCCGCCGAAAGTGATGACCGAACGCAAAGCCACTTCCATGCGCTCCTGTGACACGACGCCGAAGCGCCGCTGGGACTCGATGAACTTGCCCATTGTGCCCGTAATGTCACGCGACCTGCGGATCAGCGCCTCGCGCGCCGCCTTCTCCACGCGATCATGCTCCATGGTCTGCCAGACGGCCACGAGGGCCCAGACGGCAGCCAGCAGCAAGAAGGCAAGTCGCGGGTGACGGATCATGAAGGCGGGAACGCCACGTTATTTCGGCAAGGGCTTTCCAGGAGCCGGTGAGGGGACACCCGGAGGCGCGTCCTTCATCGGCATCGAGTCCAGAAAGCGGTTCAACTCCTCCTGCGGGAAGGCCTGCGGAGCGATCTTTTGATTCTGCTTTTCATTCTGGGTCATTCCCGCCAGTTGCGCGGGGGCTTTGACGATGGTCGGCGTGAGGAAGATCATCAGCTCGCGCTTCACGTTGCCCTTCTGCTTCCGCTTGAAGAGATTCCCGAGCAAGGGGATGTCGCCCAGACCAGGGATCTTGCTCTCTGAATCCGTCACGGTGTTTTCCATCAGGCCGCCGATGACCACCGTCTGGCCATCCGGCACGACTACCGTGGTGGTGGCGACACGGGAGTTGATTACGGGTGCGGCGACTGCGTTGCTCCCGGCGGAAATGGCCACCCACTGCGACTTGTCAGCCAGCGATGAAATCTCCGGCGTGACGGTCATCTCCACATTGCCATCGGAGGAGATGAAGGGCGTGACGCTCAGGTTCACGCCGACGTTCTGATAGGTCACCGTGTTGATCTGGTTGCCGAACGTGTCGAACCGCGTGTTGCTGATCAACGGGACCTGCTGGCCCAGGCTGATGGTCGCCGCCTGGTTGTTGCGCGCCAGGATGGAGGGGCGGGAGAGCACCTCGGTCTTGCCGGCAGTGGCGATCGCCCGAAGCGTGGCCTGAAAATCGTTGCCGAGGATCGAATAGATGCCCGCGCCCGGCGCGGCCTGGGTGACCACGCCGGCGAGCGTGGTGATCGGCGCATTACCAAACCCCTGCCCAGCGACGCCACTCACGCCCTGAAGCTTGGTGTCGTGGCTGTAACCCCCGGTGAAGCCGATGTCGGAGTCTTTGTTATAGGTCGCCTCGAGGAAGATGACCTTGATCAGCACCTGCGGTGAGGGCCGGTCCAGCCCGGCGATGATCTCCTTCATCTGGAGCATGGTCTTCTCGTCGGTTACCACGACGAGTTTGCGCGTCTCCGGGTCAAACGAGATGTCTGCGCCGCCCATTGGCTGGCCGACACCGCTCTGGGAGGACCGCGAGGTGTTGCCACCACCGCCAAACCCGCCGCCGCCGAAGCCACCGCCAAACGGTGTGAACTGCGCGTGCGCCTTCCCTGCCAGCACGCCGGCCAGCAGGCAGCCCAATCCCATCCCTGTCAACGAACTGTGTTTCATCATCATGCCTTTCAAAGTGATTCGTGGTAAATGCCGTGATCAGTTGCCGCCGAAACTATTCCCGCCACCAAAGCCGGTGCCCCCGCTGCGCCCGCCGCCGGAACTGTTTCCGCTGTTGCCGTTGCGGTTCGAGCCCGTGCCGTTGCCGCCATTGTTGCGGGTCGTGGTGCCGGTGCCAAAGCCGCTCCGCCCGTTCTGGCTGGTGGAGGACTGGCCGGTCCGGCCGCTTTGCGTCGGGAACAGGCTCTGGAGGATCTGCTGCATCTGCGCCGGATCGGCATTTTCGACCGGGATCACGAAGACCTTCTGCTGCTTCGAGGGATCCGAGTCGAGTTGGGTGATCATGCCGGTGATCTGCTCCATGATCAGGGGCGAGGCAGTCACGATCACGGACATGGTGCGGTTGTCCGCCACAGCCACGACCCGGTTTTGCTTCAAGGCGCGCTGGCTCTGTCCGGCGGCACCAGCGGCCCCGGCGGCACCGCCGCCCGTCTGACCACCTCCGAAGAAGCCACCGCGAAAGCCACCGCCGCCCCCGGCGCGGGTGTTGCCCTGGGTGGACGTGTCGGGAAAGAGGTTCTTGAGCATGTTGGCCGTTTCGTCCGCATTCGCATACTTGAGGCGGAACACTTTCACTTCGGTGACGTCCTCGACCGGCACATCCACCTGCTTGACCACGTCTTCAATCATCGTCATGGCATCCTCCGGCGCACTCACGATGAGCGAGTTGCTCAATTCATCAGCCGAGGCGGAGACCTTCGGCGTGGATACACGACCGCCGCTGCCACCCGCCCCGCCAGCGCCGCCAGCCCCGCCGCGTCCGCCACCACCACCGGCACCACCGCCGAAGCGGCCCTGGAAGAACTGCTGGCGCGGGTCCACCCCGCCCTGCTGGTTGCCGCCGCCGCCACGCGAATCGGTGGTGAACAGATCTTTCACCACGGTCGCCAGGGATTTGGCATCGGCGAACTTGAGGGTGAAGACCCGGATCGCGGAAATACTAGCCACCGGGGTGTCCAGCGCCTTGATGATTTCAGCCACGCGCTTGATGTTGACCTGCGTGTCCGTGATGACCAGCGCGTTGGCTCCCGCATTGGCGGTGATCGTCGAAGAGGTTGGCAGCAGCGTTTCCAGGTTTTTGATCACCTGCTCCGCGCTGATGAACTTCACCGGGATGATCTGGGTGACCATGCTTTCCGTGGCCGGAATTTTCTCCGGATCGCTGCCCGCGTTGGTCGGGATGGGCCGCTGGCGCATCTCGTCCTTGTTGATGATGTTCAAGGTGCGACCGGTGCGGAACGCGGCGTAGCCGTTGCGCCCGAGCACGTTGTTCAGCACGTCCACGGCCTCGTCCTTGGTCAACGACTCGTTGCTCCAGACATCCACCCGGCCCTTGATGTCCACCTTGGGCACGATGATGAATCCGGCGGCCTCGGCGAAGTAGTCGAGCACCATTTCCAGCGGCACCCCGCGGAAGTTCAGGCGCATGCCCTTTTCCGTCTCGCTGGTGACACGCTTCACCGGTTCCTTGGGCACGACCACCGCCGGAACTTCGGCAGGCTTGGCCTCGGCAGCCTTCGCCGCATCCAAGGTGGCCGGAGCCGTCGGCGCGGCGGGAGTTGGGGCCGGTGCTGGCACCGGCTGGTTTTGGGCCAGTCCATTCGCGGCCAGTCCGGCTGCGAGGATAAAGGTCAAAGTTGCTTTCATGTTATCGATTCTCCCGAGCACGTTGTTCCATAAGTCGTCTTAAAAGATCACTTTCCGAGGTGCCGCCTGGGCTGCTGGTGGTGCCGGCGGCGGGGGTGCCGGAAGTGCCTGGGCTGCTCGCGTTGGAGCTGGCGCCCGAACTGAAGGTTCCCCCGGAAGTGGAGGAATTGCCGGTATTGAAACTGCTGCCAGGGGTGACCGAACCGCCGCCCATCCGCGAGGCGTAATAGGCGGTGTATTCCTCGGCATCCACAAAGCCGTCACGGTTGCGATCCATCAGGTCGAAGTTCTGGCGCAGCCGGCTGTCCGCCTCGTCGCGTGATATTTTGCCGTCGCCGTTCTTGTCCTGGTCACGGATGCGGCGTTGAGCCGAGTCGGCCGGGGTTTCGTTCCCAAACGGCGAGCGCGAATTGAACGAGGAACTGCGTGAATCGCGGCCACTGGAGGAACTGCCAAAACGAGAATCCCGGCTGGAAGACATGCTGCCAAACGTGCTGCCAAAGCTGGGTGTGGACGACACCGGCGAGCCAAAGTCCGTCGGGCGCTCAGCCTCGCGCAGCTTCCAGTCCCCGTCGTCCTCGCGGCGGAGCATGTAACCAATGGGCAGGTCCACCGGCTTGCCATTGGCCTCGAGCTTCACGAGCGCTGGCTCGATCGCAGTGACTTTGCAGCCGCCGATGGATTCATCCACCTTCACGGCCTTGCGGAAACTGGCGCTGCTGCCCTCGAAAAACGCGACCGAACCCTTGGGATAGTCCAGCGTGCCCAGCAAGGCGAAAGATTCGACGATCACCTCACGCCGCTGCACGACCGGCGCTTCCACCTGACGCACGGAACGGCGGGTGTTGAAAATATTGCGGTCCGGGATGGCCTTGAAACTGTCAAAGCTCAGCACTGGAGCCGGGGGGGCAACCGCTGGTTTGACCGCCGCCTGCGGGGCCGGCCCGTTGGTGCGGTTCTGCGCGTTTACGGTCCAGGTGCTGAACAGCAACGTGCCACCAAGTGCAATGGTTGAGAGCCAGGCCGGGTGCATGGCAGCAGCCTCGCATGCTTTGCCGCTGACGGCCAGCATGTTGCAACGACCGGCAGCGGGGTTATTTCGCGGGGTTTTCATTGCGCTTCGGGGTGAGCACCAGGCCGCTGAGCTGCAGCGACATGGTAAGGTTGCGACCATCGGCGTCCCGCGTGGTCAGATCCACCACATCCACCCGCATGGCCAGCGGGTCTTTTTCAATTTGATACAGGAAGCGCGCCAGGCTCGACAGGCTGCCGGTCGCATCCGCCCGGCACTCCAGCGTCTGATATTCCTCGCCGCTGGAAGCGCGCTTCCATTGGGGCTTGAGCCCGCTGACGCTGACCCCCGCATCGCGTGACCAGCGCTCAAACGCCCGCAGCGCCTGGCCCTCCGCCAGGGAGACCTCGTTGGTCAGCGTGTTGGCCCGCATCGAGTTCCACTTCTCCCGCACCACGCGATCACGCGTGAGCAGCCGGTCGCCATCGACGACCTGCTTCTCCAGATCGGCGATGGTCTTGGTGCGCGCCTTCCAGCTCTCGGTCAGCGGCGTGAGGACAAACTTGTCGCCCACCATCAGCAGCACGGCCGCAATGGCGAAAATCCCCAGCAATTGTTCGCGGTTCTTGTTGTTCATCGGCTTGCCTGAGGCGCGTCGCCCCAGTGAAAATTAAAGGTGAACTCCAGCGGCTGGCCATTCTGGCCGCCCTTGACGTGCTCGACTTTCACATCGGTGATCTGTTTCGTGGCCCGCAGATGGTCGAGCATGCGGAGCAGCGCGGCGTTGTTGCGCGCGGTGCCGCTGCAGGTCACGCCGGAACGGTCCCGAATCTCCACCGACTTGGCGGCCACTCCCCCGTCCTCCGGAAACGCCTCGGTGATTTTCTTGAGAATGCTCAGCGCGCGGAAGGACTCGTCGAACCAGGGACGATACTTGCGGATCTTCCCCTCCATGTCCTTGATCTGCGTGACCCGGGCCTCCATCCCCTTCCACTGGGTTTCAAGCTTGTTCAGCCGCCACTGCTGCCAGCCGAAAGCACCAGCCGCGACCAGGGTGGTCAGGGCGAGCACTGCCACGGTGTAAAAAACTTTCTTGGAGGCCTGCTGCTCGGTGAACTGCTTCCACCGGCTGATGCGCGGCGGGAGGAATTCAAAGACCGCCGGTTTCCCAGTCAGATGCCTCACGGCGAGACTCAGAGCCGCCGAGGCGGCGGTCTTCGGCGGCAAGGCCACGCCGAAGTCCAACGGGGCGAATTCCTTCACCAGTTGCGCGCGCATGCCCAGCGCCTCGGCCCGGGGGCGGATTTGCTCATAGACCTCTTCGGCGAGTTCGCCCGAACCGAACACCTTCAAGTTCCGCACCGTTGCCCGCGCGTCATCCGGCAACTGGCCGAGAGTGATGCGCAGCTCGCGGGCGAGGTAATCCTTTTGCACCCGCCGCTCGGCACCGTCCTGCTCGAACGCGCTCTCGAGGAGGCGCAGCGCGGCAACTCCGCCCTGGGCTGAGACTTGCAGGCCGACGCCTTTCTCACCCGGGAGCAGTGCCACGACCCCGCCGGCGCTCTCGGAATCCGCAACCGGCTGAAGCGAGGTGATGCCCAGCGAAAAGCTCAGTGGCCGGAGGTTGATGGATTCCAGCGCCTCCTGCAGGCGGATCACATGGTCACGCGGGATCGCCACCAAGGTCGCGGTGCGCTCCCCCGTGTCCGCACCAACGAGCGACTGCCCTTGCATCAGGGTTTCCGGCGCGTAGGGAAAACCGCGCTCGGCTTCCATCTGCAGGAGATTCTGCACGTCCTCGGGCGCCAGCCCGGCGGGCACCTTCACCGCGAGCGTCAGCGCCCAGTTCAGCGGCACACCAACGACGCAGCGCCGGTCCTTGACCCCGGCCTTGTCCAGATGCGTGCGGATCTCCGCGCCCACGAGATCCGGTTCGTTTGTGAGCGGGTCGAGCGTCAGCAGCACGGTGGCGGACTGCCGGATTTCCACCGAGCCGTTCGTGCGCTTGATGCTGACGATCTCCATCTGGTTGCCGTCGAAAGCGATGCCGAGCAGGGAAGTCGCGGTGGTTTGCTTGGGTGCGTTCATGGTGCGTTCTGCAACTCGGCGATCTGCTGGCGGACCCCCAGCCCCAGCGCCCAGCCGAGGTGGGTAAGGTCCTGCCGCAGGCGGATTTTTGCCCCGCCTTCGGTCGTGTCGAAAATGAACTTCACGCGCGAGTAGCCGCGCCCGTGATGCCCGAGCGCCGCGATGTCCGCCGTGTAAACGTAGCTACGGCCGGTGATCAAGGGTCCGAGCTTGAAGGCATCCGCTTCGCTCAAGGCATCCTTCACCCAGGCCATCGAATGCTGCGTATCCGTGCCGGTGCGCGTGGCGACCAGCGCGTCCGCCTTGGCCGCATCCAGCTCCGCCAGGCAGCCCAGGACGGTGGCGGTGGCCGTGTTCACGTTGACCAGCCCCTCAATGAATGAATTCGTGGAAACGGAAAGGTCGCCTTCGATGAGTTGAAACTCCTCCGCCCGCAAGCCGCTGCGGATGTAGAACTGGAGCACGCTGTTGTTGGTCGTGCCCCCACTCGCTTGCTGGGGCGGATTATTCGTGCCTTGGGCAGGGTTGTTGGTGCCCAGCGGAGCGCCCGTGGAGAACTTCTGCAACACCTGCGCCACGCGGTCGGCGGTGATGCCAGCCTCCGTCATCAACCGACGCAACCCTGCCTGATCCACGGTGCCAATGTTGATCTTCGGCTCCCCGTTGGTGCGCAAATTGGACTGCTTGCTGTGTGCGGTCACGTAGGCGAGCACGCCCCGGTTCAGCACGCCGTCGTGGTTGTCGTTCGGAGACGTCGCGTCCTCGTCATTCTCGTTGGGGTCGAGCACGGCGTTCATGTTCGCGTCCTCGTCGTAAAGGATTTCCTGGGTGAACCCATAAACCAGGCGCAGCTCTTCGATGCTCTCAAACGGCGCGTTCTTGCAGCGGTAAGGCGGGTTCAGCCGACCGTAGATTTCATCCTCCGCGCCATTCTCGGACGGGTTGCTGTCCTTGTCCCGCCAGTCCACAATCGCAGCGGCTAGTTCGGGGGTCATGCGCGGCAGCCGCGACAATGCTTCAGCGGTGGCGGTGTTCAGGTTGAGTTTGGAAGCCTCATCCACGAGTCCCCAGGTCGGTTGCTCGTCATCGTCCTCTTCCAGTGGCTGGCCGATCAGCCAGAAACGCGCGTTTCCGACCAGCACCGCCTCCGCTTTGAGCAGGGTCGGGTCAGGCGGAATGCCCGGCTCAGTGACCGTTGCGAGCGCGTTGCTCAGATAGCGCGCAGCACCGGCAATGGCCTGCTCCGCCTCAAGGCTCGCCACCCGGTTGTCCGCCGCACGCAGCTCGAGCGAGGAGGAGTTTGCGAAGTAAATGGCCAGACTCACCAAACCGAACGCCACCCAGAGCACGATGATGAGCACGGATGCCTGTTGCGCGTGCCGCTGAACCGCATGGCGTTCGGACAGCCTCATTGCGTTCCTCCCGTGGCTGCGGAAGTCGAGTTTGTGCTGGCTTCCACCACGATGGGAACCACCAGTTCGATCGGGGTCTGCTGGCTGGCGCGGTCCTCGGCCGCCATCTGTAACTGCAGCTTGATCGCCCGCGGGAGCTTCATCGTGTCGCTCGCCGTGGAATCCCACGAGTCCTGCCAGTCCGTGCCGTCGTGGTAAAAAAACTGCACGTCCGCCACATCCGTGAGGAGCAGTTGCTCGACCGGATCTTCCTCAATGCCGCCGGACGGGAGCAAGTTCCGGGTGACCGCCCGGATCAGGTCTTTGCCCAAGGCATTGCGGTTGGTGGAATCCACCAGCAGATAGGCGACCTTCTGCACATTCGGCCAGGGAAGATCAGTGTCGAGCAAGCCGGAGAGCGTGTGGAAATCCGGGCTGACCTGCGCCGACTGGCCGCTCATGCCACCCGCCGCGCCCGTCGCGCCCGCCAAGGAACCGAACTTTGGCGCACTGGAAAGTCCGCTGCCGGTCGGTGAGGTCTGCAATTCACCGGCCAGGGTTCCGCCGGGGGCGGCCAGATTGGCAAGGTCGCGCTTGATGATGCCCAGAGCCTGCGTGAGCGGCAGCGACTTCTCGAGTGAAGCCGCCGAACGATTGCGCAGCTTCAAGCCGCTGTAGAACACCCCGTTGATGGCGGCGAGCACGATGGCGAAGGCGACGACGGCGATGAGGAGTTCGAGCAGGGTGAAGGCGGAACGACCGGTTGCGTGCTGCGTGTTGCGTGTTGCGTGAGCACGAACCCACCCGGAGTCCTCCACGCAACACGCAACACGCAGCACGGAGCCACGCCGATCAAGCTCAGCCGCAGATCCAGAATGGACGCGCGCCACCTTCATAGCGAAGCCACCCCCGTCAGCGTGCTCAACGTCACTTCGTAATCACGGCCCTGGACCTGATACATCACCTTCACGGTCTTGAGCTGCACCGTGGCGTCGTCCAGCCAGGCCCCCGACTCGACCGACCACCGATACTCATAGGGACCTTCCATGATGGACCCGCTGTCATTGCCACCCGGCAGCGCACCGGTCACGGCGAATTCATTGAGCACGCGATCCGCCACGCGCGCCGCCACGGCCTTCCGCTCGCCGACCTGCCCCGCCAGACTGGCGATGCGCAGCCCTTCCAGCGCCACCGGGATGACGATGGCCATGAACAGCAGCGCCGCCAGCACCTCGGCCAGCGTGAACGCGGCGCACCGGCGACGCCGTAGTGGGGCAGCCGTCCCGGCTGCCATAGCGGGCATCCTGCCCGCGTTCTGCACACGGGCCAGCCCGGGCGAGACGCCCGTAGCGGCAGGCTGGAAGCCTGCCCCACTAGCGCTGAGGCTGAATGGTGCGAATCTCATAATTCAAGCGCGTAGCGCTCTGGGCGATGGCGATGGCGTCGCCGTCGGCAGAGCCATCCGATGCGCGCTGGCGGAGGATGACGGCCGCCGGGCTTTTGTCGCCGATGAAGCCGTCAGAATTGAAGCGGATGATCTTGATGGGGTTGCTGGTGTCCAGGGTGTCTGGGGCGTTGGCAAAGTCGTTGGCCGGATCGTTGAGATTGTCGGCGCCAGAGAGCTTGGAAGATGGCGCGCTGGTGACCTCGAAACTCAGATCCTCGGGCAGGTTGTATTGCACCGCTTTGGTATCGCTCTCCAAAAAGCCCGCCTGCGCACGGAGGCCGTAAAGTTTCTGCTGCAGGTCCACGTATAGCTCCATCGGAACGCCTTCGGACACCGCGCGGCTGGCAGCGTAGTGGGTGAGCGAGAGAAACCGGCGCGCCTCGGAGTTCAGGTCGCGGCCCTTGAAGAAGCTTTTCAACGTCGGCAGCGACACGCTCACGATGATGGTGAGCAGCGCCATCACGAGCACCAGTTCGATCAGAGTGAACGCGCGACGAACCGCACCGGCCACGACGCCTCCGCAGCGAGCGGGAAGCCCGGGCCGCGCTGGCGTGTGGTTGAGCCGGTTGAGATTCATCACGAGTTAGTCACTTCGGCGTGGACCAGTTGGTGATGTCGTCCGCAGTCCCCGCGATGCCATCCGGGCCGGCGGAAAACAGGTCGTATGAATCCCGGTTGCTTCGGCCGGGACAAATATACAGATACGCATGGCCCCAGGGATCCAGCGGGATCTCGCGGGCATACGGACCTTTCCAGCCTTGCAGATCCTCGGACTCTCGCGTGAGCAGCAGCAATGCGTTCTTGCCCTCCGGCAGACGGCCGGTGTCCTTCTTGAACGCCGCAATCTGCTCCGCAAAGGTGGCCAGTTGTGAGGTCGTAGCCGCGATGCGCGCCGCGCCTGGACGACTTCCAAAGCGCGGCAACACCACCCAGGCCGCTGCAAAGGCCAGGACAAACAGTCCAGTAAGGGTGACTGCGGGGCGCTTCACGTCAGGTTACTTGCCCTTCGACCAGTTGGTGATGTCGTCGTCAGTGCCTTCGCGGCCATCCGGTCCGAGGCTGTAAAGATCGTAGCCACTCTGGTTATTGCGGCCGGGGCAGACATACACGTAGGGGTGCTGCCACGGATCGAGCGGGATCTCATTCATGTAGGGGCCCTTCCAGCCGGTCGCCTCGCGCGGAGACTGCACGAGATCCATCAGCCCTTCGCTGCCCTTCGGGTAGCCGCCGGTGTCCACTTCGAAGGCATCCAGCGCGGTGCGGAAGCCCGCGATCTGGGTCGTGGCCGCCGCGACGCGCGCCTGCTCAGTGCGCCCTGCGAACTTGGGCACGACGATGGCGGCAAGGATGCCGAGGATGACGAGCACGAGGAGCAGCTCGATGAGCGTGAAGCCTCGCGAGCGGTTCCGGTTCTGGAGTTTTGGGTTTCGGGTTTCAGTGATGCGAATGTTCATGTTGATTGCGGGTTGAGAGTTACTTGATGTGCTCCTGCAGCGTGAAGATCGGGATGACCATGCCGATGAAAATCGTGCCGATAAAGCCGGCGATCAGGAAGAGCATCAGCGGCTCGGCCATCGCCACCGCGGTCTTCAACTGCCGGTCCAGATCGCCCTCCGTCACGTTCGCGATGCGGATGAGTTCGCCGTCGAGCTTGCCGCTCTCCTCGGCGACGGAAATCATTTCGAGCGTCGAACCGCTGAAGAGCACCCGGCAGTCGCCGAGGCTTGGGCCGAGCGCCTTGCCTTCTTTCACCCGTTCAATCGAGTGCGCCACCGCGTCCACGAGAATCTGGTTGCCGATGGACCGACGCGCGACGTTCAAGCACGCGATGAGCGGAACGCCCGCGCCCAGCAGCGTGCCGAGCATCCGGCAGAAGCGGGACATGGCGAACTGCGCGACCAGGCTGCCGATGGTCGGCAGGCGCAAAATCAAGCTCTCCCATGAGCGCCTGCCGACCGGTGAGGTCACCCAGTTCCGCGCAAGATAGCCGACGATGAACGTGCCGAGGAGAATGAGAACACCGTAGGTGCGCAGCACTTCGCTCGCGCCGATGATCATCTGCGTGAGCAGCGGCAGCTTCGCGCCGAAGCCGGCGAAGACGAGCTGGAAGCGCGGGATGAAAAACACCAGCAGGAAGACGAGCACGCCCAGCGCGAGCACGAGCAGGATGGCCGGATACAGCATCGCGGTCATCACCTTGCCCTTCATCTCCTTCTCGCTCGCCTGGAAATCGGCGATCTGCGCGAGCACCACATCCAGAAAGCCGCCGGTCTCACCCGCCTCCACCATCGCGACATACACACGCGGGAACACGTCCGGTGACTTCGCCATCGCATCGGCGAGCGTCATGCCATCCACGACCGAGTCATGGATTTCCTTCCACTTCGCCTGCGCCGCAGGACTAGCTGCCTCGCGCTGAAGGATGACGAGCGCGCGGCTCAGAGGCACGCCAGCCGCAAGCAGGCTGGAGAGCAGCCGGGTGAACGTCTCCAGCATCCGTGGCGTAATCTTGCTGGAGCCGAAACCCAGACCGGCGGGCGCGGGGACATTCGCGGCAGCGGCGGGTTTGGCATCCTTGGGGGCACCCTCCTTCGGCGGAGCCTTGGGCGCGGGCCGGGAATCCTTGGCGGCGGGCTTGGGCGGGGCACTGACGGTGCGCGTGCTGGCTGCCGCGCCATTGCGCTCGGTCAAACTGATAGGGCGGAGGCCGCGGGCCTCCATCTGCTTGAAGGCATCCTGCCGGCCGTTCGCCTCCAGCGCCCCTTCGGCGACGGAGCCATTCGCATGAAGCGCGCGATACTGGAAAGTGCTCATGGGTTAGCGCGCGACGGCCAGGGCCGCTGCCGTCTCCCCGCCTTCGCCAGCGGGATTGATCGTGCTCTGTGAAACTTCCTTCGCCGTGGTCACACTGAGCACTTCCTCCACGGTGGTGACGCCCTGACGGACCAGCCGCCAGCCGTCTTCCGCCAAGGTGCGCATGCCGTCGCGGATGGCCGCGTCCCGAAGCTTGTCCGTGGAAGTGTTCTGCAGAATCAACTGCCGGATTTCCACATTGGTGTCCATCCACTCAAAGATGGCGTTACGCCCGTGGAAGCCGGTGTTGCGGCATTCCCGGCAGCCGACCGACTTGAAAATCTTGTGGTTCAGCGGAATGCCCAGCTTGGTCTTGTAAGCGGCGGCGGTCGGAGACTCATCCACCACCTTGCACTGCGGGCAGAGCACGCGCACGAGGCGCTGGGCGAGCACGGCCTCGAGCGAACTGGCGACCAGATACGGCTCCACGCCCATGTCCACGAGCCGGGTCAGCGCGCCGGGCGCATCGTTCGTGTGCAGCGTGGAGAACACCAGGTGGCCGGTGAGCGACGCCTGCACGGCGATCTGCGCCGTCTCCTGGTCGCGGATTTCGCCGATGAGGATGACGTCGGGATCGTGGCGCAGGATTGAGCGCAGGCCGCGGGCGAAGGTCAGGCCGGATTTTTCCGACACCTGGATCTGGTTGACGCCCTTGAGCTGGTATTCGATCGGGTCCTCGATCGTGATGATCTTGC